>JAIMJY010000138.1 GCA_020692945.1 Caldisericum sp. | reverse complement strand
TATGTTAATGAGTAGGAAGATGAAAAAATGAATATAGAGGAAAAATGAACGAAGAAGAGCCCCTGAAAGAATTTATTTCTAAATACGAAAAGCCTAAAATTCTGCTTTTAGATTTACCTGAAGAAACTCTCCAACTTGTTCGGTCTGCTGGATTTAATGCAGTAGCTGGAAGTTTTGGCACGCCTTATAAAGTAGAACCAGATGGCAAATTCCTGCCAGTAATTACTAACGGCAATCTACCTAAAAATTACGCTGAAAAAGAAGTGACAATAATTGATTTAACACCTCCTGAGGAAACTATACCTTATCCTGCAGGAGTTGGAGTTCGAGGCAATGAAGACCGTTGGTTAATGCAATGTAAACAAGATACTATTGACCCAAGACTTGTACAGATGAAAGAGGTAAGAAACAATTTTGACCGTACCTTGGCCAACGGAGGACTTTTTGTCATTTTTGCTCAACCACGTTTCTATCAAAATCTTCATCAAGTAAAAGGAAGCAATATTGATACTAATCCCTCATTACAATTGAATAGTTTGGGGTTTTTGTCTATATTTGATCACTTCAATGTAAATGAAGATTACGGCGAGGAGATCTACATCTTAGATGATGATTCTGAAATTCTCCAGTTTTTTAGTAAAAATATCAAAGATGCATACTACACGGCTACCTTAAGTGTAAGTCCGTCATCGTTTTTTATATGGAGCCCTATCTTAAAAAACAAATTTGATCAGTATGTTGGAGGTCTAATGGAAATTAAAGATTCAAAAGGCCATATCATGATCCTTCCCCAGATGTCGAATAAGCCGGAGTTTGTTTTGGCACTGCTGAATGAAATTCTTCCAGTAATATCTCCAGATATTTTCCCAAATGCAGAGAGTAAAAAATGGATTAATAATGATGAGTACCAGCCTGATTCTATCATTAAACTCAAGGAAGAGAAGATTGGAATTCAAAAGAAGGCACAAGAAGAAATAGATAAACTTGATAAAAAAATTGAAAATGAAAGAAATCAGTTTAGTTTTCTCTCTGGTATTCTTACTTCGACAGGCCGAGAGCTGGTTGTGAATATTAAGAAATGCTTAGAATTTATCGGTTTTGAAAAAGTAATCGATGTAGATAAAGAAATACAGAATGGAGATGTAGATACACAAAAGCAAGAAGATCTACAGATTTTTGATAAATCACCTACCTTATTGATAGAGGTTAAGGGATTAACGGGTGTTCCACAAGAAGCAGACATTATGCAAGCCATTAAGTATGTTAATAGGAGAATGAAGGGATGGAACAGAACTGATATTCGTGGAGTATTAATAGTAAATCATCAGCACAATCTTCCTCCTCTTGATAGAAGTAATGCATTTACTTCTCAACAGGAAAAGGATGCAAAAGGTTATGACATCGCAATTTTAACTTCGTGGGATCTATTTCTTTTAATCAAAGGAGCAATGAAATTGGGATGGGATCATAAAATAATCAGAGAATTTTTCTACAGAACGGGAAGAATATCTCGTGCCCCAAGTATTTATAAACCTTTAGGAAAAGTATTCCATTATTGGGATAAAGAATGTGTAGTTGGAGTAGAAATAGTAGAGGATGAATTGCACAAAGAACAACGTATTGGGTACATTACACCAACAGGGTATTTAGAAGAAAAAGTTACTTCGCTGCAGATCGATAATGAAGATGTCGAAAAAGCCTCTCCAGGCCAGAAAGTTGGAATAAAAACGCTTTATTCAAAAAAACAATTACGCAAAGCCGAGGTATATATTGTAACAGAAGGTGAGGAAAATATTTTAAGCATTTAAACTTTTAGAACATGGTTGAACTTTCAATTTTGTTAATGCTCTATTTATAAGACTTTAAGATGTTTACGTCAGTTGTATAATTACATTAAGATGATATGCAGGTTAAGCAGTGCAAATGGACTTTTTATTCGCAAGCTCATTTCAAAGACCATTTAAGAGCGCACTGCAAACCAGCATATCAAAGACAGGGCAGATTGACAGTGAAGGGAATAAGCTAACTACAAATGCAGAGGCAAGCGGGAGGTATCATTCTGACTGGCTTAATTTTATTTATCCGAGGTTGTTT
>JAIMJY010000045.1 GCA_020692945.1 Caldisericum sp. | reverse complement strand
TAAATAAAGATAAATAAATAATAAAAATTTTATAAAAACAGGAAAAATAATCTACAAAAATATTTTGGGAACAATAAACAACAAGAAACACATAGATTATAAAGAAAATAATTTTAAAGCAAATGGAAAGTGTGGATAACACAACTAATCGGATTGGGTATGTATCTTATCTAGAGTGTCTGAACTGCGGGGAAAAATACACACTGGATAAACTCAAAAAAGAACAAGGAACAACCATGGTAAACATTTGCTACGACCTTTGCATGGGACCGCTTGATGTGAAATACGATTATGATCTGCTAAAGGGGATACTTACAGAGGATGAGGTACACAAAAGACCTGACAACTTCTGGAAACTAAAAGAGCTCCTGCCAGTGAATGAAGTACTTGTAGACAAAAAAATTCCATACACTCCGCTCGTAAAATCAAAGGAGATCGGCGATGACCTTGGCATTGAATTATACTTCAAATTGGACTCAGAATGTGCCTTAACAAATTCCTTTAAAGATAGGCCAGTTACATTAGCATTCAATAAAGCATTGGAAGCTGGATATAAAACTGTCTATGTAGCGTCAACAGGGAATCTTGCCATATCAAGTGCATATTTCGCAAAAGAACTTGGGATGGGGTGTAAGGTATATGTTCCAAATACACTTGGTGAAGTAAAAAAGGATGCTATAAGACAATACCTTTCCAGTCCCGAGGATTTGATAGAATATAACGGTAGTTACGATGAGACAAATATCAAAGCCATGGATGATTGTGAGAAAGCTAACATAGAAGAAATTAAGACCTCAGGCAGAAGGAAGTCCTTTGTGCCAAATAGCAGTTTCAGACCATACTATAAGGAGGGTTCAAAGACATCTGGAACTGAAATAGCACTTCAATTGAAAGAATATGGTGTTGATGAAACGCTGAATATAGTGTATCCTACAGGTAGCGGGGCATTGTTTTGTTCTGCATATAAAGGCATAGAAGAATTAAGAAATCTTAATTTATTTGATAATCAAGTAAAGATGTGGTGTTCCCAGTCGGCGGCATGCGCTCCTGTAATAGATGCAATCCCTACAGGGGATATAATTCCAATAAAAAATCCGCAGACAATAGTAAAAAGCATAGCAATCGGAAATCCTGGAAGCGGATACCAAGCACTAAATGTCATTAAAAAAAGCGGCGGCGGCGGATGGAAAATTCCCGACAGAGAAATATTCAAAAGCAATATAGACCTGTACTTCAAAGAAGGAATATTTTCACAATTTGTTGGCGGCGTAACATTGGCAGGAATTATAAACGGCGTTTTGCGGGGGGATCTAAAAAAAGGAAGCATTGTTGTTGCAAACATCACAGGATCAGGTATACGAATTGTAGATGATCTGTGGAAATATGGAAAAAAATTTGGATACGGCGATGAGGTAAAACAAATTTTAGACGAAATTCAAAAATAAAATACTAAATTAAAGAAAAAAATTAAAAAAATTAAATTAAAATCAATAAAATGATTAACATAATAGCAGACAAGGAGATAAAGAAATGGAAATGTATATATAAAGAATGTGGAGCATTATGCTGCGAGTATCCTCCGCTGGTAACTATTGGTAGTATAAAAAGAATCAGTGATGCATTAGGCATTAAACCAGAAGAATTTGTTCACACAAGCGAAGACAAGCCAGGACTTTTTCGTCTTAAAACAAGGAAAAAGGATGGAAAATGCTACTTTTCCAATGATGACTATTCTTGCAAGCTGCACAAGATTGACAAGCACCCATTGGTGTGCAGATTGCTGCCTTTCAAATTTGACGGCTTAGTTTACGGGGATGAAATAATATTGAAATTAAAGGCAATGCAAGAATGCCCTGGATACGGAAAAGGTGATGATTTTAACGATGCTGTAAAGGAGGATATTGAAAAATGGGCTTCAAGATTTGTAAAGGAACTTACAAATTATGTGCAGCTAAAACAGAAAGGTTTATCTTTCAATGAAATATACAGCAAGAATTGGTGTGAAATAGAATAAGAATAAACAAAAATAAGAATAAACAAAATTTAAAAATAGAATAAATAGAATAAACAAAAAAAATTCAAACATAAAAATGACAAACATAAAAATACCCACACCTTTAAGGAAATTTACAAATGGAGAATCAGAAGTAAAAGGCAACGGAAGCACTATTAACGAATTGATAAATGATCTGAACAATAAATATTTGGGAATAAAAAACAGATTACTGGATGAAAAAGGCAAAGTAAGAAAATTCGTTAACATTTATGTGAATGGAGAGGACATCAGGTTTTTAGATGGTCTGAACACAAAGGTTAACGGAAGCGATGAGGTCACAATAGTTCCAGCGGTTGCCGGAGGGTAACTATAAAAAAATATATTATATGTGTTCACCGTGCTAAACACGTACAAAAACAAAAACAAAATTTAAAATGTTTGATTTCACAGATTTCACAGAAGATCAGATAAAAAGATACAGCAGGCATATAATCCTACCAGAAGTTGGAGGAAAAGGGCAGAAAAAATTAAATAATGCAAAGATATTAGTAATAGGAGCAGGAGGTCTTGGATGCCCTGCAATAATCTATTTAGCAGCAGCAGGCATTGGAAAAATTGGTGTAGTGGACATGGATGTGGTCGATTTAAGTAATTTACAGAGACAGATTTTACACACGACAAATGACATTAATAAATTAAAAACGCTGTCGGTAAAGGAGAAAGTTACTGCACTGAACCAGGATGTCGAGATCATACAGCATAACAAAAAAATTACATCAGAAAATGCACTTGAAATAATCAAGGATTATGATGTCATCATTGACGGCAGCGATAATTTTCCTACACGTTACCTTGTGAATGATGCATGCGTTTTTGAAAATAAGCCACTGATATATGGTGCGATTTTCAGGTTTGAAGGGCAGGTAACAACGATAATCCCAAATGACGGACCATGTTACAGGTGTTTATTCCCTGAGCCGCCTCCGCCAGGAATGATACCAAGCTGCCAGGAAGCTGGAGTATTAGGCGTTCTGCCAGGGATTATTGGAGTGATACAAGCAACTGAAGCCATGAAATATATACTTAACATCGGAAATTTATTGAAAGGGCGGATGCTGCTTTACGACGCACTGCGCATGGAATTTCAGGAAGTTAATGTGCCAAAGGACACTAACTGCCCTGTTTGTGGGAAAAATCCGACAATAACAAAATTAATTGATTATGAAGAATTTTGTGGATTAAAGAAAGAAAATGAATCAAAACATTGAAAATAAGTCTGCAGAAGAACTGCTAAAATGGGCATTCTATGAACATAAAAACATAGCTTTAGCTTCATCCTTTGGAGCAGAAGATGTTGTGTTAATAGACATAGCTGTTAAAATCAATCCTGATGTAGTGATTTTTACATTAGACACGGGACGTCTTTATGAAGAAACCTACAAGGTAATGGAAAAGATTAGGGAAAAATATAATATAAAAATAAAGACATATTTTCCAGATGCAAATGAGGTTAAGAAACTTGAAACAGAACACGGATTTTATTCCTTCAGAAAGAACATTGAAGCACGCAGGGAATGCTGCAATATACGAAAGGTTGAACCGCTGAAACAGGCATTGCAGGGATTGGATGCATGGATAACGGGACTGAGAAGAGAGCAAGCAGTTACCCGCAAAGACCTGAAGAAAGTTGAATATGATAAAGCAAATAATCTAATGAAAATCAATCCTCTTGCAGACTGGAATGAATTACATGTGTGGGACTATATTAAGAAAAATAATCTTCCTTATAATAAATTATACGATAAAAATTTTACAAGCATTGGGTGCGCACCCTGCACACGTGCAGTTAAAAACAATGAGGATATCAGAGCTGGGAGATGGTGGTGGGAGGCCCCAGAAAATAAGGAATGCGGTTTGCACCTCAATAAAAATAAATAAAATTAAAAGAGATAAAAAAGACTAAAATGATTGATCCTTTAATAATACTTTTGGGCCTGGGAATAGGCATACTTGTTGGTTTGACAAGCTGCGGGACCGGAATTCTTGGTACGCCTGCACTAGTAATATTATTTGGCATACCCCCGACAGTCGCGGTAGCGTCAGAACTCATGCAGGGAGCAATTATGAAATCGGCAGGAGCAATAAAGCATATATATCATAATACCGTGAAATTCAGCATCAGTATACCATTCATTGTCGGAGGAATTCCCGGTGCATATTTTGGTGCGTTATTCAGTACAGCAATACCTGAAGCAACCCTGTGTTTTATTCTTGGATTGTTACTTATTATATTATCTCTATTATTGCTCTGGGAAACATGGAAAGAATCCCACATAAAATTATCTACGGAACTGGAAATCGGTAATAAAGAGAGAGTACTTGCCGGATTGGTTGGTATTATTATTGGTTTTATAACTGGGTTAACTTCCATAGGAACAGGGGTTATGATGATTGTTGCAATGTTGATGATATTTAAACTTTCGCCGTCATCTGCCATCGGAACCAATCTATCTGCAGGAGCAGTTATTTTGGGCGTCGGGGCATTGACACATTTACAGATGGGAAATACGGATATATGGCTGGTATTTAACCTGCTTTTAGGTTCGATTCCGGGCATTATTATAGGCAGCCATTACGCTGTAAAAGCGCCGGTTAAGTCATTAAGAATAATGATTTCATTTGTCATATTACTCAGCGGTTTGAAATTAATAATTTAATTAAGAGTATAATTTTAAAATGAAAAGATTTGAAATATCACCCCACGGAGGTAGATTAGTAGATAGAGTAATCAAAGATGCAGAAGAAAAAGAATACCTGATGAAGAGCGCGGAGCATTTGAAAAAATTAAAAATAGGAGAAAAACATTTATCTGATCTGGAGATGATAGCAACCGGTGCTTTTTCGCCTTTAGATGGGTTTATGACAAAAAAAGATTACGAGTCCGTAATTGAGGATATGCGATTACATTCAGGACTTGTGTGGACATTGCCAATAACACTTGATGTATCAAATGATGTGGCTATGGGGATACAGGAAAATACGGTTGCCGCATTAACCTTCAATCAAAAAATAGTGGGAACTATGCAAATTGAAGAAAAATATACGTACAATAAAGAAAAAGAAGCACAATTGGTGTATCACACAAAAGATAAAGAGCATCCCGGAGTCAGAAATTTATACAACCAGGGGAATGTATATATCGGAGGGAAAATAACTATGCTTGATACGCCCAAACATAATTTTTCTAAATATTTTTATACTCCGGAGCAAATGAGGGCGTTATTTAAAGAGAAGAATTGGAGCAGGATTGTTGGTTTCCAGACAAGAAACCCGATACATAGGGCACATGAATATATACAAAAATGTGCATTGGAAACAATGGATGGGTTGCTTATCCATCCGATTGTTGGATGGACAAAAAAGGATGACATTCCTGCAGACGTGAGAATAAAATGTTATGAAAAATTAATTGAACATTATTTTCCGAAAGATAAGGTTGTCCTTGCAGCATTTCCAACATATATGCGATACGCAGGACCTAGAGAAGCAGTATTTCATGCTCTTGTAAGAAAAAACTATGGGTGTACTCACATGATAATCGGCAGGGATCACGCTGGCGTTGGAAATTACTACGGTACTTATGAAGCACAGGAAATATTTAATGAATTTGAGGTGGTTGAATTAATAATAATTCCGATGATGTTTGAAAACGCATTTTACTGCAAAAAATGCTCTTCTATGGCAACAAAGAAAACCTGCGCGCACGATGAGAAATTTCATGTTTCTTTAAGTGGTACAAAGGTTAGGGAAATGCTGCGCGCAGGGGAAAAGCCACCAAAAGAGATCATGAGGCCAGAGGTCTCAGAGATTTTGATAAATTATATTAAAAATGCGAATGAAAAAAAATGATGAAAAAAATAAAAACAAAAAAACTTGATTTAAGAGGGGAGAAATGCCCTTTCACAATGATTCATGCAAGAGAAGCAATGGAGAAACTGAAAGCAGATGAGGAACTGGAAATTTTAATTGTCTATCTTCCGGCCATTGAAACAATCGGGCAGGTGGCATTCAAGAATAATCTCAAATTTGATTTTGAAAAAATTGAAGATTGGATAAAATTAACAATAAGAAAATGAAATACAAAGATTTAATTCGTGGAGTATGGGTTGGTGCAGGAACCTTTTTTGTACTGGTTGGGTTCATAGGAATATTTATACCTCTTTTGCCGACTACGCCATTCCTGTTACTTGCTGCAGCATGTTATGCGAATAGTTCCAGACGGTTTTATAACTGGCTTTTGAATAATAGAATATTCGGTAGTTATATCAAAAATTATAGGGAAGGGAAAGGAATCTCATTAAAAGCAAAGGTTTATTCAATCTCTCTTTTAGCATTAACAATAGGATACTCTATTGTTTTTGTTGTTCACGATGTTATCGGTAAAATTGTGCTGTTTTTGATATTCACAGCAATTGTATTTCATTTATGTTCTATTAGAACTTTAAAACAAGAAAAATGATATTAAGAATTAAAGCAATCTGTGGGGAAGTAACATCAGAGCAGGTAAGAAAGATAGCGGATATTTCCGAAAAATATGGGGATGGTTTTGTACACTTTGTAGTCCGTGGATCGCCGGAAGTTCCTGGAGTAAAAAAAAAGGATTTGCACGAGATAAAAAAAGAACTTGAAAAAGCAGGTCTTGAAATACTAGATAAAGGAATTGATAACATGCAGTCCTGCTTTGGTAACTATTGTACTGAAGGAATCGTAGATCCTCAAACGCTTTTGCAAAAGATTGATAAACTGGTTAAAAAAATGAATTTTGATAATATTAACATAAGAATTTACGCATCAGGGTGTCCGAATTCCTGTGGAATGTCATATTTAAGTGATGTCGGCTTTTTGGGTGTTGTTGAGCCGGAAATTGATTTAGGGAAATGTAAAAAATGTGGGCTCTGCGTTGAAATTTGCAAAGAGAAAGCGATAACACGTGATGAAAACAAGATCTGGATAAGTAGAGATAAATGCCGTCATGACGGGAAATGTATTAGAGCATGCCCATTTGGTGCTATATCAGCGGGAAGAAAGGGTTTTGCTGTGCTGGTTGGTGGAAGAGAAATCGATGTAGATAATACAATACTTGGGGAAAGGGTTGCGGAATTTATCTCAGAAGATGGCGCATTGAAAATCACAGAAAATATTTTAAAAATTTTAAAAGACAACCCGGGTTGTGATGTCCGAGATTTGATAAATAAATACGGAATTGAAAAATTTAAAAAAATTATAAGAATAGAAGATGGAAAATAAACAACAGAAATTAGCAGTAAAATGCCCTCCTAAAGAAGGAGAAATAGATCTTAATAAATTAAAGAGGGGGGGATTTGTAAAAATACGTGGAAAGGATATGTTCTCGGTATGGGTTAAAAACCTGTGCTGCAACATGCCTGCATTACAGTTAAGAAAAGTTGCAGACATTGCTGAGAAATATGGGAAAGGATATGTTTTATTTTCAAGTAGGCAGATCCCCATAATCCCTTATATTAGATTAAAAGATGTTGAAAATGTAAAAAAGGAACTTGATAAGGTTTATCTTGAGTTGGCAGGATGCGGGTCAAGAGTAAGAAATATTGATATATGTTATGATGAAAAATACTGCTCTGAAGCAGTTACAAACTCCCAATCACTCGGATTAAAACTTGATAAATTTTTTTATTATGACTTGAAACATAAAACAAAGATTTCAGTGTCAGGATGCATAAAAGGTTGCACGGTTCCAAGAGTTTTAAGCGACATCGGCTTTGTTGGTATTGATAAAGGAAGATATAATGTTTATCTTGGGGGGAGATTAGGTACACATCCAATGGTAGGAATTAAGATGGCAGAAAATTTGTCGGAGGAGGATTGCGTAAAATTTGTGGAAAATTATTTTAAGTTGCTTGTCGAACATGCGAAAGGAAAAGAATGGAGAAGTGCGGACCTTATATCTAATCTTGGCGTTGAAAAAGTAAAGAAAGAGTTGTTAAAATTTAAAAACTACAAAACAAACAAAAAAAATGAAGATTAATAGAAACATTGATATTAGAGGAGAGATATGCCCAATGACATTTGTAAAAACAAAATTGGCAATAGAGGAATTAAAGGAAGGAGAAGTTCTGGAAATAATTTTGGATCATCTTCCAGCACTTGAAAATGTCCCGAGGAGTTTGAAGGATGAAGGACATGAAATTTTAGGAGTTGAGAAAATTTCAGGTAAAGATTGGCGTATTGTTGTAAAGAAAAGATCGAGTAGCAAATAAAAGACATCTTTGTGAAGCTTCATGGACATAATGAATTAGAAGTGAAAAATATGGATAAATTCACATGTAGCGAACAGAATGAAGAATGTGCATAATTTGCTATTGTAAACTGTGTGTCAAATGCAACGATTTACTATAATAAAGTTTAAAATGAACAAAGCGAAGTGGAGTAAAGAAATAACAAAAGAATGTTAAATTAAATAAAAATCTTAAAATTATATAAATATGGACATAGACAAAACAATAAGATCGTACATTGGAAGTAAGTATAAACTGATTGGAGTTAAGATACTAAGCGAAGAAGATAAAAAAGACAATGATAAGAGACCTGCAAAGCCGATGCGATACTGCCAGTTTGTTAGGGAAGCAGTAATTAAAGGCAGCGAATTTACGATAAAGGTATCTGATATATCGTGCCCGAATGCAGAAATATGCCTTGGTTTTATTGAGCCGAAATATGTGGATATTCAACCAAGAATTATGCCCGCAAATACAAAAGCAATAAGAATCGGTGAAATTGAGGATTCTGATGTAGTGCTTGCTATCGTCACTCCAAAACAGATGATGGATTTATCAGTGCTGCTTAACGGAATTAAAGCAGAATTTCATGGGGAAATGGGTGTCTGCGGCGAAGCAACTGCCAAGGTTTTTACTAGTAAAACACCGAATGTTTCGTTTTTATGTAATGGAGCAAGAATGTTTGCGGAATTTCGCGATAATGAAGTGGTTATCGGCATGCCGTACAACACAGCACTCGAATTAGCAGAGAAAATTGAAGCATTATCCAAAACATGTGGAGCTTTTTGTGGTTGCATTACTTCAGATATACATCCGCAGATACAGCGGAATTTTAATAAAATCGGATTTGAGAAAGGAACAGATTATTTTTTTGGGAAAGTTAATGGAAATAATGTGAGAATTTATTTAAACAAGGACTTACAAGGCAGACATACTTGTATAACATTCCACGTGCCTGTGAATGGTGAGGTGATGGTAGAAAAACCGTTTGATGTCAGGAAAAGAGGGAAATGGAATGATATTGTCGGTACATTTGATATTGAGGAAATTGGAATTGACCTTTATTCCGGGGAAAATTTAGAAGAGATAATTAAGAATGTTGTTGAAAAAATGATAAAAAAATTAAAATGAACTTCAAAAACACATATAAAAATTTTATAATAATAAATCCACTAATGCGAGGAGGTATTGTTCCAGAAGAAGTGCAGAAAGAATTATACGACGAAAAATGGATGAACGAAGGATATAATGTATGCCATAATTGTCTTGAAGGAAGGTCTGGTCTTGTGACAAAACCGCCCGTAAAGGAATTTCTTGAAGAGATTGCACACTTTTATGGCGGAGATTATGCAGAACATACATTTGGCTGCAGAGGAGCACAGTTTGCTGTTATGAAAACAGTATCGGAACTTGTAAAGGAAGAGAAATACTGCAATGTGGTTATTGCTGACCCAAACAGCCATTACTCTACAAATATTGCAGCTGAAATGTGCGATCTGAAAGTCACAGAACCGCCGCATTCTGGTTATCCTGAGTACAAAGTAGATGCTGAATCATTCGCTGCTAAAATTGAGGAAATTAAAAAAGATAAAGGAAAATTACCTGCATTGGTTGTTGTGACACACGCTGATCCCTATTATGGCAATATTGCTCCTGTAAATGAAGTCGGTAAAATCTGCGAGGATTATGAAGTTCCATATATGGTAAATGCTGCATATACTGCAGGTGTTAAACCAATAAACATGAAAGAGATGAGAGCAAATTTTCTTACGGTTTCAGCACATAAATCCATGGCATCTCTTGCTCCTCTTGGCTTTTTGGTAACGACATATGAGTGGAAAAAATCTGCATTTATAACATCATCACAAAAACCTGACTGGAGCGGCAGGGTATTTGGAAAAAAAATCCCGAATATATTTGGCTGCAGTATTGGAGGCATACCCCTTATCAGTTCAATGCTCACTTTTGATTATGTTAAGG
Source organism: Caldisericum sp. (assembly GCA_020692945.1). Taxonomy (GTDB): domain Bacteria; phylum Caldisericota; class Caldisericia; order Caldisericales; family Caldisericaceae; genus JAIMJY01. Next base: position 511 of record JAIMJY010000045.1, on the reverse strand, counting down.
AAAGGGTTAAAAACTGGGATAATGAATTAAAGAAAATTAATGATTTTGTTGATTTTATGGAAGACCTCGGAAGCGGAGAAATTATGCTTCTTGGAGAAACCCCGCACAGGCATCATTTGCTGCATTTTGAAACTCCGTTATTCTGGGAGATGTCACAGAAACATAAAAAGAAAGGATTTTTCCTTGCAGATGAGATGAAAAAACGGGGCATTACAGGGATTCAGAAGGGTCTTACAAAACATATAAAACTTTCTGTTTATGGACTAAAAGATAAAGAGATTGAAATGGTTAAAGATGCGTTTTATGAAATTTCTAAAAATAAATAAACACAAAGACATTTAATAAATTTACCCTATCTTAAAATCATGTTTGTGGAATAGTGTTTTTATTCACAACATACTATTTTTTGATTTTAATTTACAATTGTTAATTTAATAAAATCAATTAAATAATACTAAATAAAATGGAAAAAATAAAATTTAGTTCGGTAAAGGAGAAAAGCATAACAAGG
>JAIMJY010000044.1:1333-10834 GCA_020692945.1 Caldisericum sp. | reverse complement strand
GAGACTCAAATGGAAAATTATACAGAAGACGAAAAGGGGAACCTGATTCTTGACGATGGTACAGTTGTTCCAAAGGAAACAAGACAGAGGACAGAAATTTACTCGAGAGTAGTCGGGTATTATCGCAGTATTTCTATGTGGAACGAAGGAAAGGCACAAGAATTTAAAGAAAGAAAAACGTTCGATACTACCACAAAATAATCCACTGAGAAAGAGTATGGATTACAAAGAATTAAATCCGCTCACGAGGAGTGTGGACATTTTACCTTACCCCAACAAAATCTACATACCTTTCCATTATCTTTTTAAATTCGAGGAGTTCGGTATCCTTAAAAGCTTCTCCTTTAAAATCTTTTGACAGCATTTTATCAAAGTGGGGTTTTTGAAAATAATAAGAATTTGAGCCCTTAATCATCTCACCTATTTTTTCTATATCTTCCTCGTCACCAACGATTTCCCTTATCATCGTTGTCCTGAATTCGTAATCTGTTAAAGAATTTTTTATAATTTGTATGCTTTCAATGATTTTGTCTTTATCAACAATCATCCCTGCTGCATCGTCATATCTATCAATTGATGATTTTATATCCATCGCTATATAATCAATAAGTTTGTTGGATAGAAGTTTTCTAACAATCTCCGGGTTAGTACCATTTGTATCAAGCTTGACAAAGAAACCCAGACTCTTAACTTGTACAATTGCTTCCTTCAAGTCTTTCTGAAGAGTTGGCTCACCTCCTGTAAATTCAACTGCATCAACGAGCCCAATGCGCTTTTTTAAAAAATTGGCTATTTCTTCAAAAGGAATTGATTTTTCAAAAAGCTCCGGCTTCACGAGTTCAGGGTTGTGGCAGAAAGGACAGCGAAGATTGCACCCCTGTGTAAATAGTATTGCCGAGGTCTTGTTTGGATAGTCAATGAGAGAAAACTTTGTAAAGCCTCCTATGATCATAGGTCTCGTACATCCCGCATGGCATCTTTCATCCTTTGTGTTCGCTGTATTCGCGAGTAACCTGCTGATAAGGAGCGCAGGTTACAGAGGAGTAAATTTTCGAGCTAGCTGATAGAAGTATTTTTATTTTCATACTCCAGCGAAATAACTTCAGCGAATAGCTCCGAAAGCGTTGTATTTTGTGAAAAACTTTCGATTTCCTCTTTTGGAATCATCAAAAACGCATCAACAATTTCCGGGTCAAACTGTGACCCTTTGCATTTTTTGATTTCTTCAACAGCTTCTTCAAAGTTTTTAGCGGATCTATAGGGTCGTGCCGTTGTCATTGCATCGAAAGAGTCTGCTACAGCAATTATCCGTGATAGGAAAGGTATTTCATCACCTTTAAGCTTTGATGGGTAACCCCTGCCATCGTATCGTTCGTGGTGGTGTAAGAGCGTAACTGAGGCACCTTTAAGGAAGTCTATTGAGCCTATAATTTCTGCTCCTTCGGAAGGGTGTTCTTTTACAATCTCAAACTCCTCGTTAGTTAGTTTACCTGGTTTTTGAAGTATTGCTTCAGGAATACCTATTTTTCCAATATCATGCAGGATAGATGCATAAAGGAGGTTTTTCATATCTTTATTCGCAAGGCCGATACGGCGTCCTATAAGATACGCAACATTCGTAACCCCTTCTGAATGCTCTCTCGTGTAAGGGTCCTTTGAGTCAATTGCTTTTGCAAGGGAAATAAGAATTTCAATATAGCTTGCATCCATTTCCACAGAAATCTCAAAATTCTCAATAGCATTTGCAATGTCAACCGATATCTCATCAAGAGTGTTTCTTTCGGAAGAATTTAATAGCCCAACATCAAACGCATACAACAAAAACCTTTCTTTTCCAGCTGGCACAATATAAATGTTTTTTACTCCTTCCCAATTCGCACTCTTTTCGAGCGGATTTACTCCTTTGTATTTGCCGTACTCCCGAATTACTCCTTTGTCATTTTTTGTCCTACCACCGAGGGAAATGCAGTCTAAACACTGGGAAATTATTTCAGGGTCATCTTTAATCACCGACTGCTTAACACCATCGAGGAATGAAGGCATTGTTTCAATGGTTTTATAGAAAGATTTCCCTTCCGTTGAACAGAATAAAACATGCCTATCTTCAATTTGAAAAAAAATCCATATTGCTTTAATTGCCTTTGGAAAGTGCTTAAAAATAGACTGGAAAACCGCACTCGACGCTTCTTCTCTCGTTTTTGAACTGCCAACAGCATTTATGATTTCTACCACTATTGTGTTTCTAAGAATGCCCCGTTCTTGCTCATACAAGAGCGTTTTTGTTCTAATATACAGGGAAGAAATGTTTGAAATTGCATGAACAACAGACAGGTCAAATTGATCAAAAGCATCCTCAGATTTATACGAATCAAGGAAAATTCCTCCATAATAATCTGAACCGATAAATATAGGAGCATGTATAGTGGCTTTTATTCCAGTGCTCCCCATTTGCCTTGCAAGTTCGCGTTGTTCAGCGGTTGCAAAATCGTTAACACCGATGTTTTTAATGATTAATGCTTCACCTTGCTTGATAACATCAAGCTCTCTTTCAACGAGGATTTCCAGTTCTTGCATCGCACCATCGGGGTAGCCTATCCAAGCAATTGGTTTAAGCAAGCCCCCATCTCTAAGATAAACACTTCCTTTCTCTGCGTGTAGAATAATGGAAAGTGAAAGTTCAAGAAGCTTACCAAAGAAAACATTTTCTGCTTCAAGGAAAGAAACATTTGATTGGAATTCAATCAAGCTTTGCAAATCCTCTGAGAGTATCCTAACGTTTTTTACCGCGTTTTTTATTTCTCCAATCATTTTCCTTTCGGATATATAGTAATTTACAAGTTTCATTACCGTTTTTGAAAGAGCGATATCTTCATCATTAAATACGTCCTCGCTTTCAAGATTGTCAAAGAAAACTCCCCCCACGTACTCGTTATCAATAATGATAGGAATTATTATAGTCTGCTTGATGCTTTGCATTCCAAGTTCAATGGCACGAGTTTTGTTCTCGCCTTTAAAACTTTCGATGCCAATACCTCCCACTCTGTACACTTCTGCAAATTTCCATTTATTGTATTCTTCGTTAGCATTTAATTTTATGTCCTTTAGTGCAGTCATGTCAAACCCGCATGAAGCAACAGGACACACGTATTCACCTTTTCTGAGCCACGCACTGCCCTTCTGTACGTTGGGAATAAGCTCGGTTGAGGTTTTGAGAAGATTTGAGAAAAACTCTTCCTCTGGCATATCGATTGAAGTCGCAAGGATAAATTGACTCAAATCATTGAGTTTCGCTTGGAGGGAAATTACTTTATTTTTCTCGCCCGTTTCTCTCTCGACAGCAGCCTCAACTGCGTTGCTCAGTTCATCGTCTTCTCTGCGTAATGCTTCTGTTGATTGGTATAACACATATAAAAGTAGTGTAACCAAAAAAAACACAGCGCTCCATTGATTGACATTGTTTGCTTTAACATCACTTACGAATGATGCTTTGTCTGAAAGCACAAAAATTTCAAAATGCTTGTTAAGAAGCGTGAAAGCAAATGACTTTGAAAAGTACTTTGAAATGTTAATTTGGCTAAGAGTATCTTGGAGCGGTTTGAGTATAAGGGAATTGTCAATGTTTGTTGAAAGGACAATGTTATCCTCAGCCAAAAGAATGTCATAAGTTGCAGGGAGGACTTTTGTTATATAGTTTTTAAACTGCCGCGCATCAATAAGACCGGCAACCGTTCCGACAAATTGCTTTTCTAAAAAAGCAGGGACGTGTATGATGAGTGCAGGGAAAGCCTGCACAGACATTATTGGGTCCGAAAGCGTAATTTGCTTTGTGGCAAGTACGCTTTTTACATGAGGTTGAGATGAAATATCCGCTCCAATCGAACTTGTGAAAGGATAGGTAAACTCGATAACTCCTTTCGTATTCATAAATGTGAGTGAAGCAAAAAGCGACTTATGCGATTCGTAGAAAGCTATCATTTCCTTTTCGCGAGAAGCTTCGCTTAGAAGAACATTTGACTCACCTGAAAGGTACGTAAGACCGTTTATTGCCTCGTTAATTAAATAATCAAATTCACCGTAAGACTCGTTTACATTGTAGGCAAGGCCTAAAGTAATTGCGTTTCCATGGTCTATTTCATAGGTTCGTGTCCGAGTAAACGTCGAGAATATAATCCCGACAATTGCAACAGATATTGCGAAGGTTATTAGGGAAGCTCTCCACGCGGTACGCTTTCTGTTAGAGGCAACCTCTTTTGGGGGTTCAGATGCAGGAATTTGAGAACCTAAAAAAATTGCAAGCAGTACAACAAGTAATGTCCCTACAACTCTAAGTGAAAGTGAAACTTGAATTGTTGGGAAAAGAGGAATGATTTTGAAGTAATAAAGAATTTTAAGCAAAATATCCGAGCATATTGCAAAAAGCGAAAGCACAAAAGAAATTTTAGTAATTTTTACTCCTTTGGAGTCCGCTGAACGTAGAATCAAAGAATAAATTACATATCCAATATGCAAAATAACAAATCCTATAGTGCCATAAACAATAAGGTCTATTGCTTTTATAGCGCTTCTCGTAAAGATAGCGGCCAAAACAAGTACAAAAATACCTGCAATTTCATAGTTCGAAATTTTGAGGGCGCTGCTTTCTGCAAGCTTTCTTATGGCAAACACTGAAGCAAAACAAAGCAAAATAAAATATAAAAGATTCCCGGACAAAAATGTACTTTCTGTAAGCCCTGCTGTTAGTATAAAAATTGTTTTTATTGAAGCAGTAATTAGTGCCAGAGGTAGGGATAAAAGCGAAATATAAAATAAGTCAATGTACTTTTTCTTTCTCAAATATATTTGATAGGTTGCAATAATTGCAACCAAAGCTGGTAGCGTGTACGTGCAAAATTCCAAAGCCAGTGTGACATTCACAATGTAATTATACACAAAAATCATTTTTAAGTAAAATATGCACAGAGGTGAAAAATGGATAATAAAAATTTCATAATGCCGAAAGGGCAGGTACCGACAGACAGGCTTTATCCAATTTCAGTTTTTGGAAAACCGAAGGACGTTGATGTTAAAAATTATAAGATAAAAATAACAGGGCTTGTGAAAGAGCCGATAGAATTTAAATGCGAGGATATTCACAAAATGCCTTCTTACAACGCTCAATTTGACATTCACTGTGTTGACGGGTGGAGTTATCTTGGAGCAACATTTACGGGCATCTACCCAAAGGAACTTTTCAAAGACGTGCAAATTCTTGATTGCGGCAAATTTGTTATGGTAAAAAGTATCGACGGATTTACAACGGATTTGCCGCTTGACTTTCTGCTGAGCGACAATGTGATCCTTGCCTACAAAATGGGCGGAAAAGACCTTGATATCGCAAATGGATATCCTCTCCGTCTTATTGTAAATGGAAAATACGCGCTTATAAGGACGCAAAATGGGTGGTAGAGTTTGAAGTGACTGACAAAGACATCCCAAGCTATTGGGAAGAAAGAGGATACAACCGTTCAGCAGATGTCTACAAAGAAGAGAGTAAAAATTAAAGTTTCTCAACCCAGCACGATAACGTCAGAAAAAGCGATGAGTATTTATCTTCAAAAGATAAATCTCACTGGAACCTATTGACAAAAAATCAATTTCCCATATCATTTCCTTTGGGAGGAAGAATGAGGACAAAGACGAAACTAATTCTTATTAAAGTGCTCTTTGTGGTAGTGCTTGTGAGCATGTTGTTTACAGGCTGCGCAACAAAACAATCTGCGATAATCAAAGTTGGAGTAATTGTCCCCTTAACAGGTAGTGCCCCGTCATTTGGTGCATCAGCGCGAAATGGTTGTGAGATGGCGGTTAATGAGGCCAACGCAAGAGGTGGAGTTCTTGGAAAAACTGTTGAAATGATAGTTGCAGATGACAAGAACGATGCAACTGAAGGAGTAAATGCGGCTAAGAAGCTCATCTATGAAGAAAATGTCATAGCAATTACAGGAGTGCCATTGAGCAGAGTTGCACTTCCGGTTGCCAAAATCTGCCAGATTACAGGAACTCCATTGATTTCGTCAGTTGCAACGAACCCAATGGTAACAGAGGTTGGAGATTATATTTTTAGAGCTTGTTTTATTGACTCATTCCAGGGAACAGTAGCTGCAGATTTTGCTTTCAGCAATCTCAAGACAAAGAAAGTAGGAGTTCTTTACGATTATGGAGATGCCTATGCAAAAGGTCTTGCAGAGTTCTTCCAGAGGCAATTCTTGGCACTTGGAGGCACAATTACTACATTTGAAGCATATCCAACAGGAGCAGCAAGCTTTACTTCCTACCTTAAACTAATCCTCGCTCAAAAACCTGAAGCGATCTTTTGCCCTAATCTCTATACTGATGATGCCCATATAGCAAAAGAGGCGCGAGGCCTTGGTTACATGGGTCCTTTTGTTGGGGGGGATGGATGGGATTCTCCAGACCTCTTTAAGATTGGTGGCGATGCAGTGAATAATACATATTTTGTTAACCACTTCTCTAAAGACGATGCAAGATTAGATGTACAGACGTTTATAAAGGGCTACACGGCAAAGTACGGGGAAGCTCCAGATGTTGAGGCAGTACTTGACTATGACGCAATGAGACTCCTACTGCAGGCAATACAGAATGCAGGTTCAACAGATGGCGCAAAGGTTAGAGATTCAATGAAAAATATTGAGTACCATGGAATTACTGGCTTGATTAAGTTTGATGCAAACAGAAACCCCATTAAAAGTGCAGTAATCATAAAGATTGAAAATGGCAGGCAGGTGTACGTTACTACCGTAAATCCATAGTAGTGAAGACCGGTTTCAATTTACTGCTCTTCACCTGCTTCCCTCGCCTTAATCCTATCCAGTCAAGAGAGAGTAGCGATGAGATTGCTTCGTCACTATCTGCCCCTTGCAAAGAAACCATTTTCGTCATCGCGCACTTCTCTAATTGCGAAGCAAGTAGCACAATCTTTTTGTGCCCGTTGCGATCCTAAATTTGAGGAGGTGAAAAGACCCTTCTCAATACCCCACCCAAAAACAAAAAAAATAAGAGTGCGGCTCCAGAGGAGTTAAGGAAATAAAAATATTTCACAGGGAGACTAAGTATGACAATAAAAGTAGGGGAAATAGTACAAGATTTTTCTTTAAAAGACCAGCATGAAGAGGAATTCATTCTATCAAAGTTTAGAGGCAAGAAGGTTCTGTTATCGTTCCACCCACTTGCATGGACTGATGTTTGTGCAAAACAGATGCAGTCTCTGGAAGAAAATTTTGACACATTTGCAAAACTCAACACGGTGCCAGTAGGCATAAGCGTTGATTCTGTTCCTACAAAAAAGGCCTGGGGAGATTCGCTTGGAGTCAAGAAACTGAAAATGCTCTCTGATTTTTGACCTCATGGTGGATTGGCTTCACTTCTTGGAATTTTCATGGAGAAATTCGGCTTTTCGGAGCAAGCAAATATCATTGTAGACGAGCATGGAAAGGTTATCTTCGTGAAGGTCTATCCAGTGCGCGAATTTCCACCAATCGATGAAATTATAACATTTCTCAAATGAAAAAACCTGTCCTGACCCTGAAATAAGTTCAGGGGTTTCAGGAGATTGCTGGTTTAATCCTTAGGTAATTTCTCGAGTAGCTCCTGCGAAAGGTCTCTAATGATGAGAAGCTCTTCTTTTAGTTTTCCAATCTCTTTTTTCCCTTCAATAAAAGTTATCATCTTTGCAATTGTCTCTATGTTCCTAATAGCACTTTTTAAGGGATCATTTACTCGCCTTTTTGTTATGCGTTTAACAAGTTTGCCTGTTTCGTTTGAAGAAAGATTCTCTCGCTCAACTACCTCAATAACGCCTTTTATAAGAGCAAGGTCCTTGAGCTTCAAGAGTGATTCAATATGACGAGAGGTAATTGGAGAATTTGGACTATCAACCTTTTTCTGAATGTCCACTGGGAGTTCAAGCAACGACAACCAACGCACGATTGTAGCTGGCGTTTTGCCGATTGTTTTGCATAGTGCGCCCACGGTGTGCGCAAACTCCTTTGGCACATCCCTCCCTATTCTCATATTTATTAATAGAGTTTTCAAATTTTTGTCATGTGCATAAGGTTTAAGGTAGTCATAGATTACTCTTGCCCTTTCTATGACAGAAATGTCCTCTCTTTGAAGGTTTTCTATTATTTGGATTTCCTTTATCTCTTTTGCATCTTTTGGCTCAAGCACAATTGATGGCACACTCGTTTTACCTACTATCTTTGATGCTCTCCACCGTCTTTCGCCAGTAATAATAATGAAATTTTCATCTAGCTTTCTAACTAGTATCGGCTCGAGGATCCCTTTTTCTTTTATGCTGCTTGCAAGCTCATTGAGGGAGTTTTCATCAAAATTTTTTCTTGGTTGTTCTGGGTCAGGGATTATTTTATCAATATCTATGTCTCTTACTTTGTTAACAATTTTTTCCCTCGAAAGCTCATCAATATAGTTTCTACTGTAACGCGTAGCAAAGTTATCTGGCAGACCTTTTTTAACTTCTTTAGGATTATTTTCTGACACGTCGAATTACCTCCTCTACAACTTTTTCATAAGAAACTGCTCCCTTTGAATCGGGTGCAAATGAAAAAATATCCTCTTTGAACGCCGGGCTTTCTTCAAGACGAATGCTCCTGTGTATAATTTCATCAAATGCGAGGTCCCCGAACATTTCTTTAATTCTAATCGCAGCATCTCTTGCAAGCGTTGTACGCGAATCGTAGAGAGTTATGAGCACTCCAAGAATTTTTAACTCTTCGTTGAATGTTTCTTTGACCCCTTTGAATGTATCAAGAAAATCTTCAACGCCCTCAAGAGCCCAAGGAGAAGGAGCAATCGGTATTATCACATGGTCTGAAGCAACAAGTCCATTAACTGTGAGAAGACCAAGCGAAGGTGGAGAGTCAATCATGATGAAATCAAAATCATTGGTGACACTTTGAAGCGCTTTCTTCAATTTTATTGGGGCATCAATCTCCCCTGCAAGCATTCTTTCAACTTTAGCAAGATGAATACTTGCAGGAACTGCATATAGTCCTTTAACGTGAGTTTCTTTTACGGTTTCTCTAACATTAAATTCACGCTCGCTAAAAGCAAGGAAAAGCGACTTTTCTGTTTCGTGAGGCTCAAAGAAAACAGACGTAGAATTGCACTGTGGGTCAGTATCAATAATGAGGGTTTTGAATCCTTTATGAGCTAAGCCTGCTGCAATATTAACGGTTGTGGTTGTTTTTCCAACACCGCCTTTTTGATTTGCAATTGTTATGTTCATTAATCTTCCTCCTTTATCTCAATTTTGTACTCACTATTTATTATACTGATAATGTCGAAAGTTTTCTTCTTTGCTTCGCCAAATGTGAGTGAAATAGTTTTCATTTTCATGCCTCCACTTTTTATAGTTTAGCAAAAATTTATTTAAAAGATAACCTGCTGAAAAAGAGTACAGGTTTCAGGAGATTAAACCTGCTG
>JAIMJY010000044.1:0-1220 GCA_020692945.1 Caldisericum sp. | reverse complement strand
CTGCTGAAAAAGAGTACAGGTTTCAGGAGATTAAACCTGCTGAAAAAGAGTATGAGTTACAAAATAGCAAAAGTCTTTAGAAGAAAACTCTTGCCCACGTATGATTGTTAGTTGTTGAGATAATTATTCTGAAACTGCGTTTATAAATACCCTGTTTGTCCACAGCATTACAACAACATCAACATCGAATATTATGAGGATATTCCAAATTATAGAAATGCTCCAGCCAGTTGTGGTTAAGCATCGCATCGGGTTAATTGCGTAAGTAATTGGATTAATTTTTGCAATCACTTGAAGCCATTTTGCATAACGCTTGTTGGAAAAAGTGCGTTACTTGAAAATAACAGAGGCATAGTAAGCGTATTGACAACTGCCATTAGCGTTTCTATGGTCTTTATTTTTGCAGCAAGAGCAAGAGAAATTCCTCCAAGAACAAAAGCAACCATCATGGCAATAAGGAAGATAACTAAAAACTCCAAGGATGCCTGTCTTAAACCTTTTACTGCCTCAACGCTATTTGAAGCGTAAATTTTCCGCAAATTTTCAACTATAATTGCCTCTTCACTCATTTTTAAAAACTTCCTGTTTTACGTTGGTTACCACTCTTACAAATTCATCTAATCGTATACTAAAATTTTTGTATAACTTTTTATACTCCTCCGTTCCCTTATCAGTTATCTTATAAACATAACGCGGATGGCTCATTTCATGTGTCCAATTGCCCTTTATGAGCGTATGCCTTTCCAATTTTTTAAGAACTGGGTAAATAAATCCAGGGTTAGGACTCCACAATCCTTTCAGAAGCTCGCTTATCTTTTTGGAAATCTCTTCACCATAACAATCACCTTTTGTAAGCAAAAACAAAATATAAAAGGTAAGAAACTCTTTCATACCAAAAAAACTCGCTATAAAAAGATTTCTTTTTTCACTGCAAAAACCAAAAATTCCTTTATCTTCTTCCATTTCACTCTCCAATTTTAAACCTGCACTATTCTTCAGCAAGTCAAAATATATAAAATATTAAACATATTATAATTTATTTACTTAAAATGTCAAGATGTGCAAAACGTGCCAACATAATTAATTTCGCAAAGGATTAAGCATACAAATAACATTTTTTTTAAGCGGCGTTTTGAGTAAAATAGAATCGCAAATAAGGCAATTTACTACTTTGTAATCCACTGAGAAAGAGTATGGATTACAAAGTAGTAAATCCACTG
>JAIMJY010000043.1:2543-10852 GCA_020692945.1 Caldisericum sp. | reverse complement strand
GTCAAAGGTTATGTTGTGTTGGTTGCAAGCGGTGGAGTAAATACGCTTGAGGTAACAGAAAAAGTGCCTGTTGTCCTTATACTCCGGAAAGACCCAGACCCTTCTTCAACTCAGAAATTTCTCATAGATAAAGTTTTCAGTAATTGGTATGCTTTCTACGATGGCAAAGTTCTCCTCAAAACTTTGAAAAAAGCATTCCCAGGCATGTATTACATTGGTGAAAGGTATGAGCCTTATGTTCAAATGGTTATGTATATAGGGGGTATTTCTTCTAAGCCTGTTGCAGTTGTTGATATGGGCACAGGCGGTGCATATGTGGAGTATTACACAATATGCTTACCTACGAATGGGCATCTCGAAGTTGCAAATTTTAAAGATAAGGATGGAAACATTGCACCACTATTTTTTGATGAAGGTGCCTCTGTAAAACATGAAGTAAAACTAAGCACTTTTGATGATGGCAAAGGCAACAACATTTTGTATCAGTCTGTCGTAGATAGAAACGACTCAGGAGCGATTGATAACATTACTGTTGAAGCATATAAGTGGAATGAGGAAAAAAAGTTATTTGAATATAGCAAAGAGTATTCACAGGAGATTAAGAAAGAATTAGAGGGACATCTTTTTCTAAGGTCTGTTGAAATTTCATCGTTGAAATTTAAGGAAATAAGAAGTGAATATTCTGCAATCAGGAGTGTTGCAGTTTACAATGGGAAAGTTGTTTTCTCTACAGGAAGCGGTCGTTTAGAGGTGAATAATCCAAAGAGTGCAAATCCCAATCATATCTTAGTTTGTGATGCATTGAGTGGAAAAGTTGAATATTCTACTCAAGTAAGTAAAGACTGGGTGAGCATTGAGAACGTGCAGATGAATGATAACTGGATAGTTTTTAAAGTAGTAGAGGATCCTGCTGGTGCGCCTGCAGAGTGCTTTGTGATTAACAGAAAGACAGGTAAACTTATAAAACTCCTTCAAAACTACAGTTGGAATGGAAATAGTTCAAGCATAGATAAGGATTTCACAGTTGACTATGTACTTCTTCAAGGCGACTATGCTTACCTTGTTTTAAACGGCATAGAAATTGGGAATGGTGGTAAAACACTTTCTAATACAGGTGGATCAAGACTTGTTAGAATAAGCTTAAACGATGGAACGATGCAAAACTTTTTTAAAGAGGAGTTAATGTCCTTTGGGGTATTTCATTTATGGGCACTTGGTGACGATACTATTGCGTTTAGCGCATCAGAGATAACACAGTCCGGCACCGAGAAACAGTATGTATATCTTTATAACTTTGAAGGGAGAAGTTCAGACTCTATTACTCTTCCAACCTATATTGATATTTATGCATTAACCTCAGATGAACATATAATTTACTTTCGGAGTGGGAAAATTGTCATTGCGCCGTTGAGGAAACCTGAGGATTTTGAAGAAATTGGTCTTGAATATCCTAATGATTTTATGCTTGTTGGCGGAACTATCGCTTCCAATGATTACATTGTTGCAAGACTTGATAATGGGAATATCTTTGTGTTTAATAGGAAAACAAAAGAAAGAAGGATTATCACAGGAGGAGATGTAAGAAGTGAAATTGCTATTAATGGTTCCGACCTTAGCTTTATTAATTACCCTGAAGATAGAAATGATAGTATCATCTATCTTGATTTGAAAGAAAATGGATTTTAAGAAAAGGAGTTAGAAAATGAAACGTAAGATAGTTGTTAGCATCTTATTGGCTTTGGTTATTGTCTCATTATTTGTGGTTCTGCACATTTTTGCAACAAATAGTCCATGGGTTTATTTAGGACCAGAAGATTATCGATTAGTCCCAAGTGGAAATGGCAATTTTGTCGTTTTCAATGCATTGCAGGATATCGATAAACAGAAGATTACAGAGGCAATAAGTGGAATAATGACTGACTCAGGGGTTGAGATAATTCCAGAAGGAAAGAATATAAACATAACCTACGAGGAGATGAGAGGCAAGATAATTCCTGCCTTAAAATTCTATGAGATCACTCCTAAAAACACGCTTGAAGAACTTAATAAAGGAGAAACTTTTGAGATTCCATCTCTATGGAAGAATAGAGGACGGGCAGAAGAGAAACTAAAATTTGTAAGGCTGCACTTAAATGGCAAGAGTGTTCTTTCTGAAGACGAACCTGAGTTTTCACGGTTGATTCATTCGCCGGATAATACCAAATATCTTCTTACTGATGGAATAATGGAGTTATGGCTTCTCGAGTTGGATACAAATAACGCAGTCAAAATTTCAACCGATACATATAATGGAAAAACATACGATGAGTTAAGTGCCGAATTGCGAAAGTATTTCAGGTCAAAAGGGATAGAGGGTCCTGCTACTCTATGGTGGAATGATAATCCTATATTAAGTCCTGATAGTTCTAAAATCGTATATACCACAAATAGAGATTGTATGACTGGCGGGAATTCGCTCTGGATTTATGACTTTACAACGAAAGAAGAGCGTCCTCTCGTGAAAAATGAGAGTGGTTTTGGTGAATACTATCGAAGCGATGGATGGGTAGATAATACGCACATAGTTGCACGCAAATATTATCAAAATGACAGAGTTTCTTATTTCACTGTTGATACAGATGGGCGCATAGAACATTTGAACATCGAAGGCAAACATCCTCACATTCTGTCTGTTTCCGCTCAAGGACTCATAGCTTATACATCGGATTACTCAGAATCAAGAGATATTGTAGTAATCAGATTTGGTCAGGATGGTAACATTACTGAATTATACAGGAGAGCGATAGATGAAACGCTCAGAACTTACGATTCAAAACTGATGAGTCCTGATGGAACAAGAATCGCTTATTTATATGCTCCTGATAATAACGAGACCTCTCAGAATCTTGTAATAGCAGATTTGAGAAGCAGTAAAGATACCATTATAGAAAGAGCACCAACAAAAGAAAGAATATATAATTTTTGCTGGTTAGACAATAATCGTTTGCTAATACATGTAGGTAAAGTAGTAAACGGAATGGATAAAATTTCGTCCTAGATTTACAAAATACGATAAAGTATTGGAACTTTTTTTGAGTTCGTGAGTCTTATTATATGTAAAGAAAAGTTTTGTTAAAGAAAGGGGGCAGAATACGAAAAAGTTTTTGATTTTTATTTTGATGGTTTTGCTTTTATTTGTAGTAATAACAGTTGGAGCAAAGCTCTATTATTTTATTCCAGAGCTTTCAATGACAGATATCACTTTTATGCCCAAGAATCCGATTGTGAATGTGGATACAGAAACATTCAGTGCTAAGATTGAAAATGTTGGAAGAGCTAAGGCAGGAAGTTTCGATGTGTGTCTTTTTGATGACGGAAAGCTTGTTGATTCAAAAGTAATTGACGGACTTGATAAAGAAAAATCAGTCAATGTATCTTTTAGTTACAAATTTACAACCATAGGCTATCATTCAGTAGACTTAGTTGTGGATTGCAAGGGTAAGGTTCGAGAAAAAATTAAAGCCAATAATAAAGTTACATTTGGCATTGAGATAAAGGAAGCACCTCCATCAGAAACAACAGTGACTCCATCTCAAGAACCTACTTCAATCACAACTACGCTTTTTAAAAAGAAATTAGGGAACACGTGGTATTCCACAAATTATGGTGGCTCGGCATCTGTTATATATGATGGGAAACTCTATGTTGGAGGGAAGAATCGATACTTTTTCTGCCTCAACAAGGATACAGGAGAAGAAATATGGAAGTACGAGATAAAGGATGCAGGGTTTATGCCTGGTATCTTTTCAACACCTGTTTTTTACAAGGGAAATGTTTATTTTGGATCAACAGGTTCAGGTTTTACAGAAAGCGGTGGACACATCTTTGCACTCAATGCAAGTAATGGAAGCCTTGTCTGGAAATACGATACGGACTCCGATGTTTATTCGCTTTCTTTGGATAACGAAGAAATATATGCTGCAACACAAGACGGTTCAATCTATAGAATCAATGCCTCAACTGGAAAACTCGTCAAGAAGTATAAAATCTCTGAAAGGGTTTTCTTTTCGAGTTCAATTGTGGTAAACAAGGGTAAAATTTACATATTAGGTGAAACAACTCTATTTTGCGTTGACGGAGAAACTGGAAATATCTTATGGACTTTTAAGGGAGAAGAATATATAATTTCAACACCTATCGTTTATTATGGGAAAGTCTATCTTGATGGAAGGTACTGTCTTGATGCAGAAAAGGGTTTTCTTATATGGGAAAATAAGGAAGTAGAAAGAGGTTCTCAAGTGCTTGACGGTGATTTGTTTGTTGTAACGGTGGATGGAAAGCTCCTTTGTATAGATGCGGTAAACGGACAGACTAAGTGGAAACGAACAATTGAGTCAGGAGTAGCACCTCCGTTTATCTATAATCAAAGGATTTACATAGGAACAACTACGAATAAAGTTTACTGCATTCAGGAATATTCTGGTGATACAATTGCAATATATGGAGTAGACGAAGTTATTACGACAAGACCACTGGTTTATGAAGGGAAAATTTATGTTGTTGCAGATAACGGATATATTTACTGCTTTGAGGAGAAATAAGGAGGCGATATGAACAAAAAGTTTTTAGTAAGTTTACTTGTTGTAATATTTATTTTTAGCATTTTTGCAGTTGCGAATGCAAGGGTGTTTGACCTGCGCACAAATAAGGTTCTTAAAGAAAATACTGAAATTTCTTTTGATAATTTGCCATGTATCTTAGAAAATGCTTATTCTGGAATCTATGTAGGAGATAGTGTAAAAATTTCTGGCAAAAGTATTAACGTCAAGCAAGTTGAAATTATTTTCCCCTCAGGCAAAATTATCACTTTACCAATTGTAGATACAACGAAAAACTATTTTGAAAAAACAATCACCTTTGACGAAGAGGGCATTTATAAGATTGATCCCACCGGAAAGAATTTTGAAGTTTGCTATCATGCAAAGGTGCTTCTGCCTGCAGTATTTCTTAAAGACATTGTGGGTGAGAGAGTTACAAACGATGACTATGATAAAAACTTTATAAATTGGAACAATGCGGTTGCATTAGTAGAAAACAATTTAATGCGCGGTGCGCTACCTATATTCTCATTGGTTATACTGGACGAAAACGGCAACCCCATTCCCAACCTCAAGGCAAAAAAATTTACGACAGATGGATATAGCATTGCGACAATTGCTGGAAATCCAGATAATTCGATTATCTACGGAGATGTAAGAGCCGTTCCGTATGAGAAGTTTGTATTTGATAAGGATGGGTATTTTGTTTATGGTTTAAGCGGACAAAAACTAAACGATGGATTTATGGACGGTGGAAGGCTTTTTATTGATGCAAAAAATTTTGTTAGCAATATCTTCTCAAAAGATTCTTCAAAAGATGCTACAATTGCAGATAATTACATAATGTTCAGGAATAGCACTGTATATCCTGCAATTGCGAAGGATAAAAATGGCATTAAGTATGTGAATGCAGAATCTGTGTTAGCCTCTATCGATATGCGTTCCCTGGGTATCCTGGGAACAGCAATTGAATACTACAACGACAAAACTATTCTGTATGTTGCACTTTCAAGTGCGAGGTAAGGCTATGAAAAAGATTATTGCTATTCTTTTGATCTTGTCGCTCATCCCGTTGGAAGGGTGCTTTACTAACAGTAAGTCTATAAAAATTGAATCAACTTCTGAATACGTAAGCGATATCGCCAGAGTCTCCATAGATGGCGTTGAAGTGGGCACTGCTCCTTTAACCTATCGCATATCTTATGGAAAACACAATTTTACCTTTAAAGGTCAATTTGAATCTAATGAAAAGGAAATAAATATTGACAGATACACGGAATCAATTATATACGACACATACACTACCACCATTGCGGTCACATCCAAAAGCAATGGGCCATTTAGTATAAATATTGAAGGAAAAGACCTATATTGTGATATCGGCTACACTGTTTACCTTGATGACACATTCACAGGGAAGACTATTCCTTGCACTCTTACGGGTGTAAGCAGAGGAACACATAAAATTAGCCTCACTGGCCTCGGCGATAATCCTCAAGTTTCTCTCGATGTAAAAGGCGACTTATTCTTGAATATGAGGGGATTTAATCCAACCAATGCGGAAGATCATCCTGTAGACATAAGATACTATCGGCACGATGAATCATTCAGTGCATACAGGGTTATTTTTGATCGTCTTCCGGTAATTGATATATGTTGTTCTCCCGCTGCAATTGCCTATTCTGGCGTTTTCGTTGGGGACAAAATCATTGTCACAGGGAAAACCACGCTCAAAGAATTTTACTTCCAATATCCCTCGGGCAAGTTAGTGATCTTCGGAACAAAACCATTCAAAAATGAATGGAGAGAATTCTCTAAGGAGGTTTTGTTTGATGAGATGGGAGAATACAAAATGCTTGACGAAGGCAAGAAGCAATTTGACCAATTTGAAGTGCTCTACAAGGCGGTAACACTTCCCCCTACAAAAACTGTTTCAGAAATCTTTGGTGTACAGGCATATTCGGCAAGAATAAGCGATGCTGTTGCAATTGAGGCAGGCAAAGAAAATATTGTAAAACTTTTGATAGTGGATGCGGACAGAAATCCTATTAGAAATAAGCCTATCGGAGCATATAATGCCGGGACAGACGATAGAGGTATTGTTGTTCTGAAGGTTAGCGGTCGTGAAGATGCCGATCCTATCGGAAGTTTTATTGTAAATGGAAAGGAAGGCGGTGTAATCTTTTATGGGGACTTGCTTGCTGGTGTTTACGACTATACTATATTCGATAGAGATGGCCACATTCTTTCTACATCAATGCAATTTCTGAAGTTTCAGAGCAATGTAAAATTCGACATAAGATACGAGGGCGACGATATCTACATGCCTTTTGGAGTGATCAGTGGTTTTGATTTAAAAGGTGGGAAGACAAAAGTTTTTGATAATCAAACATATGTAGCAGTAAACACAATTGTGCCTGCCTCTGACACTGCGATTATAATAACAGATGAAACCATTGAATTTTATAAACTAAAAGGGATGGTGCCGTGAAAAAGTTTTTTACAATTTTTCTGATGGTTTTGTTTATTTCTATGCTCCTTGCAGGCTGTAATACAAGAAGTGAGAATACTAATCCAATTAATATTTCTCCAGTTGGCTTTACTGTTTTGATTACCTCTTTGCCGAATGGTGCCTCTGTATTTGTAAATGATGAATATGAAGGAATCACTCCGTGCGGGGTTTCTCTTGGAAAAGGCACTTACAGGTTTATTGTGATTAAGGATGACTATATTTCACAAAGAAAAGATATAAAAATAGTGGAAAATACCAACCTTAATTTTGAGCTTAAAAAACCTAAGATAAAAGGGACACTAAATTCAATTTCTTTTGAAGAGCTCAAAGGTGGTATAGTTTTTGACGAACTTTTTATCTCTCATCAGGAGAATGAAATTGTGTGCATTTCGCTTGCAACAGGAAAAGAACTCTGGAGGAAAAATTTTGACAGTGCAACTAATTTTACGTTAGTTAACGACACTTTGTATTTAGAAAATCAAAAAAGAGAGGAGGCTACAGAAACTTCACCAAGAAAATTTATCGAGGAAATATTTGCCGTTAATTCATACAGTGGGGAAACCATCAAAAGCAGCAAATTTGAAATTGTGCCTGATGAGAAAAATACAATATTATGGCTTTCTAATATAAGCGATGATGTTGCATTTTTTGAGGAGTTTATCCTTATGTACGGTGGCATTCCAAATGTAATTTATCTTAAAGCATATTCTTTAAAGGATGACAAACTACTCTACAACAGGAAGTTTATAGCAGAGCCATCTAATATGCCAATTTTTGGTGATCATCTGCATCTTTTCGGAAGCTCAGATGGACACTTAATAATTTATAAAGTGGATAAGTTTAAAGGAACAACACTTTCTCAAATGGAATTCCCTGAGATTAAAAGTTCAAATATTGGATTTAATGTAGAAACATTAGACACAGATGGTGAAAAAGTTGTGGTTCAAACATTTTCGACAACTTCTTATATTATTGACCTTGAAAAGCAGAAAATCGTCTACAAGGCTAAAGGTAATCCTCTCGTTCAGGGAGGAAGATATATTGTGTTTTTTGATGAATATAACTCTGGCGATAATCTCTTGACTGAAGTTACCGATGTAACTTCTATGAAACAGATAGGATTTATTACTTACGACATTAAGGAAGAAAGCAAAGTGATGTATCCTTTCGTAACACTCCCTGTATATGATAGTCAAAATCGAAGGATTTTTATCTTTATC
>JAIMJY010000043.1:0-2421 GCA_020692945.1 Caldisericum sp. | reverse complement strand
GATAGTCAAAATCGAAGGATTTTTATCTTTATCAATGATAAAATGTTTTGTTTTAACGAAGAAGGGAAAGAGTTGCCTCTTCCAGGGATTTTCAAGAGTAGTTACAGGCATCTATTAAACGTTACTCCTGCAGATGTACCAGGAATTAGTATCGAGGTACGTGACGGTTTGATTATTCTCACACAAAGAGATACAGGGAAGGAAGCAGTCAGCATATATGATGGTAAAACCTTTGAGCCAATTTTTAGTGCTTCGTCTCCTTCGCTTTTACTTGAAAACAATTTAATTTTATTTAATGTTTCAATCAAGGGTAACCCTTCACAGAATTCACCTGACAGAGGAACACTTACTATAATTGATTTGAATGAATTTATCAGTAAATAGCTTTATTAAAAACAAAGGAGGCTTGGTATGAAAAGATGTTTAAAGTTTATTTTAGTTTTGGTTGTAATCCTGCTTGCCTTTTCAGGATGTAATTTTTGGAAGAGTAGTAACCAAACGCCATCTGTCCCGGAAACTCAAAAGACAAATGTTGGATGGGCGAATTCATACAACTTTGCACAGTTTCCAAACGAAACAAATAAAAATGTTTTTTCGCTTGATAAAACTTCTGTTGTTGAAACAGATGATGGAGGCTATGTGGTAGCAGGAAATGTTCGTAAAGTTGAAGGTAGCAATAAGGCAGACACCTTCCTTCTAAAAGTTGATTCAAATGGAAGTGGGGTCTGGGCAAAAACATTTAGTGATAATTCCTATGATAGCTCCCCACTTATTAGAAAGGTTAAGGATGGTTATGTTCTCATTTCTATAAGTGGTTCCTTCCCGGAAGGCAACGAGAAATATGTCTTAATTAAATTTGACAGGGATTTTAATGTCATTTGGGAAAGACTCATCAAAATGGTTAAAAGCACAGATTTCAAGGTCTACAACTTTAATATTATCCAAACTTTAGATGAAGGATATGCCATTCTGCTGGATAATGAAAGAGATATTTATCCCGGCTCTGTTATCGTTAAGGTTAGCAAAACTGGCGATATGGAGTGGGAAAGAGACTTTAAGGACCCTATCGCTTCAATCGATAACGATAATGAAGGGATTGCAGTCCTGACAGAAACAAATCTTTCGAATTTCTCATTTAGTTTACTGAAGATTGATGAGAAAGGCAACCAACTCTCCCTAGAATCCTATTCACTTAAAGACTATAACAAAACAATTGCAATCAAGAAATCAAGCGATGGTGGATATTTTATTTTAGGGCTTGGAACTTACGAACCTTCAAAGGATGGTTCCGGTATTGTAATAGTTAATGGCAAAGAGATGTTTAAATTTCCAAACGACCCTGATCTTTGTGACGTGGGTTATAGTGATTGGGATGGTACTATACTTATCTTAAGGCAATTTGAAGCAATTGGTCTCGAAGGTATTCTTCCATATTTAGATAAGTTGCCTGTATACGGAATTTTTGTTATGAAACTTGATAAAGATGGAAACAAAGAATGGGTAAAAATGTTTGGAAAAAGTTTTATTTTACCTGCTTATTTCAATTACTTTAACCCGATTTTGCCTCTGGATGATGGTAGTTGCATCGTATCTTTTACCATCTATTCGCCTGTAAGCATAACTGGAGGGTCTGGATCTCATATGGCACTTGTTTTCAAACTCGATAAGGTTGGCAATGTAAAGCTGTCAGAAGCTTTTGAAGGTGGTATAATCTACTCATCAATTTTACCTGCTAACAAAGGATTTATTGTTTCAGGAGTAGATACGCTTTTAAAATTTGATGATGAGGGAAATATAGGAACCAATTGCAAAAACTTGTTTAAATTTGACATTGACTCTAAAGAGATTAATGCAGTTTCGAAATCTGTTAGCATTAAGATTTCTTCTTCCTGCGCTTTCACTGTGAGCCCCGTAGAATTAGAAGTTAATGCACTGGATTTGCCCGAAGTTACAACTATTTGCGGTGAATAAGGTATGAATAATAATATTGGTTGGAGTATAGCTCTACAAAAAAAATAACTATAATTATTCTGAAGATTAGAAATTGTGCATAAAAATTTTGCTTGCGTTTTTTAAATAAAGATGGGAAATATAAAAAGAAAGGAGGTGATTTTACGAAAAAGATTTTCTTGGTGTTAATTTTAATTGCACTTTTGATGAGTTTTACAGGGTGTCGTAAAGAGCAAACAAGCATCACTCCAAGCAGTCCCATTTCTCAGAAACAAACTAAAATTGTGCACATTGACTCCGACCCTCAGGGTGCAACGGTGTTTATTGATGATAAGTTTGTAGTAATGACTCCATCTGATGTTGAACTTACACTGGGGCAACATTTTATCTGGTTTGGGAAGTATGGCTATCAAGGTTGCATTTTAGAGCATGAAGGGGTAAAAATGCCTAAAATAAAGATCTTGTTTACAT
>JAIMJY010000137.1 GCA_020692945.1 Caldisericum sp. | reverse complement strand
CTATTTTTTCAAAATGCAGGTTTTTAAATTTTACTCAATCTCCTTCATATCTGAACCCGATTTCTACCTTCTTCTCTCTATTATAAGCATTTTCAGTTTTGTTAACTAATTGAGTCGTCTTTTCTTAATAAGATCTCTGAAAAAGTATCTTTTTGGTGTCATTGCGAGCGACTGCAGGGAGCGTGGCAATCTCGCATTTATCATTTATGTAATAATGCAAAGGTGATTACTTCGCCTTCGGCACTTGCCTTTGGCAAGGTAATGATTGCGCAAAGATAATATACTGGGGTTTTTCAGAAGTCTCTTAATAATAATTTGCCATCGCCAGGCAGTCGAGTTTGCTTATTTTTTCGTGAAAAGTCGTAAAAACCCTAAACCCTTTTAAGATTGCTTTTTTTATCAAGAATATGGAAGATAATAAACAGTGCGCCAATGACAATTGCAGGAAATGAAACAAGTAAAAAATTGGGTAGAGCCTGATATGTTCTAAATAAAAATGTGAATACTAAACCCAGAAGGATAAATATAATACCCCAATAAGAGGTTTTTTCCAGGAGATTATTAATACAATTATAAGAGCAAATGATGGTATTAAGTGAATTACAAACCCTCCTAATTCTTGAATAAGTGGAGCTTCGCCGGTAAATACATCCAATGCAAAAACTGATACGAATAAAATAAATAAAATTGCAAGCACTCTTGGAATCCAGAATAATTTGTAAGTTTTCATCTTAACTCACCCCTTGTTATATTATAGCATTTTCTTCATTTGTGCGTTAGCAGATATCCTCAAGCAACGCTTCTTTTATAAACAACTTTGGGGTTATTAAACCTGAAAATGGATCCTTTCTCTCTCCTCGATGGAGAAATTAAGGTGAGGGAGTCACTGCAAAAAAGTATTTTTTTAATCCTTTGTAATCCACTGAAAAGGATTATGGATTACAGAAGAATAAATCCACATTCTTTCTCGGTGGATTTACAAGTGCAGAAATCTTCTCTTTTAGTTATTTATTCATTTGTAATCTGCGCTTCTTTTCAGCAGATTAAGAGGGAGTAAATCAACCGTTAGATTTTAACGGTTTCATTCTTTTTTTATCGGTTCGTGAATTGTTTCGAATAACTTCTCGATTTCGTATTGTATCATACAATTTTTCAAGCTTGTCAGACGGTATGGGTTGAATCCCTCCTAATGAATTGGCAGTAATTATCATCTTGCATAGATTCTCAAGCTCCTCCATTCTCCTATAAGCTTTCTCAAGGTCTTCTCCAATAGTAATTGCACCATGATTTGAAAGCAGTAAAGCATTGTGATTTATAATCGCTTCTTGGACGTTCACAGCCAACTCTTTCGAAGAGGTCACTTCGTACGGAATCACTGGAACTCTTCCTATAACAACAGTCGATTCTTCGTGAATATTGTCATCAATTTCAACATGGGCAATCGAAAACCCTGTCGCAACAGGAGGATGTGCATGTATAATAGCGTTTATCTCTGAACGAGTTTTGTAAATTACAATATGGAACAAAATCTCACTCGAAGGCCGTCCTTGTCCCTCAACAACTGTTCCCTTGAAATCAATTACTAAAATATCAGAGTAGTCAAGGGTATCCTTCGGAACTCCCGATGGAGTAATATATATGTAGTCCTCATCTCTGACCGAAAAGTTTCCTCCGTAACCGCCATTAAGTCGGTGCTCATATAATCTCTTTCCAATTGCCGCAATGTCTTCTTTTATATTCCTTTTCATACTTCACCTACCTGTTTACATTATATACGAAAAGTATTCTTTTGGGTAGTATAAGAGTCGCTTCTTCGAAAACATTTATCCTCTACAAAGAATTACCCTTTAGAAGACAGAAAACTGTAAGTGAATAATTTGAAAGAGCTGCAAGAATTCTTGTAATAAATAATATTCTGGAAGCTGTTAAATTCATTTACCCAAAATCCGCCTCATCTTAACCATGCCTTTGTAAAGCTTTCCTTCGACCCCTCGCAGTAACAAAAAGGGAAGTGTCATTGCGAGGAACGAACGCAGTGAGTGACGAAGCAATCTCTTCACAGTTAAAAAGCGATATCGCCACGCTTCTTT
>JAIMJY010000136.1 GCA_020692945.1 Caldisericum sp. | reverse complement strand
CATCTGTCTCCAGGTGGTTAAGTTCAGATTTCAGAAATTTTGGCATTGTTTTTAATTGTAGAGCAATAGACCTTAAATAAGGAATCCTTTTTGTATTCAAAAAACTATCAATAATTTTATAGTCGTCAGGGGTAAGAATAGTCTTATAATAGCCATCTGTGGTTAGAACATAATAAAAAACAATAGCTGAGTTTGACCTTAAAAATGGTTCCATAGGTTTCTCTCCTATATCGTATATATCTGGTCCTGGACAAGCCTTTAAATTGAGATACCAAAAATCAATCACACAGCCAACCCACTTCCCATTATCAACATAAATTGGATCAGTATAAGGTGTTTTGTATTTGTAGAAGGATCTCAAACGACCAAAGCAGTCACGCCTCTGTCTCAAATGATAAGGTCTGAATAAAAGCCATGCGGGACTGTCTACATCAAATGCAATATAGTTACCGATTTTACCACCAACTGAGTCAAGTGCATTCAAAAGGAAGATCCCGTTATTCGCTTTTAAATATGAATAGTTAAAGAGATACAAGGAGGAGAATATTAAACTCAAAAGAAGAAGCCATTTGATAAGCTTTATAATTTTTCTATTCATCTTTGCTAAGGTAAATTCACATATACTGGATTTACAAAGCAATAACTGTATTCAACATGGTCTCCGACAATTCCATTAAATGTTACCTCAACTCTGTAGTAACAATCGGAAGTTGCTGTTAAGGTATAGCTTCTTGTGATACTTAAGCCAGAAAAACTGTCTGTAAGAACTGCAGTGCCGTTTTTAATTATTTTTATAGTTCCTCCTGGTGAATAATAATCTCCTCTTGCACATTCTGCGCTAACTGTTATAGATATATTATTTGTTCCAGGACTAACATTAACAACACTTCCAGGCACATAACCATTTAAGCTAAATACTGCTAATGATCCATCAGAAGAGGCAGATACTCTTCCTGCTTTTAGATTATTATAAACAGTAGACCTATTTGTTCCAGGTGGGGATGAGCTTCCTGTGTAGATATAGTTCATATTTAAGCCCCACATATAAGTAGAATTGTGCACATCGCTATTTGCCATACCAATTATTTTAGGATAACTTCCATTGATAATGCCCTGCAAGTTATTTGTTAGTAATGTATCCCATTTGCTTACTGCACTTGATGAATAGTTGGATTGATTACTAATTATCTCAAGACCTCTGAAACCTGTAACATTCCAATCTCCCCAAAGAAACGCAGGGTTAGTTAGATCAATTTCAATCCATTTTGTATAAAGTAGATTTGATAATTTTTGTTCTGCATCAGTATAGGTATCTGAATTTTTGTCAGTTGGTTTATATTTAAGCTTCTGCCAGGCTTCTTCAACCAATATATTCTTTTTTGCCTTGTCTTTTGTGGTATCTATCTCAAGAAGGATTTCTTTAGCTTTATCTAAATCTTCAGTTGTTGGTGGATTAATTCCAAGAGATTTCCTTACTTCATCTTTGGATTTGGCAAGAACATAAACTCTTTTTAATGAGACTCCTATTTTTTCTTCTAAGATGAGGCTTTTGTCTTTATCAAAGATTTCAATAGACTTTACCAAAATATCACTATTAGGATTAAGGTTACCAAGTGTTACAGGAAAGTAAACTGTTTTGGCAGGAGCTCTTGACCAAGAATTCTTTTGTATTTCAAGATAAAGGTCAGTTGCTTCTGCTTTGATGTTTGAGTTAGAAAATAAAGAAGGAAGCATTGAAACACATATTAGTGTTATTACGCATATTAAACTAATTAGCTTCTTCATATAATACCTCCTTGTTTTAATTTTATGATTTTACTATCTTTTTCATAAATTCAATGCTTACTATCTTTTCTAAAATTCTTCTCCACTTTCCTCCTTACCTAAATTTTTTAAAACTTTAAAATAATAAAACTAAGTCTTGAAGAGATTCTGTACCTTTAAACTTCTTTATCCCTTTTCTACATTTTTCACCGGTAAGCTGTCTCATCGACATTAATTTTTAGCTACAATACTCTCTACTCCTTTGTATTCGTTCTCTTTTTCTTCTACGAATCTATTGCACCACCTCCTTTCTGAGAGATTTTTTATCCTCTCATATATAGAATCCACTGATAAGGATCGTGGATTACAAAGGATTA
>JAIMJY010000042.1 GCA_020692945.1 Caldisericum sp. | reverse complement strand
GTGCTATTCTCTTTAAAAGGTTTTCCTCTGGTGATTCGAGGTTTATGGAAACACGGTGTAGGCAGTTTGTCAACAGTGTAGAAAGCTCTTTCCGAATGCTTTGACCAATTCCTTAAAAGTGCAGGCGCCAATGGAATGGAAGTATGCAAAGAAAACGGCATAAAGCCTCAATTAAAATGGCTTGAAGAATCTGCAAACTGCTGAAACGAAATGTTAAATAACATTTTTTAAAGATTCTGAGTTCAAAAGGAACAATATCATGAAAAGCCTGAATTCCGTAAAAACCACTTAGAGCTTTCCCTATGGTCCTTTTGATATCTTTTGAATCGAAACGAGTCAATTTCCACTTTTAAAAATATTTTGTAGAATGTACTAAGGAGGAGAAATAATGCATCAGGCAAATTTAGCGATTGAAAATACTTTTAAAAATATCTTAACGTGGAGGTGTAAATGAAGATTGACGTTGAATATCTGCAGTTTATGTGGCCTATGAGACATTTTTTAGTGACATGCGGAGATATTAATCGTAAGTCAAACATCATAGCAGTTAGTTTCTGTATGCCTGTATCAAAGGAGCCTCCGCTTATAGCGTGCGCTGTAGGAAAAGGGGCTTACTCATGTGCATTAATTGAAGAGGCGAAGGAGTTTGTTGTAAACGTCCCTTTGAGGGAGCTTGAACCTAAGATATATTATTGCGGCTACCATTCAGGGCACGAGGTAGACAAATTCAAGGAACCAGGTTTAACACCAAAACCTGCACGGAAAGTAAAAGCCCCAATCATTGAGGAATGTGTAGCTCATATGGAATGTAAAGTTATTCAGAAAATTGAAACAGGCGACAAAAATCTTTTTATAGGCGAAGTGATTGAGGCATATGCAGATGAAAAGATTGTAAAAGGTAAAGCAAAAACTGCCTTTGCTGAAGGCAATTTCCCCTGGAAAGTATATAGCATAAGGTTTAAAAAAGAAAGGGAGGAACGGAATGGAAAATAAAAAAATTATGATTGACTACAATGAAACCAAAAAGAAATTATTAGATTTCTTGAACAACAAAGAAAACGAATATATGGTGTTGGCAACAGCAGATAATAATAAGGTGTATGCCAGAACTATTCTTATTGCTAACGAAGGGTTTGATATTTATTTTTTCACCTGGCGTTATTCGAACAAATATTATCAGCTCAAAAAGAATAATCATGTAGCGCTCTGCAAAGATATCATGCAGATTGAGGGAACTGCAAAAATTTTAGGACCGATGAATGGCAAAAAAAATGAAAGATTTAAAAAAATAATTGCAGATAGAGAACCTGCTTCGATTGAGTCTTGGGAGAAAAAACCAAATATGGAAATCATTAAAATAACAATTGATTTTGCAATCGTCGACGGGTATTATGAAAATAAAGAGAGTTTCATGGAGTACCTGGATATTAAAAAAGGAAAGGCATATAAAGTACAGTGGGGAAATTATTAATTTAAGCAGCCTCTTCTCCAGACAAATCACTCTAAATATTCGCAACTTAAAAATCCGTTTTTTAAACAATTATGTATGTATCTCAGATGGTGCTGAAAATTTATAAATTTTCTTTTAACTTAATAATTCTGCTATAATCTTATTACGAGGGTGGTGTTTATGAGAAAAGTTGGACTTGTGCTTTCGGGTGGTGGAGCAAGGGGCTTTGCGCATATTGGAGTTTTAAAGGCTCTCGAGAACGAGGGCCTTGTACCAAGTGTCGTTGTTGGAACATCAATGGGAGGCATCATAGGCGGGCTTTACGCATCTCACAATTCTTCCTCTCAAATGGAAAACTTCTTGAAGAAATTTTCATTTAGTGACGTTCTTGATAAGGCTTCTCCTCTATACGGACTCACTTTGAATGCAGTTGATAAAAATAAAATCCTAAAATACATTATGATGCAGGTTGCTATGTCTTCCCTTTTTGTAAGAAAGGGTTTTGATTCAGGTAGAAAAGTCAGGGGAGTTTTAAAGGAATTAACCAAAGGATCAACTTTTAAAAATCTTGGGATTCCTTTTGCCTGTGTTTCCGTTGATCTCAAAAGCGGTAAAAGGATTGTTTTTAAAGAAGGAAAACTCTACAAAGCAATGTATGCAACGATGGCTATCCCACCTTATTTTGCACCCTATGAGTACAATGGAATGCTTCTTGCAGATGGTGGAATCGTGAGTAATGCTCCAGTAGACGTTGCTTACAAAATGGGCGCCGAGCGTGTTGTTGCAATTGACGTGAACAAGACCGTTACAGATAAAGAAAGAGATAACTTTAAAAATGCATATGAAGTGCTTCTCAGAGTCTATGAACTCCAGGAGGACATAATTTACAAACAGGAACTTGCAAAAAGTGATTTAACAATAAGCATAGACCTTGACGTTGATGTTTTGGATTTCTCAAATCTTAAATACTGTGTAAAAGAGGGAGAAAAATCCATTAAAACTCATATAAAAGAACTGCAAGAAATTTGGAGGTAAAACATTAAGTAGTGTTTTTGGCATTGAATGAAACGACTACTAAAAGCATTGCAAAAAGAGCAATTGCTCCTCCCACGACGAAAACTTCCGTTAGACCTAATTGTTTATACAAAATCCCGAAAAATAAAGGTCCTGTTGTTTGGCCAAGAGAAAGTGCCGTGCAGTTTATAGACATCAAGATGCCTCTTTGTTCTTCGGGAACGTACACGGAAATTAACAACGGAGTGAGCGGCATGTTCAAGCCCTGCCCCATGCCAAATAATAAGATTCCGATAAAGAACATAAATGGGGTAAGCGCAAATGCCATAAAAACGTATGAAGCAGCACACGCAATAAAAGAGAATATATAAAGGTTTTTATAACTCAAAATTTTTTCAAATTTTCTAATGTAGTAAGAGACAATGGCTGCGATTACCGAAGATACTGCCATCATAAAGCCACTCATTGAGGAGGAGTACTCAAATGCTTGCTTCGCCAAGAAAGAAAAGTAGTTTATAAAAGCTCCGTACTGAACCATAAAATAAAGCAAAGTGCCTATTAGTATGCCTATGATGTGTTTGTTCTTTAATGAACGGACAATTTCACTCAAATAAATCGGGAAAGTTTCATCGTTAACGGCTGCTTGGGCGTCAAAATATTTCGCGACAAGGAAAAAAACGGCCAAAGAAAAAGATGGCAAAAGAAAAGGGAGATTCCACTTTATCTCGGAGAGAATCCCTCCAAGAAACGGAAAGAGTGCAAGTGCTCCTGAGATGACCGCGGCATTATACCCCATTGCAATTGCTCGTTTTTCTCCGTCAAAAAGGTCACCAATGACGATTACATTGAGAGAGAATAACGCAGATGCACCTATGCCCTGTATGAATCTCATTGCTAAAAGGAAAGTAAATCCTAAATCAAGCACACTTAAAATGCCGCCCACGCTAAACAACATAAGGGATGTTAGAAGGATCCTTTTACGCCCTATTCTATCAGAAAGTATTCCCCACATTGCCGAGAAGAAGATTCCAGGCAATGTAAAAGAAAGAAGTATAAATCCGGTATCCTCGGGGTGAATGCTAAAATGCTCTGCAATTTTCGGTAGAGCAGGTGCTATACTCGAAACGCCTGCTACAGCTGAGGCAGTGACAAGCAAAATCAGAAGAAGATTTTTTAATTCTTTGTGATCCACTGGGAAAGTCGCGGGTTCCAGAATAATAAACCTGCAATCATTTCGGCAGGTTTATAACAAGCTTGAAAAATTGTTTTTTGCCAACCCTCAAGATATCGCCATTATTTACCTTTACTGGCTTTCTAAAATCTTCTATTTTTTCGTTATTTATTTTAATGGCTCCCTGCTGAATCAGCCTTTTTATTTCAGAATTTGAGCTTATAATTCCTTTAGAAGCAATAGCTTTTGATATGTCAACTGCTCCATCTACAACAAGCTCAGTTATATCAAGTTCTTCTGCATCTTCCGGGAGCTCCCTATTACTGAACACTTTTGTAAAATTTTCCTCAGCCCTTACAGCCTCATCTTCTGAGTGGAATAGTTTGACAATTTCCTTTGCAAGATTCTTCTTTAACACCATGGGGTTTTGTTCACCTGTTTTTACAATTTCCTCTATTTCTTTTGCTTGCTGCTCGCTTTTATCAAGCACGAGGAAGTAATATTCTGCAATCAGGCTATCTGGGATTGACATCACTTTACCATACATTGAGTCAGGGTCCTCAGTTATCCCGATGTAGTTTTCGAGACTCTTGCTCATCTTTTGTTCTCCGTCAAGTCCCCGAAGAATTGGCATAATCATCACAATCTGCGGTGCCATTCCCTTCGATTCTTGAAGCCTTCTTCCCATTATAAGATTGAACTTCTGGTCAGTGCCGCCCAATTCTACGTCGGCTTGAATCGCAACTGAATCGTATGCTTGCATGATAGGATAAAAAAGCTCGTGGAAGAAAATGGGAATGTCGTTGTGGAATCTGTTCAGGAAATCGTCCCTTTCAAGAATTCTTGCAAGCGTGAAATTTGAACAGAGCCTAAGCCACTGCTCAAAGGTAATTTTAGAAAGCCATTCTGAGTTGAATCTAACCTCTGTTTTATCCTTATCAAGAATTTTGAAAACCTGCTTAAAGTACGTTTTTGCATTTGATTCAATCTGTTCCCTGCTTAATGCAGGCCTTGTTTTTGACCTCCCGGAAGGATCTCCAACGAGCCCTGTGAAATCTCCAATGATAAAAACAATTTTATGTCCAATTTCTTGGAAATCCCTGAGCTTTCTAAGCACAACGTAGTGTCCAAGGTGCAGGTCTGGAGCTGTTGGGTCTGCGCCAAGCTTAACACGCAGAACCTTGCCATTCTCAAGTCTCTCCTTGAGCTCTGATTCATTGATTATCTCAACAGTTTTTCTTTTTATTTTCTTAAATGTTTCTTCAAGCATTTCATCCTCCTAGGTTTTAATATTGTAAAGAAACTATCAATAAAATCAAGAGAATTTTTGATTTCTCAAAAAGAGTTTTGCTTATTTATCTTTTTTGCTAAAATATTCTAATGAAAAAGAGTTCAGAATACAAAAGATTAAGTCGCAGAGCGTGCGGAGGTAAGAATTGTTCTCGAAGATTAGCAAGGCAAGAGTTTTAAGGAAACAAACAATAACAGAGGCAACAATTATAATTTCGGTTATTGCCTTTTTAAGTAAGATTGTAGGTTACCTTCGGGATGCACTCACCGCAAACTACTTCGGCACGTCATATCAGGTTGATGCTTTTGTAGTGGCATCGCGTATTCCAACGATGATATTAGGCCTTTTTTCAGGAGGGATGCAGGCAATAGTAATACGTATGTATGCCGAGAAGAAGGCTTCAGACTCAGAGAAAGCAAAGATTTTTGTGAATCAGATTTTTTTTGTTTTCTCAGTTATCTTGTTAGTTGTAACAATCCTCATTGTAATATTAAGCACATTTTCAGTTAAGCTTGTTGCATGGGGTTTTAGTGGGAAGAGTTTGGCACTTGCCTCTGAATTTCTAAAGCTTCTTGCAATCTTAGGCTATTTAAATATTATGGTAGGTTTTTTTACAGGGTTGTTCCAGGCCGAAAAACAGTTTCTTTATCCAGCATTTATTGGGCTTATAGCAAATATGTTTGTCCCACTTTCAATTTTGATTTTTACTCCGTCTGTTGGTATACGAAGTGAGGTGATAGGACATGACCTTTTTGGATTTGCCTATTTTATTTTCTTGTATCTTTTCCTTGTTCATAGATGGGAATTCTTCAAAAAATTTAACATCAAACATATCGACTGGAAAGATATTACCGAGTTCACAAGGCTCATGTTTCCTGCAATTATTGTTTCAAGCATGAGTGTCATTTACCAGATTACAGATACGACAGTTGCATCATTTTTACCTCTAGGGTCAATTGCAATACTTGGTTATGCACAGACCATTTTCACAATACCTTACAGCCTCCTTGCTGCGTCAATTGCGGTTTCTGTATATCCTTCCCTTTCTTCATATGCGGTTAGTAAAGATAACAATGGTTATGTTGGGCTTTTCAAAAAATCAATCTATTCTTTGTCATATTTAATGGCACCTATATCTGTAGTTTTCACGGTTTTGTCAACTATAATCGTTAGGATACTCTTTCAAAGAGGCGCATTTGATGCCCATTCAACAGCCGTCACAGCATCATGCGTTAGCATGTATTCGCTTGGATTATTTGCAATAGCAATTGCTGACATTTTTAGGAGAGTTTTCTTCTCGTTCAAAGACACGAAAACCCCTATGAATATAAGCATTGCAAGCGCAGTGTTAAACCTCATCTTTGACATTATACTTGCAAAATACATGGGCGTTTCCGGTATTGCTCTTGCAACAACCATTGTGACGTTTTCCTCTCTTACCCAATACGTCTTATATTTTAAAAAGAAGAGATATGTAACAGGACTTGGTGTGAGAAAGATTTATGCCGAAATCGCAAAGATCATTTTTGCTTCAATTGTCATCAGTCTTTTAGCTTTTTTCTCCAAACACTGGCTTCCTTCGAATTTAGGAACGGTTGAACTGCTCTACAGGTTTGGAATGGTATCATTTGTTCTCGGAATTATTTATATTGGAATTACATGGATTCTCAAGACCGAAAGTTTTTCAATTGTTCTAGAGTATTTCAAAAACTTTAAGCCAAGTAATAAATTAAAAACATGAACCTAATGAAAGCAATCTTTTTCGTAATCTTCTTTGCTTCAAGTGCATGGGAGGTTTTTTTACTTCTCATAAATATGCATTACTCAACAAGTGAGAAGGCACGAATTCCAGATATTTTCAGAGACATCGTAAGCGAAAACGATTTTGAAAAAAGCAAAAATTACCTCGACGACAAGACAAAATTCCTTGTCGCTAAAATTATGTTTGAGACGTTGATTACATTCTTTGCGTTGCTTTATTTTTTCCCGGCATTTGAAAGAGTTGCAATCAATTTTTCTTTGAGGGTCGTTCACACAAATGGTATATATCAAAGCCTAATGTTCTTTTTGCTCGTGGGGCTTCTCTACTTTGCAATAGACCTGCCGTTCAGCATTTACTCCACTTTTGTGCTTGAGAGGAAATACGGCTTCAACAGGACAAATGCATCGGCTTTTGTTAAGGACAATTTTAAAAGCCTTTTTATCGGACTAATCTTTGGGGGCCTTATAATTTTCATTTTATATGTAATTGTAATGAGAATAAATCTCTGGTGGATACCTGTTTCAATTGCACTGGTTCTCATAAGTTTAGTGTTAGAGTGGGCATATCCTATTCTTATAATTCCGCTTTTTTACAAACTGAAGCCTCTCAAAAACGAAAGGCTTCGCACAAAGATCAACGATGTTGCAAATAGAGTTGACTTTAAGACTTCTGGAATCTATGTCATGAATGCTTCTGTTCGTTCTACTCATACAAATGCTTTCTTTGCGGGACTTGGCAATAGTAAACGCATCGTTCTTTACGATACGCTTCTTGAAAATCACGCAGAGGATGGAATCATTGCTGTTATTGCTCATGAGGCAGGACATTACCACTACAAACACATACTGAAATTGTTTTTATATTCCTCCATTGTTTTGACAGCTACAGTTTTCTTTACATTTATTCTCAACAGAAGTAGTATCTTTGTTAATATGTTCAACTTGTGTGAACTCTGTATTGATCTTCCGTTTGTCTATGCTTTTGTTCTTTTGAGTTCTTTAGCCTCATTCTTCGAGTTCATCTCTAATTCACTAAGCCGTAGTTTTGAATTTCAGGCTGACCAGTTTGCCGTATCTTTAACGTCAAAGGAATCCATGATAAACGCTCTTAAAAAGCTTGTAAAAGTGAACCTGTCCAACTTGAACCCTCACCCTCTTTATGCTTTATTTAAGTATTCGCATCCTGCTCCTTGCGAAAGAATCAGCGCGATTTTGAATTTGCCGCAGGATAAAGTTTTTTGAGGATTTTCAAATTATGGTATCATTATATTTTAGGAGGAATTGATATGAAAATTGCAATCGGGTCAGACCATGCAGGATTTAAACTAAAAGAATCAATAAAAAACTACCTTATTGAATTGGGTATTAATGTTGATGACTTTGGAACTCATTCCGAAGAAAGCGTTGACTATCCGGATTATGCATTCCCTGTTGCAAAGAAGGTGGTAAAAGGAGAATACGATTTTGGCATTCTAATCTGTGGTACGGGTTTAGGAATGAGTATTTCTGCAAACAAAGTAAAAGGAATTCGAGCTAGTCTATGCAACGACCTATTCACTGCACGTTTAGCAAAAGAACACAACAACGCAAACGTGCTCTGTATGGGCGGGGGAGTATTAGGCGAAGGGATTGCAAAAGAAATCGTAAAAGTCTGGATTGACTCAAGTTTTCAGGGAGGACGCCACGAGCGGCGTATTGCAAAAATAACTGCGTATGAAAATAAGTCGACAAATAGCAATTGATGGCGTTGCCGGAAGCGGCAAATCAACGGTCGGTAAGTATCTTGCTAATAAGCTGGGCTGTGATTTTATAGATAGCGGCTTGCTATACAGGCTTGCTACCTTAATCCTTTGTAATCTGCGCTCTTTTTCAGCAGATTCTATAGTGATTCGCAACCACGCAGAAAACGAACGTCCCGAATGGATTTCTCTGTTTAAGGAAGCGAACATTTCAGTCGATAAAGGCAATTTATATATTAATGGAAAATTAGTGGAACCTGAAAAATTACATTCAAAGGATGTTGATGAATTAGTGTCTCCCGTTTCTACAGTAAAGGAGATAAGAGAGTTCATCACCGACTCCCTACAAAAAATCGCTGAAGAAAAAGACATTGTAATCGTGGGAAGAGATATCGGAACGGTTGTTTTGCCCAATGCTTTCCTCAAAGTTTATCTTACGGCAACAGACGAAGAAAGGGCAAGCAGACGCTTCAAGGAACTTATTGCAAAAGGGGCAGAAGTTACTTATAGCGATATCCTGGCAAACATCAGAGAAAGGGACTCGATTGATTCCTCAAGGGAACACTCTCCTCTATCAGTTGCTCCCGATGCCTATGTAATAGATACGACGAACCTCAAAGTAGAAGAAGTGATTGAGAGAATAATGACACTCTTGGAAGGAAGAGAATATGCTCTACGCAATACTGCACATACTTGGTAGGCCGTTATTTAAAATTCTGTTCAACCTGACAAAAATAGGAACGGGGAATCTACCCGAGACAGGTGGTTTTATTGCAGCACCAAATCACAGGAGTTGGCTCGATATACCAGTGGTTGGAGCTGTGCTTCCAAGAAAGATGTATTCGATGTCAAAAAAAGAACTATACTTAAAAAGAACTATTGTAAATACTTTATACATTCATTTAGGAGCAATACCAATTGATAGAGATTCTCCTGGCCATGAGAGTTTGAGAAGAGCCATTGAGGTGACAAAAAATGGTAATCCTTTACTTATGTTCCCGGAGGGTACGAGAAGCAAAGACAACACTCTTGGAGAAGGTAAAAAAGGTGTAGTGTATATTGCAAATGACGCAAAGGTGCCGATAATCCCAATGGGAATAGTGGGGACAGAGAAGGTACTGCCTAAGGATGCGAAAATGTTAAAGCCTTCGCATATCGTAGTCGTAATCGGAAAGCCTTTTTATCCCTGGGAGATTTTCAATCCTAAAGATAAAGATTTTTACGATAAGGCTACTGGTTTCTTAATGAAAGAGATTGCTCAATGCATAACAAAAGCAGACGAACTATTATAGTTACCAAAAATATTGCGTTCTGCAGCGGCGTTAAAAGAGCAGTTTCCCTTGCTGAAAACGAGACGCGAGAGAGAGGCGAAACCTATACGGTAGATGCGATTCTTCACAACGAAGAAGAGGTGAAGCGCCTTGAAAGTCTTGGAGTTAAAAGAGTTCGAGAGGGAGAGACCGGCAAAACTGTTATCCTGCCAGCACACGGAAGCACTTCTCTCGAAATTCTTTCTTTGAGCAAACGATTTGGGAAAGTAATCGATACGACCTGTCCCCTTGTTTTGAGAACGGCAAAAATCATCGAAAAAATGAGAAAAGAAGGATATAAGATTGCAATCGTAGGAGACGAGCACCATAGAGAAACGATTGTCCTCAAGGATAAGGCAGGAGAATTTTTGTATGGCGTGTTTAAAGATGGGAAAGACGCAATCAACTCTCCGTCCACTCCAAAAATTGCCATCGTTGCCCAGTCAACATCAACTGAAGAAAAGCTGTTTGCTGTTGCTGAAGCACTTATCTTGAAAACGCAGGAACTTAGGTTTTTTAATACGATTTGCGAGGAAACGCTCAGGCGACAAGAAGAGGCAAGAGAGATTTCAAAAAAAGTTGACTGCATGATTGTAATTGGAGGGAAAACAAGTGCAAATTCACAGAGGCTGTTTGAGATAGTCAAGGCAGTGAACCCAAAAACTTATTTTGTACACTGTGAGAAAGATGTGAAAATCATAAACTTATCCACTTGCGACTCAGTAGGAATTACATCAGGCACATCAACTCCTTTGTGGCTTATAGAAAAAATAATAAATATTCTCTCTGAATGAAATCTATTATCGCCTGACCCTTTTCAGCAAGTTTCCAACAAAAACATCAGGAAAATTTGAAGAATCACTCAGGTTAAATAATCTGCGCTCTTCTTCAGCAGATTTATAGCAATTTTAAGCAAGATAATTTTAGGTAGACATAAAAGTTCAAATTCCCCTTTCAATACCTCTTAAAATGCAAAAGAGCCTCTCAACCATAAAATGCGGGTTTATTGATCCTGTTTTTGAGATCTTGTTTTCAAAGAGTTGTCTTAAAAGCGGGGTTTCTATTTTTGAAGTTTTGGCCGGAAAAAGGATAAAGCAGGAAAGGAGGGACAAAGACAATTTAGAACGGTGGAGACAAATAATTCCAAAGATAGCAATTACAGACAGAAAATCTCAGTGTAGTATCCCAAAATCCCTGATCCGTATAACTATATTAATATCTGGATTAGGAATTCACTTCACATTTCCGGTTTCAGTATGTAGCTTACATAGTTATAATTATAACTAAGGAGAAATTAAAGTTAGGAGCATCAACAGAGAATTTTCAAGTCATATAGTTGTAAAATAATGGGATTTTAGGTAGTATGATTTTAACATTGAATTTTTTTAGTAAAAACGCTAAA
>JAIMJY010000135.1 GCA_020692945.1 Caldisericum sp. | reverse complement strand
GGAAAAGAGTGCAGGACTAAAGATCAGGGTCTAAGTTCTTTTACTCAACCATTTTCGTTAAAATTTAAGGGGTTCCGAAGGAATAATTTTTATTTAAAGCAACGATTTAATTTCACATGAGGCAATTCGGGTTCTTGACTTTTCTTTTTTGTCCAATATAATCACTGTAGTGGACAAAATTGGTAATTTTTGTCCAGTTGAGGTGAAAAAATGATAAGAGAAGTGGTATTAAAGCAAAAATTTGAGAAAGAACGGTTTCTAACTGTTAGCTATGTAGAAAGGGAAAAAACAGGCTTTGCCAGAAGGTGGCTTGAGTCTGATTTGGTAAAAGTTATCCTCGGTCCAAGAAGAGCGGGTAAATCTGTTTTTGCTTTTATGCTTCTAAAAGACCGTTCGTTTATTTACTTTAATTTTGATGATGAGATTTTTGCCGGCAATATTCAGGTAAATACTGATGAACTAATGAAGGAACTTCACGCAGTCTATGGTGGGATAAAGACAATTCTGTTTGATGAGATACAGAATTTACCGAAATGGGAACTGATTGTAAATCGGCTCCAGCGAGAAGGGTATAATCTCATCATCACGGGTTCTAACGCAAAGCTTTTAAGTAAAGAACTTGCAACTGTTTTGACAGGGCGACATATCCCGATTGAGATTATGCCATTTAACTTCAAAGAGTTTTTACTTGCCAGGAATTACAAAGTAGACTACGAACTAATGCCTATTCCACAAAAGAAGGGAGAACTTTTAAATTTGGTTGAAGAATATTTAATTGAAGGTGGTTTCCCTGAGGTGATTGTTAAGAACCTCAACTCAGAAGAATATCTTGGTATATTATTTGACTCAATACTATTCAAGGATGTGGTAAAAAGGTATAAAGTGAGATTTTCTTCCCAGATAGGGGATCTCACATCCTTCCTCGTTAACAATTTTTCGGGCTAC
Source organism: Caldisericum sp. (assembly GCA_020692945.1). Classification (GTDB taxonomy): domain Bacteria; phylum Caldisericota; class Caldisericia; order Caldisericales; family Caldisericaceae; genus JAIMJY01. The sequence continues at coordinate 1,230 of JAIMJY010000135.1, read as the reverse complement.
TACAGTTTGAGGAAGTTAAAAGAAATTTTATCTTTAAGAAGCGTTACAACGGTTGAAAAATATATTGAATACTTAGAAGAAGCCTACCTTATATTCCACCTTGAACGTTTTTCCTACAAAACTGGCGAAAAAATAAAGTCACCAAAGAAAGTTTATGTGGTTGATAATGGCTACATAAATGCAAAAGCAATGAGGTCTTCTCCTGATAAAGGTAAATTGATGGAGAACCTGGTTTTTACCGAGCTTGTGAAAAGAGGTTTTGAGCCCAATCGCGATTTGTTCTATTATAAAACAAGAAATGGCCGTGAAGTAGACTTTACAATCAAAAAAGACTTGAAGGTTACAGAACTGATCCAGGTTTCATATCAAACAAGCGATGTTGATACTGAACAGCGAGAGATCAAGAGTCTTCTTGAGGCAAGTGAGGAGTTGAAGGGAGAGTTGCTCACAATTTTAACCTGGGACGAAGAGAAACAGGTTGGAAAAGACGGCAAAGTTATACACTTTGTCCCGGTATGGAAGTGGCTTCTATCGTGAGTCGGGAGATACACATAACTTCAGAATACGCCTTGGCAGAAGTCTTAAGTTTCTTGAATTCTCCTTACATTAAATATCAATTCCTAATCCCAAAACAAGTTTCAGAGCCTTCTCCACTTCGTTTGCGTATTGTAGCTCCAAGATCCCTATTTTCTCTACAGCCTTTCTTTTGAAATTGTATGAATCCGCTGAGAAAACTTGTCCTGAATTTATTTCAGGAGAGTGCGGATTGCAGAAGATCACGTTCTCTTTTTCTCCTACGAATATTTCCATACTTTTATGAGAGACCTTCGTACAAATTCTTGACAAAGTCAATTTTTGTCCTATAGTTTGAAAATGATAGAGGTGAGAGAATTGGAAGAACTTATGCAGAGGATAGAGATTAACCCGAAAATCTTGTTGGGTAAGCCAATTATTTGCGGAACACGTATTCCTGTGGAATTAATCGTAAAGTTAGTTGCCCAGGGGTGGAAGGATGAGGATATTATTAAAGAATATCCTATCTTAAAGAAAGAAGACATTCGTACTGCACTAATCTATGCAGAGAATGAATAAGTTAGTGCATTAGAAACGATTCTCTCCAAAATAGCCATAGAATAGTAGACTATTTATTGTAGCAAGTGATGACAAAATACGCATACGCCCCCTCATTAAATAAGAATGTAGGATAATAATAATTTTAGAAACATCTGT
>JAIMJY010000134.1 GCA_020692945.1 Caldisericum sp. | reverse complement strand
TTCTCTCAGAAAAGTGATACATTTTTTAGAAATCCGAAGTCTTATATATGAGAAGAAATTCTCATAAAGGAGGTGGTGCAATATGAGAGTATTTAACGCCGATGAAGACGAGTTATTGGTGGGAATGAGTAAAGGAGTTGTTACAGGGAGTTTTCGATGGTAGAATCTCTAAGAACTATGGATGGAAGATTTGGAACATGCGCAGAAAGTTTACAGAATCAGAACCTATCAAAGCTTTAGCCTTGCAATTCGAGGTGTTTAAAAGTAAAAAGTTTAAACAGGGAGGCAAAACAATGGGAAATGGTATTCATACGGCAACAAATGTATCAAATGTTTTAAGCTGTCTCGAGAATAACGGTAAAACATTCGTAGGAAGGTATTTTGCAGTTGTACATACCTGGAAAGCATTAACGAGAACTGAAGCACAAAATATTTCTGCTGCTAATATATATATTGTATCCATCTGGGAAGATATAGATGGAGAGGATCCTTCTTATTTCTCATACGCGAACGGGAAAAGCGATGGCAAGCATGCTTTTGATTATGCAGCGAATCTTCTTGAGCAAACTGCCAACACTCCTGTATACTTTGCTGTAGATTGTGATGCAACGAACAAACAAAGTATTTTAGACTATTTCAATGGGGTAAGAGATGGTTATTTACAATATCTTCACGACCGTCACGAATTTGGATTACCAGAAATTTATTACAAAATCGGTGTTTACGGAAGTTATGATGTATTAACATGGTGTAAAGACCAGGGTATTGCTACTTATTTTTTTCAGGCATATGCTCCTGGATGGAGCGGTGGTAGAAATGCTAATCCCTGGGCTGGCTATCATCTAAGACAAATTGCTTCAAACCAGAGTCTGTGTGGTATTAATGTAGATTTGGATGTGTCAACTGGGGCTGCTGGTGGATGGAAATATTGATTGACACTTGATTAGAGAGGGTACAATATGAAGAAAATTTTGTTGACCACACTATTATTGCTTATGTTTTTTTCTGGATGTAACAAAAAAGTAACTTCTCCTTCTGAGTTAACCCAAATATACAATTTTGATTCAGTAACTATGTTTGATGTAAATAATGGCTGGGCTATTAATAAATGGAAGGGAGAGGTATATGAAACCAAAGATGGAGGCAAATCTTGGATGGATGTATCTCCACCAAATAAAAGTTCTATTCTTTCTGGTTGGTATTTTATGGATCCACATACTGTATGGGTTCTCTACTCAAATATCCTATATTCAACCGAAGATGGAGGAATACACTGGAGAGATAACAAAGTGCCATTTAATTCAGCAATTCTATTATTTACACGTTTCAGTAATTCGTTTATAGGATGGGCACTAAAAAGTTACGGTATGGCATCGGGTGATGAGCCTGTAGATTTGTATAAGTTTGAAAATGATTCCTGGGTGCTTGTCTCAAAGGGACAAATGCCTCAAGAGGACAGCAAAAACAAAGGTACTATCCCTTGGGCTGGCGCCAAAAAAGGCTTTGTGATGCTTCCAGATATGTTGACTGGTTTTATCACGATTGAATACCGTTCTCCTCACGATTACGGCCTATATGTTACAGATGATGGCGGTAAAACTTGGCACAGTGAAAAGCTTGACATGTTGGAAAGCAAAAAAGATGAAGTCTTTGTTATGTATTCTCCTAAACTCTCCAATTGCGGAACAAAAGTAACCGTAATTCTACCGGTTTTATGTGGAAAAATAAATAGCAATCATATAGATTATTCAATTGTTTTCTTTTCTAAGAATTCTAAGGAAACACCATGGCATGAAGAATCTACTCTTCAAACAAAAAAAGAGGTTATGTATATAGATATCGAGGATCAATTGCATTGGTGGGTGTTGACAGAAGAGGGAAATCTATATAAAACTAAGGATAGTGGGAAAAGTTGGGTTGAACTTCCCCCAATAGAAGGTGCGGTTAAGATTCAATTTATAAGCTCTGAAATTGGCTTTGCTTTAGTCAAAAAAGATAATGAAACTATGCTCTTTAGGACTGACGATAGCGCAAACTCATGGAAAAGTGTATATCCAGATTGAGTTGTGTTTTATCTTCAAAATCCTTATTAAAGTTTTGCACTTTTTATAGACCGGAAGTTTATTGTATATGAGTAGAAAAATTTCCCGGGATTCTTTGAAAATTACGAAACTTTTT
>JAIMJY010000041.1 GCA_020692945.1 Caldisericum sp. | reverse complement strand
ATGACAAATAAAGAAGATGCAATGACGTGGAAAAAGTCAACGGAGAGTTGCAAGCGCTTTGAAAAGTACAAAGTTTATTTGCGCTTTTCAAACTTTTTGCTTTCGTCTATATAATTCTTTGTTTCTTCGTAAGTTAACTGCCTGAATTCTCTGAAGTAAGCAGAGACTGCATAAAAATTTTGGTCAACTAAGGGACAGATCACCGTGCTTAAAGTGCTAAGTTTTTCAAAGCCATCTTCCGAAGAAACAGGCACTGCAACATAGATAACTTTAGGGGTAAACTTCAAAAGAGTTTTTACGGAAAGAAACACTGTTTCGCCTGTCGCAATGCCATCGTCAACAACAAGCACTTCTTTATCGCGAACGTCTTCAAAATTGAAAGCCACTCCAAAGTACTCTTGACGCTCTATAAGATTGTTTAAAATGTCCTGCTTTACATGTTGTATGTAATCATCGGTTTCACTGTATGAATATTCGTTCAGAAAAAATTCACCCGTTGCCGATATTGCACCAATTGCAAACTCTTCGTTCCTTGAAGAAGGGATCTTATGGACAATTAAAGGAAAAATCATTTTGCCAAGATCTTTTGAAATAGGGAATGCCACCTCTACTCCGCCGCGAGGCACTCCAAAAACAAAAGAGAGGCTCTCTTTCAAGCCTCTCTCGTTAATATGCACTAAAAGTACTTCACCTGCGTGGATTCTGTTTCTATACAATGGTACCATGTTTTCATTCTTTCGTAAATTTAAGGAGAAGGGTTCTTATCACTACTCCGCTAAAAGCATTAAGGCGAGATTGCTTCGCTGCGCTCGCAATGACAAATAGAGTAATTCACTATACAATCTTCTTCTCGTCTTTAGGGGGGACCGAAGGGCTTGCAACAGGCTTTTCAGGAACAAGAGCTTTTGTTATGCACTTGCCTGTGAACACTGCCCCTTCCTCAATAGCAATCTTCTCGGTCGTGATATCTCCAAAAATCTCAGCTGAAGCAACCACATCGACTGACTCCTTTGCTTTGATGTTGCCTTCAACTCTTCCAATAACCACAATCTTTCTTCCTTCTATTTCAGCTTTTGCTGTAGCTTTTTCTGCTATAGTGATTTCACCGTTACCTCTGACAGACCCTTCAATGTGACCCTCAATTCTCAAAAGTCCATCGCAAGTGATATCGCCATTTACAGAAAGGTCTTTTGCAAATACAGACTGAGTCGAACTCACAATCTCTTTATTTTCTTCTTTTTTTGCTCCAAATGCCATATTAAGCCTCCTTATTGTAAATATTCCAACGGATCAATTACTGTGCCGCTAATTCGTATTTCAAAATGAAGATGTGGTCCTGTTGCGTCACCCGATGAACCCTCATAACCTATAACCTGCCCTTTCTTAACCTTGTCGCCTGCCTTAACGATAATCTCTGAAAGATGGCCATAAGCAGTTTCAATGCCGTCACGGTGGTAAATAGTTATCAACCTTCCATAGCCTCCGTTCCATCCTGCCGATTCAACAGTTCCATCTGCCGCAGCACGAATTGGAGCACCGTAGTATGCAACTATATCGATACCTTTATGAAAATCCCAACCTGAACCAAATGGGTTAGAACGCCATCCAAAGTATGATGAAATATAACCTTGCAAAGGCCAGATATTAGGTGTTTGAGCAAGCTTTACGTTGTAGATATCTGCTGCGCCTTTAAGGTCGGTCAAAAGATTATGTGCATCCTCTGCACTTTGAGTTACATTATTGATCTCTGTTATAAGTCGGGCTACCGACGTAGGTACATCGGAGAAAGACTGGATAGTTGCTTGCTTCGGTGCCTGGGAAAGAAGTGCTTCAAGACTTATCGCTGAATTGCCAAGCTTAAGGGAACTTCTTACCTGTTGTTCAAGTTTAGAAAGAGATGCGACATACAGTTGCAAAGCATCAAGGTCTGCTTTTTGCTTTGCAATCGTATTCTGCGCAAGTTGAAGCTCTTTTGTTTGAGCCATAGAAGCTGAAGGATCAAGACTCAACCCACTAAGTTGAGCTACCTTTTTATTCATGTCCCTGTAAGAAAGAGCTAACGAAACAACTGAGGCTAAAAATATTGCGACGACAAGAATTGTTGTATAAATCCTTGCAGGAGTGATTAAAATCCGTCTAACTTTTCCTTGGTAATGTGGCACAATCACTAAGGAAAAGCCACTTCTCTTCTCAACTGTTTTCTTGCCAACCTGTTTCCTGTGTTCGTGCAAGTCCAACATAACCACCTTCTTTCTTTGTAATACGTAATCTTCTCATCATATTCTAAAATTTCAGCTAATTACAACAACATATTTTTAACATAATACACAAATTTTCAAAATCTCCAAACTTCACAATTTCGTATTTCTAATTTTTACTATACAAATTTATAAACTTGTGTCAAGGGGAAGATCGAAAAACTCTCCCCCTTGGAAATATCTATGGCGCAGGATAAGTGATTGTTATAGTTTGCGTTGTGCCGTCCCAGTCCAGGTGTGCTCCAAGATTTTCAATAACAAATCTCAAAGGTAACATTGTCCTTCCGTTAATTATTTCTGGCATAACTTTATGATTAGTATCGTCAATCCATTTAGTCTGTCCGTTAACCGTTGCCTGTGGCTTACCAATCCAGAGTTCAATTGAGGTATCTTTTAGCGTTACCGTAACCTTTTTTGTTGTGCCATCCCATCCTATCGTTCCGCCGAGCGCTTCAACTACCGCTCTTATCGGAATAAGTGTTCTACTGTTTTTAATGACAGGGGGCGAATCAAGAGTGTTTGTTTCGCCATTTACTGTAAATGTACTGTTGCCTACTTGAAGAATGATAACAGTAGATGTTTTAAGGTAAACTGTTTTTACTATCTTATTGGCAACATTGTATTTGCTTGTTGCAATGATAGTAACCGTATTTGACCCTTCTGAAAGGTAAATATTCCCAGAAAAACTTCCATCGGCACTTACAGTAACAGTTGAACCATTTATCTTAACGGTGCTTCCTGGGTCTGTTTTGCCTGTAAAGTTAAATGAAGATTCCTCAACTTTAATACCGTCCGAAAAACTTACATTAAGAGTTGGCGGTGCTGGATTATACACATCAATACTTATGTTGTTTGATGTGCTTTTTATTATCTCACTCTTCTCGTTATAAAAAGTTAGTTCCGTTATCTGGATCTGTGTCGTCCCTTCTTTAACTCCAGAAAAAGTAATTTTTGCAAGACTTCCAGCACCTGTAATACCATTCATATTACCTTTTAGAGTGTAACCAATGACAATAGTGCCTGCTTTTCCATGGTTCTCAAGGAAGATTGCTTCGCTTCCCAAAATGCCTCCTGCTTCTACTTTATCCACTTTCAACGAATCTTTATCATAACTCAATGTAATTGATACACCATATAGCCCTTCCACTTTTTCAGTAATTATTTCAGCAATAGAGCTCTGATTAAGTGGAACATTACCAAGATTTATATTGACATTTACGGGTGGCTCTTCAGGGATTGCAATCATAACTTCAACAGTAGAAGTAAGCTTTGTATTCCCTTGAGAGGTTACGGTAATGATTATTTTACCTTCATCTTTTGGTTTGGCTCCCGGCGAAGCAATAACGCTTACAAGTATTATAGCCTGGTCATTAAGCTTGACGTCAGTCTTATCAGGAATAGAGGAAATAGTCCAGCCAGAGGGTAGTTTGTTTTCTACTTTTATTGAATAAGAATCATCAGAAGCACCTACATTCTTAATAACAAGATTGAAGTTGGCAGTTCCGCCAGCTTTTACTTCAATTCTTGAAGCCGAACTCTTCGCCTCAAATTTGTAGTTGGCAGCAGTTGGAGGGGTAGTGCTTAAAATGCGCACAACATTATGGAAACAATCAGCTGCAAGTAAGTTGCCGTCCTTAGTCCAACTGAGCATAGCAGGTTCATAAAATTCGCGAGGAGTCGACCAGAGACGTTCATAAGTTTTCCCATTGAATGCCTGAATTCTGCCATTCTCAGTATCTGCAACAATAATATTCCCATCTTTATCGACTGTAATGCCATATGGAACCCAGAATTTCCCAACGCTTCTTCCTCCACCACCAAAAGATTTAATTAACTTCCCGCCAGAAGAATAAATATAGACCTTATGATCATCAGCAGTAGTTATATAAAACTTTCCTGAGGCGTCAACATAAAGGCCCGCAGGGGCATGCGCTGGAGAAAATTGACTGATAAAAGTGCCATCTGGCTTAAAGCCCGCAACTGATTGCGTTCCATTACTTGCTGCCCATACATTTAAAGAGGCATCAACTGCAACCTGGAGAACATTTGACACCTTCTTCTCGCCAATCTTAGCAACGAAATTAAAATTCTCATCGAACTTTGCAATATAATCACCCAGGGCAATATAGATATTTCCTTTCCCATCAGAGGCAACACCGCCTATTGCTTTAAAAGGATCTTTATCACTAATACCTTTAATTGCTTTTACAAATCTCCCGTCAGCCGTAAATATATCAACCTCACCAATATCGCTAAAGTTCGTCCAGCTTGTAACCCAGACGTTCCCTTTGGAATCTTCTGCTGCACTCCAAGGGTTCATGAGCCTACCAGTTTCATTTACATCATAATCTTTCTTTGCCAAAAAATTGCCATTAGAGTCAAACTTGGTAAGCCTTACGCCTGCAGGATAACCAAACGGGTTACCAGGTCCATGGAAAGAACCTGAATCAATTACATAAACATTTCCATCGTTATCTACTGCAAATCCTCCGGGAGTAAGAAATGTCCCATTTTGCTGAGGTAGTTGTGTTGCATTACCTCCAATCTTCATTAAAAACTTTCCAGTTGTATCAAACTTCTCAACAAAGGCATGTTTTGTCTTACCAAGACCTCTATCAAGGATATAAATATTCCCATCCTTATCAACTGATGCATCAAATGGATAAACAAATTGGCCGTCGCCTGTGCCAGTTCCACCAAACTTCAAAAGTGTTTTGCCTGTTTTATCTAATTTGTACACGGTGCAACTCCTCATATCAACCACATACAAGTTTCCACTTGAATCTGTGCACATTCCACCCGGGCCTTTTACTTCGCTACTTAAAACAGCTTTAAAATTACCATTTTTGTCGAACATCTGAATCCTGTGATTCAGTTGGTCTCCCACATAAACGTTTCCCTCAGAGTCAATTGCAATCCCTGAAGGACCATTAAACTGGGCGTCACCGCTTCCTTCACTTCCTGCATTCAAAACCCACTTACCTGTCTTATCAAACTTAGCCCAGTAGTTATTAAAGAAATCCGCAACATAGAAATTACCATCAGAATCAACTGCAATATCTGCAGGGTATTGAAGTTTTCCATTACCCATTCCAAGCTCACCAAAAGTTAACTTATTCTGAAGGTCTTTGCTCAAAATATGAATTCTTCCATAGCTGGTATCGCATAATGCAATATCTCCATCAGGGGTCATTGCTATTCCTTGCATCGGATACGATAAGTCGCTTTTGAAATCGTTCTCATAGGTATTTGCCGTCTCTAAAGCAAAAGCACCAACATAGTCGTCAGGCATAACACCAATAACTCCGACCTGATAAAGGTGAGGTTCGTCCCCTTTTGCAACATTAACAAAAGCAGCAGAAGTAAATAGAGAAACAAGAATAGAAAAAGTCAAAACAACGCTTATTAATTTTTTCATAACTCCTCCTTTCAATAGATTTATTTTAATCATTTAAATTAACCTCCAAAATTAAAGGAAAATAATATTAAGTCAATGCCATTTATAACGCCGTCTCCGTTAAAATCAGCACTGGGATTAAAACTTGTATCAACACTGCTTGTTCCAAAGCACTCTCCTAAAATCTTGAAATCGTCTTCATCAATTTTGCCATCCTGGTTTAAATCATAAGGGCTAAACTTTGACTCTACAACTTTCAAATGAATTGGAATCCCAAACGTTGACCCTTCTTTGTTCCTAACATATACATTCAAAGTGTAATCACCGGGAGAGGTATCTTTACCGCATATAATTTTAACATTCACCTCTTCTCCCGCATTAAGCGTCTCATTAGAAATTTCGCATTGAATTCCATCGACATCAACAGAATAATCAACAGCAGCAGTAGAACCACTTGCAAGCTTAACATTTACTGAAGTTGTAGCAGTTTTACCTTGAGAAATTGTAAAGTTTCTATCATAAGAGTTAACAGAAATACCAGTTGAGTGAGAACTGTTAACCCTCAATGACGGATCTCCATACAAGTTATAATCAAAAAGATTCACAAAGTTTGATTCTTGGGATTGAGGCGCTTCGAAAAGAGAAAGGTCAAGTGCATCTCCTACTCCAAAATTATCAAGTGTGAAATGCTTAACAAAACCCTCAAGGATAGGGTCAATTGTCCCTCCACCATATGAAATCCTTGATGCACCAATATACGCTGAGGCTCCACGAAGTAATGCTACTTTTGCGAAATTATTCTTTTCAGGCCATGCTGTTTCACAGCTTGCAGAATACATAATCGCCGGAGCAAGTTTGTAACCATCCAGATCTGTCGTAGTCAACAAATCAATCCATTTAATCTCCCCGCTATTTACATTGCCATCATTGTTAGCATCAACCCAATATTTCCTTGCAATAGACTGTGGGTTTCCATGTGCATTCCAAAGAATCAGGCCGTATTTACCACTTTTCATCTCTCTAACAAAGTTTTCATTAGTAAGCGGTAGGTCGGACTCAAAAATTGATGGCTTAGTCCCTTCTTGCTCATACATCGATTTAGTCTGGAAGCCTGACGGAGCAAGATAGTTTTCATATGCAAAATTTAAAGCCATTGCCCCATCCTGCCTTACTGTACCTTCCTCGGCATAGTAGAGCATAGCTCCGACAAGCAATGCATCTTTTCTGAAAGTATCATCTGAATTTTCGTATTTAATAGCATTTGATAGTACCTGTCTTATGCTTTCTGCGTCATCAAAAGGAATCCTTCCCACAAATACATCAGGGTAAAAATCTTCAATATGATCCGTATCCTCACCAAATTCCCCGGGAAGTTTATCACCATCATAATCCCAATTTGAATCAAGCTCAGAATAAAAGAAATCTGTCGGGGTTCTCCCAACATACCTTGTGGATGAATTTTCATCTCGCTTCTCATTCGGCTCAGGATACATATAACACATCGGAATAGTTCTTGAACCTCCAACAAGAAGAACATACTTAATCCCCCACTCAAGATAATGTGCCTTAATATAGTTTCGTATGCGTTCTTCGGCAGTATCACCAGTTGCCTGGACATTTATTTCCGTAAGAGAAGCAATCTTAATTTTGAAACCATCTGTCTCCTGCTTGTACTTAATGAACTCTGAAAGGGATGACTCAAGCGAGCTGTTTGAAAGAACAATAAGGTAATCAAATCGCTCTCCATTGGAGGCAATTAAAGGTTTTTTATACCAATTCATAGCAGTCTCATAATTAACAAACAATTTTGAGGCAATTGAATCGAATGCGATATCTCTAAGCTCAATTGAGTTTGGAGAATGAATTTTGTAGTCTATTTTGAAGTTTACCTTATCAAAAACCTTTAGCATGCTTCCTTCATTAACGAAAGGAGTGTAGTACAACTTTACAAAGTTCCACTTCCTCATTTTTCCTTCTTCAAAGTATAAACAGGGAACATTGGTTTTACGGAGGGAAGCCCCTGTTTCAATGCTGAGGCTTCCAAGTAAGTTTTCTTCATTCAAATGAACGTCTTCAAAGCTTATAATATCAGCAGTTATTGAAGTTACTTCTGCCGATGGAGGAAGTGCATAAAAAAGAACCTTGAGAGGTGCAACAGGAGAAAGAGAAGGATAAATAGAAAACCCAGGCGCAGTAATCAGAAGTTTATTGTCGGATGCCTTAACAGAGAAGTCTTCAATTGCAACCGAATAAGAGAGCTCCTCTTTAGCAAATAATTGCGGCGTAAAACCAAGTAAATTAAGCAACAAGAGCAAGATCAAAAATAAGGAAAACTTTTTATTCATTCTCTATACTTTCCTAAGGATATGTTTCACCAATGTGGGAAGCGAGTACGAAAAGATCTTTCCCATCTATAATTCCATCCGTATTAAAATCGGCAAGCGGAAGGTAATTAGAGTCCTTTGGCTCTGCACCAAATGCATCACTGAAAATTTTGAGGTCGAGAGCATCAACTTTTTTATCCCTGTTCAGATCCCAGGGGTTCTCTGCTTTATTAACAGTAATATGCCATGGAAGGAACACAGATAAAACTTTTGAGCCATCGGATGCTTCCAGCACACTTTCTTTGAAGCCAACAGACGAGCTTCCAGGAATCCTGCCTTTAAAAGAGAAATTAAGCAAATTACCGCTTCCCGTCATCGTACGGCCTTGTTTCAGCATTATCTCAACAAAAATCTCTCCCGTTGTGTTGTCAATTTTATAATTGAATTTATCCACATCATCCTGCTTCAAAAATTCCCCTTGCAAAACACTTTCAACTTTCATAACGTTTGCATTGAAGAAGATTATTCCATTGAAGCTTGCAATTTTTTCTTTCGTTTCAAGCTTCACTGAACCCGTCGAAATATCCTCCTGAGTTACAGTATCCTTTGAAACAACGATTGAAAGTTTTGTATTAGGAGCGTTCTTAACCTCAAATTCTCCTTCAACTTTAGCTGCATCATCAATCACAGGGTTTGCCTGATCGTTATTGGACTCAACGGCAGCAACAGCCCATTTATATTTACCATCAGTAAGGAAATAGTTACCATATATATCTCTTCCGTCCCAGCTAACCTTGTAGTGGCCTAAAAGTAATAGAGACTTTGCATAAACTACACCAAGCACATTACCTGTAAGGTCAGTGACTCTTATCTGAATTTCGTCAATGATATTAGAACTCTCTGGTCTTTCATTGGGCTCTGTTGCAGGAATTATCGAGCCTGAACCCAAGGTAAAATCAAAGTCAATTGAGTTATTTTGAGCATTACCTGGCATAATAACGCTTGAAGAAGCTTTTACATCATACAGTTTCTCAGGTACCTCAACATCTCCATTCCAGACAATAAAAGGAACGTGCAGTTTCTTTTCTCCTGCATCAAGCCAAATTAATCCTTCATGTGGACCTTTAGAAAGTTTGCCCGTATCTACAACAAAATTCAAAGTGAAAGTTTTACTTTGCCCTTTATCAACTGAAATTTTAGTATTGTTGAATTTTGCTTGAATGCCATCGGTTCCACCCAAAGTAAATTCAGAAGTAATGTTGAAAGTTATACTCTTATCGGAGACATTTGTAACAGTAAAATTAAATGACTTTAGATCACTTACTTTTGTAAGCAAGTCGTATGGTTTTACAATCGCAGTGGTACTTACTGCATCAGGTATATTAATCCTTCCTGAGCCCTGTAACAACCAGGTAATCGCCTCTCCATTTTGATAATTCTCAAGGATTGTTGCAGTGTTCATGAAAGCAGTCTTTATATCCTCCGAGTTCCAATCGGGGTGTAACTGTTTAAATAAGGCAATAGCCCCCGCAACATGAGGAGAGGCCATTGAAGTACCCTGCCAACTTGCATACTCACCATTAGGTATTGTTGAATAAATTGCAACCCCAGGAGCAGCAAGTTCTGGTTTAAAATAAAAATCAGATGCAGGTCCCATTGATGTAAAATTTGCAGCAGTTCCAAGATTAGAAATCTCACTGAACTGTATTTTTAATCCCTTATTTATCAAACCCTTAAGGAGTAAACCATCACTCTGCGTGACAAAGATTGCAGGTATATATTCTTTCTTCTCGTCGCCTGCCTGCACTTGAAAAGTGGGGCTAACGATTCCAGGCATATTATTGTAGATGATGACGCCGGCAGCACCTGCCTCTTTTGCATTAAGGTCTTTATCTCTAAAATAAAGTGCATTCGCACCAATTGGTCCACGGCTCACAAGTGCAATTTTTCCCTTTACATCTACCCCTTCAAAATCTGCCTCCCTTCCATATCCACAAACTACAATTTCAAAATCAGTATCTTTCGAAAACTTCGGGGAAAGGTCAGCATAGTTTCCCGTAATCATCTTTTGAGAAGAAGGAACCTCAGGATTTACAATGTTAATCGAAGGATGCACTCCATCATCGGAAGCTGCAACAGAAATAGCTTTTCTTGCACCAGATGGCGAACCTAAAGGATAAGGCTTTGTTTGGCATCTTGCTCCTTGATTTCCTGCCGCAATTGATGAAAGAACTCCAGCATCGGCAGCGGTATCAAACGCTTTATTTTCAGGGTCTTCAGGATCTGAAGTGCCAAGACTTCCCGAACCAAAAGATAGATTTGCAGCATTAGCACCATCCTTTACTGCCCTTTCGATACCAGCAATGATACTCTCAGTTGAAGCACTTCCGCTATCTCCAGATACAATTTTATAAGCAAGAATTTTAGCCTTGGGGGCTACGCCTTTTACATTCCCGTCTGCTGCAGCAATCCCTGCAACATGAGTACCGTGACCATTAGAATCCATAGGGTCATCATCCTTGTCTCCAAAATCATAGCCACCAATGACCTTATAATTTGGTCCAAAGCCGCCACCAAGGTCAGGATGTTTATAATCAACGCCCGTATCAATAATTGCAATTACCATTCCTGTTCCATCAACAGGATTGCCTTTACTGTCTTTCAACTGCCAGACAGTCTGCGCTCCAATTGCAGTATCGCTTGCTTCATCAGCAATGTAGTAAGTTTTGGAAGGAAAAATTTTCTTTACGCTTTTTAGCCCTGAAATTTGTTCAATGTCAATGCCTCTAATTTTCAAAGCAAAACCATTGTAAGTAAACTGGTATCTGTACCCAATTTTTGCATCAGGAGAAATCTTTTTGATTTCATCGTAAAGAGAAAGCTGCCTTTCGGTAAGCATTCTTTCATAGTTATTAGCATCCTCATTATTTTTTATTAAAAGCAAGGACGCCTCACCCCTTTGTTTTAATTGATAAGTAATTACAGGTTCATCTTGAAGCTCCACAATCACATCAACATAGTCGCTTGTTAGAAGTGCGTTACCCGAAAACTCCTCTGAGATTTTTGAACTTATTGCTTTTCCAACCGAGATGGTTGGCGAGACGTGAAAAACAACTGTCAACAACAAAAACACTACAAACAACTTTTTTAATACATTCATAATTCCTCCTTTCAAATATTATTTTAATTCTAAACAAATTCGCTAATTAAGCAACCCATTTATAACAACTGAATTTCTTTTTTAGAATCCTCCTTTTTTTCATTTTATACATTTTGCAATAAAAATCAAGAGCATGT
>JAIMJY010000040.1 GCA_020692945.1 Caldisericum sp. | reverse complement strand
GCACGTAAATTGACTGAGCCTACTCTCGGTGATGCACTCGAAATTCCGTCTTTTAGGGTCAGTCTGATATCGAAAGAATGAGAGTCATTTCAAACCGTTGTTAGGTATACGGCCAAGGTAAGATGACCCAACCCTTTTTAGTAGATGGAGACTCCTGAATATAAAAATGAAACTGATGTTATTGTAGGAGAGCAGAATTTATAAAGAAAATTTGAGATTATAAAATATATTTGTAAAATATCTGCTATTGTGTAAAATAATCTAAATTAGGAGACAACTTACGAGGTGCATTATGGATAGCAAGGAAATACGTGAAGGATTTTTAGAGTTTTTTGAGAGCAAAGGACACCTGAGATTAAAAGGCTCGTCTTTAGTACCTCAGGACCCGACTTTGCTTTTTACTGTTGCCGGTATGGTGCCTCTTAAGGGATATTTTCTTGGGGAGGAGGCTCCTCCTTCGGCAAGGATCACTTCGGTGCAGAAATGCTTAAGAACAAATGACATTGAAAATGTTGGAGTCACCAAAAGGCACCATACATTCTTTGAAATGCTTGGCAATTTCTCTATAGGCGATTATTTCAAAGAAGATGCAATTCGATGGGCTCTTGAATTTTCAACGGAATTTTTACGGCTTCCTGTTGCAAAGCTTTGGGTCACGATATTCAAGGACGATGCAGAAGCACGCGATATCTGGAAGAAGGTTGGAATCCCCGAGGAAAGAATCGTTCCTCTTGGCGAAGAGGACAATTTTTGGACGATGGGTTCAATGGGCCCGTGCGGACCTTGTTCGGAAATATATTTTGATAGAGGAATAAAAATTCCCGAAGAGGAGAACGAGCTCCCAGGTGGGAACGGAGAGCGCTTTCTTGAGTTTTGGAACCTTGTCTTTACACAATTTGATAGACAGTCTGACGGCAGCCTTCTTCCATTGCCTCGAAAAAACATTGACACTGGAATGGGGCTTGAAAGAATTACAAGTATCATTGAAGACTCGGATACAGATTTTGAAACAGACCTTTTCCTTCCGATAATAAGGGATATAGAGAAACTCAGTACTGTTTATTATCATTCTGATTATTCAAAAGATAGGTATTTCAAGGCGATTGCGGACCATGTGAGAGCAATCGCCTTTCTTATTTCCGATGGAATTGTTCCAAGCAACGAAAAACGTGGTTATGTACTTAGAAGGCTCATTAGAAGAGCAGAGCTATTTGGTAGAAATATTGGCTTAAATCAACCCTTCCTCAACAATCTTGCTGTTTCCTTTGCCGATAATTTTAAAGACATTTATAGTGAACTATCATTGGCTAAAGAAGATATAAAAAGAGTAGTAATTGATGAAGAGAAGCGTTTTGGTTCGACTTTAAATTCAGGGTTTGATTTTTTTAAAGACATTCTTGAGAGTCCTATGAATAAGGGTTCAAGGGAAATTCCAGCGGAATCAGTGTTTTACCTTTATGATACGCTTGGTTTTCCACTTGAACTCTCTATGATGCTCATAGAAGAGCACGGTCTTTTATTTGATAGGGTAAAATTTGATAAATTGCTTGAGAGCCAGCGTGAAAAGGCCAGGCGTTCAATTGGAGTTAAAGATTCTTTTAATGAGAGAGCAGTCCTTGCCAACCTGAAGCAGGAGATTGGAACCAGTGAATTTGTTGGTTATAATGATCTTTCCTGCAAAGCAAAAATAATTGCGATTTTGAAAAACGGTGAACTTGTAAACGAGTCTTCCTCTGGGGAAAAAGTAGAAATCATTCTTGACAAAACGCCATTTTACCCAGAAAAAGGCGGTCAGATGAGTGATACTGGGCAAATAATTGGCGATAGCTTTGAATTCAGTGTTTTTGATACACAAATCCCAATAGAAGGGTTGATTGTTCATTCAGGAACTGTTTTAAAAGGCACCATAAAAGTTGGGGATGAATGTATTGCTCAAGTAGATGTTTTAAGAAGATCTGCCATAAAACGAGCTCACACTTCTACTCACATCCTGCAAGCAGTTCTTAGAGATGTTTTTGGTTCTGATATTCACCAGCAAGGCTCTGAGGTTAAGCCAGACGAGTTCAGGTTTGATTTTAATTTTACTGAGACAATTTCACAAAACGTACTTTTTACTATTGAAAAAAAGATGAATGAGATATTATTAGAAAGCCGATCTGTTTCAGTTAAAGAAATGGATTTAAACGAAGCTAAAGGTTCTGGTGCACTTGCATTTTTTGAGGAGAAGTATGGTGATAAAGTAAGAGTAGTTGAAGTGGAAGGTGTGAGCAAAGAACTCTGCGGAGGTACTCATATTTCAAATACTTCACAAATTGGTTCAGTTGCTATTACTTCTTTTAGAACTGTCGCTTCTGGAGTAAAGAGAATCGAAGCACTTTCTGGAGAAAAGGCATACAATTATTTTTCGAAGGAGAGAGAATCTTTAGGGAAAATCGCTGACGAATTGAATGTTAACGAAGAATCTATAACAAATAAAATTAAAGAGCTCTTGTTAGAAGAAAAAGAATTGCAGAGGCGAACAAGAGAGATTTTGTTAAAACTTGCTGAGATCAAAATTGAGTCAATGTCTCCTGTTACCTTGATTGGAGGCGTGCCACTGTATTCGCTTGAACTTGAAGAAATAGGTTTGGATGAGATGAGAAAAGTGTTTGACATCGCAAAAAAGCATTTCGATAAAGGTGCTGTGCTCCTTTCATCTCTCATGAATGGGAAAACATTTTCACTTGTCGGAAGAATAGACGGGAATGTTTCTGCAATAGAACTGTTTAAAAAGTTTTCTGAAAGGTTTGGTTTTAAGGGTGGTGGCAACGATAGGATTGCTCAGGGCAGTTCTGATAAACGCGTACCCCTTGAAACAATTCTGAAAGTTATCGATGGGTGAGGTGTGTTCTGGAAGAGGAAAAAAGGATTCTTTCACTCGATGTAGGCGACGGGAGAATAGGCGTTGCTGTCTCTGACCCACTTTTTCTATTTGGTGAGCCTGTTGCTGTTTTAAAGAGAGACGGGAATGAAATATCAGAAATAAAAAAGTTCATTGAAACCTTTAATCCATTTTTAATAGTTATAGGTTTGCCCAAAAACCTCAAAGGGGAGGTTGGCCCTCAGGCTGAGAAAGTGTTAGATTTTGTAGAGGAATTAAGAAGGCAGATTTCTCTTAGGGAAATAGTGCTTTGGGATGAGCGATATACAAGTGTTATTGCTCACCAAATCTTTCGCAATTTAAACATACACGGGAAGCAGGAGCGGAAGATAAAGGATTCGATGGAAGCCGTGGTGATACTCGAAAGTTACATGAACTATTATAGGAGGAAAGAACGAAAAGAAACATAGTTCTTATTGTTGTTATAGCTCTAATCGGGTCGAGTATGATACTTGTGGAAATTTTCCCCTCTCTATTTACGCGAAAAAATTCAGGTACTGTTGACATCACAGATGGCTCAACAGTGAAATCCGTCGCTTTTACTCTTAAAGACGATGCATTTATCGTTGACCCTTATGGTTTTATTGCCCTTGTTTATCTCACGGGCAGTGAAAATAAATTAAAGAGTGGGAAGTATGTTTTTAATAACTTAAGCAATGCCTTTCAGATCATAAATGAACTCAGAAAAGGAGGAGTGCCAGAAGAAATAACTGTTACTATTCCCGAAGGCTATACCGTGAAAGATATTTCAAAGAAACTGTTTGATGCAGGAATTGCATTAGATGAAAGTCAATTTGTTACAAATGCTTTACCCTATGAAGGGTACCTATTCCCTGATACGTATAAGTTTCTTAAGGAGAGTTCTTCTTCAGAGATTATTGACAAAATGAAGAAAAGGTTTAATGAAATGCTTCCTGACAACTTTGAGTTGCTTGCAAAAAATAAAGGGTTAACGTTGAAAGAGGCCATCATTCTAGCTTCTATAGTAGAGCGAGAAGTTCAACGTGATAAGGATAGGCCCCTTGCTGCAAGCGTGTTCTTAAACAGACTTCATATAAGAATGCTTCTTCAGGCTGATTCAACGATTCTTTACGTTCTCTCTGAACATAAAGAGTGGTTCTCTCCCGAAGATTATCAAATTGATTCTCCTTATAATACTTATAAATATGCAGGGCTTCCACCTGCTCCAATCTCTAACCCTGGGATAAAATCAATAGAATCAGTTATCAACGCTCCCGAAACGGGCTATTATTATTTTATGACTAAACCAGATGGAGAAGCTGTTTTCGAAAAGACCCTTGAAGAACATGATCGCGATATTGCCAAATATTATGGACAATATTAAGGAGAGAGAAATTATTCGTAAAATTGAAGTGAGGAACGAATGCATGTGGTTCGCCCAGGCGATGCTCGAGGATACCCACCTTGTATCAGTTTCATTGGGCACAACTTCCGTTTTAACTATTTTTTATGATAAAAAAGTTGAAGAAATTGTAAATGAAGTACTTAAAAGGATTATTGATTTTTTTTAATTTGTTTTTTTAATCCTTCTCAGTGGATTATTTCGCAAAGGATTAAAATGACTTTTATTTTGAATTTGTAAGAAATCTTTTATAATTAAGAGAAAGGAGTTGATGAGAATGAGCGCTATTTTTGGTAAAAAGAATTACCGTTCATCTTTAGAGTCTCTCATTTCTTCAGGAGATTTCAAGGGAGCCCTCGAAGAAACAGTTAGGGCTGGAGACAGCTCTTATGAACTTGGTAAAGTTGACGAAGCCATCAATATTTTCGAGACACTCCTTGATATTTTGCTTTCACACTCTGTTAATAATCCTCAAATTCTTGTCAAGGTCTACGAGAAGCTTGCTCCTCTTTATTTTGAAGTTAACAATATAAAAAAAGGAGCTGAAGCAACTCTTTCTGTTGTTGAAAATAAGATAGCATTGAAACAAACAAGTGAAGCAATAGAAATTCTCAAACTTCTTGAGGTGCAATTCTCTTCGGACTTTAACCTGATGAACAAAATCATCGAAACCTACGTGAGTTTAGGTTATCTGTCAAATGCACTTAAATTAGTGCAAAGAATCGTCCAGGCCGAGAGTAAAATTTCTCCTGATCTATTAAGAATTGGTGGAGAACTCTCATACAGACTTGGTCGTTTTGATGATGCCATTGGTTATTTCAATACTCTTTTGACAATTATTTCTAATGATAAAATAGCTCTTCAAAGAGTAAAGGAAATTAACGAGAGTAAGCATAGCAAGAATGCAGGTACCTCTTCTGATATCCTTCAAAAAGCTCCTTCGTCAAGAGAAGATAACAGGAATACTACGGAGTCTCAAGAAAACATAAAGAAGAAAACTGGAATCGATAATTCTGAAAAGCAGTCTTTAGAGCAAAAATTAAATGAGATAGAGGACAAAAAGGGAAAGGCAGAGTCAACGACAAAAGAACCCTTAAGTCCTCAACTCGTAAAAGATGAACCCGGCGTTTCCGGTATTAGATTGAAAGAAAAATTTCAACCTAACATCGAGGAACAAACTGCTGGACCATCCCAGCAAGCACAAAACCTTCGTGGGATAGAGAGAGAATCTATCGAAAAAGCTACTGGAGTCCTTAAAAACCCTTCTTATATCCAGGCACTTGAGGAAATAAAACTTGGTCACATTGATCAGGCTTCTTCTTTGCTTTTGAGCCTTGCTAGCGGACTTGAGTCAACTAACTTACAAATTTCAGAGTATATATACCTTAAAGCCATGTTGTTGGATCCTTCAAACATACAAATTGCTTTGAAGCTTGCAGAAACTTATAAAGCAATCAAATATAGTAATGAGGAAATTTTTTATTTGAGAGCGGCCTCTAAAAATGCTAAGGGCGAGGAAAAGCTGAAAATTTTGCGTGAGCTTTCAAATGTCATTCCGTACGATGTTGAAGTTATAAAAGATATTTTTGATGGCCTTACGCAACTCAATAAAATCAGCGAAGCTATTGCTATTTTAGAGAAGACTCCTAGCAAAGAATTAATAGATTCCTTTGCAACAAGGCTAGTTCCGTATGTGAGAGAAGATTCTTCTTCTCTTTTAAAGGTTGCACATATTCTAAAGAAAAACAATATTTTTGGGCAGACTTACTATCAATACGCTTATCTTCTTGGAAAACTGCTTTTTGCGTCAGGGGAACAACCTGAGGCCATAAAGTGGTTCATCAGCGCTCACGGAGTCAACAAATTGCCACTTGAGGATTATGTAGAAATTGCGAACTATATCAAAGACATACCTCTTGACGACGAAAAGACTATTTTTGCTGAGGCCATCTTTGGTTACCTTGATACAGTTGAAGATGTGAATAAAAAACTTCGCCTTACGATTCTAGTGCTTGAACTTAAGCCAGACAAAGTGCCATATATGGCAAAATACCTCGGCCTTCTTATTGAAACAAAGAACTTCAGAGAAGCACCCAAGACGCTTTTATCTATTGCGAAAACAAACTCGCTAAGTTATTGGCAGCTTGTTTACGATTCTACAATGAAACTTATCGATACGCTTGATGTTGATTCTCTTGTAGGGATTGCCCAATTTCTTGAATTGGCAGATAAAAAAGAAGAGTCTTCGAAAATATACTCAGTAGTCCTTGAAAGGGATCCGCTTAACGAAATTGCGGTACTTAAAAACATTACCGGAAAGGTTGAGAGTGAGTCTGTGATTGATATGCTGCACTTATTTGATGGGGTGAAGCCCTCCCATACCTACTCCGATTCGCTTTTGCCTTTAATTGAAAAGTATAAAGTAGAACAAACAAAAAATCCTTTCGACTATCATTCTCACTTTGTGCTGGGGTTTATGTATTTCTTTACAGAAAGGTACGAGGAAGCTATTGCATCTTTCCAATTTGTTGTGCGCTCTCATCATTTTGAGTCATTTATGCGCCTCTTCCTTGGTGTTGCATTCGAAAAGATTCTTCTCGAGGATTTTGCTATAAAACAGTACCAAATGGGCTTAGCGTTTGAGAGTTCTGATTTGGAAATTCGCCTTGCCTTGCTTTATAGGGTCGCCTTGATTAATAAGGCTCGCGGTCTTATGAGCGATTATCGCAAGTCTTTAGAAGAGATTATATCTCTTAACCCAAATTATAAAAACGTAAAAGAAACGCTTATGAGTCTTCCAGATAACGGTAAAATCATCGGTATCAACGAGGAGGAAAACAGATGATGCCCTTAGGGATAGTAAGGGTGGGGGAAATTGTTGTTCAAAAAGGTTTTGCATCAAAAGAAGCCGTCGATAAAGCCCTCACTATTCAAAAGGTTACTAAGGAGCCTATCCTTAAAGTTCTTTATGATACAGGTGTAATTACTGACATTCAAATGTCTCAAATTCTTGCTGACCAATGGGGCTATGAATTTGTTGACCTTTTAAATTATCCTGTTGATAAGGAAGTGTTAAGATTGACTGACCCTGAAAAATTAAATTACTATGGATTTTTTCTACTTAAAAAAGAAAAAGGCTCTTTCTATGCTGCTATTTCCGACCCTACGAATATTGAGGCAATTGATTATTTACGCCTATGTCTTGGTAGCAGCGTCAAAATTTTTGTCACTACCCGCGCTGCTATCAGCCAGTCTATTGAAAAATATTATGAAATGGAAACCACTCTCAAGAAAGCGGAAGAGGAAGCAGTTCCTGGCGGTCCTGAAGTCGTTGAAGAGCATGAGGAACTTGACCTCGCACATCTCAAACAGCTTGGTGAAGATGCCCCTGTCATAAAAATTGTAAACAACATTATATCTCAGGCAATTGTAGAGGGGGCATCTGATATACACGTGGAGCCGCTTGAATCAAGCCTGAGAATTCGTTACAGGGTCGATGGCATCCTTGCTGAGAAACAGTCGTTGTCTAAGAAAATCCAACCTGGCGTTCTCACAAGACTTAAAATCATTTCCAACATGGATATAGCTGAGAGAAGGTTACCCCAGGATGGACGTATTTCACTTAAGTTTGAGGGGCGCCCTATAGACTTTCGGGTTTCTTCCCTTCCCTCAATTTTTGGTGAGAAAATCGTTCTTCGTATACTTGACAAAACTTTATCAATAAAACCCATTGAAGCTCTTGGTTTCTCTGAATACAATATGAAAAAATTTGAGAACATCATCACCCAGCCATATGGCATGATTTTGATTTCTGGACCAACTGGTTCAGGCAAAACGACCACTCTCTACTCATGCCTTACCAGATTGAACTCTCCTACCAAGAACATCATAACAGTAGAGGACCCAGTTGAGTACCAACTGAAAGGAATCAACCAGGTTCAGGTAAACGATAAGGCTGGGCTTACTTTTTCTAATTCTCTGCGATCTATCCTTAGGCAGGATCCAAACATCATCTTAATTGGTGAAATACGAGATAAGGAAACAGCACAAATTGCTATAGAAGCAGCACTCACCGGCCACCTCGTTTTCTCAACAATACATACAAATGACTCTGCTTCCATACCCACTCGACTTATTGATATGGGTGTTGAGCCTTTTCTTGTAGCTTCTTCTCTTATAGGTGCTACAGCACAAAGGCTTATTCGAAAGATTTGCCTGAGATGTAAAAAGTCATACTCTCCACCTTCCAATGTCCTTGAGCATCTCGGTTTTCAAGTTGAAGAAGGACTCACTTTCTATAAAGGAGAAGGATGTGATGGTTGCAATCATACTGGGTACAAGGGCAGAATGGCAATTACTGAAATTCTCCCAATTACATCTGAAATTCAAAAGTTAATCATGAGAAATGCAAGCTCAAAAGAAATCTCCTTGGAAGCTAAGAAAAACGGTATGAAGACCCTCATTGATGATGCGTTGACAAAAGCAGCAGAAGGGCTTACTACTCTTGAAGAAGTAATTAGAGTTGTTTCAACATTGGAGGTAGCAGAATGAACTTAGATGAAATTCTTTTATTTGCAGCAGAAAACGAAGCTTCAGATATTCACCTTACAGTTGGCTTGCCGCCTGTCCTTAGAATACGTAAAACTCTTGTAAGAACGGAAGAAGAGCCTCTTACTCCTGAAAATATTGCAGAGATGATGTTCTCTATAATGACGGATAAGCAAAAGGATCTTTTCAAAGAACATTTAGAATTCGATTTTTCTTTTGGAATTAAGGGAGTAGCGAGATTTAGAGTGAATGTTTTTTACCAGCGAGGAACCATTGCAGCCGCCTTCAGGCGTATCCCCTTTGAGGTACCAGCACTCGACTCTCTTGGCGTGCCACCTATAGCTATGAAAGTCATCGAGGAAGAAAGAGGACTCATCCTTATAACGGGTCCAACGGGACATGGCAAATCAACCACTCTTGCGGCAATGATTGATCAGATAAATGCAAAGAAGTACGAACACATTGTAACTATTGAAGATCCAATTGAATATCTTTTTAAGCACAGGCATTCCGTAGTTGTTCAGAGAGAAGTGGGAAGTGACACCCTTGCGTTTCCCAATGCACTGCGCGCAGCTCTTCGTGAGGACCCAGACGTAATTTTGCTCGGGGAAATGAGAGATCTTGATACCATTGCAACTGCTCTTACGGCCGCCGAAACTGGACACCTCGTTTTTGCTACGCTTCATACCAACTCTTCTTCTCAATCAATCGATAGAGTTGTCGACGTGTTTCCTCCTTACCAGCAGGAACAAGTAAAAACACAACTAGCAGGCGTATTGGTTGCTATATTTTCACAGCAGCTCATAATGAGAGCCGACAAGAAAGGGCTTGCCCTTGCAACAGAAGTGCTTATTGCAACGCCTGCTGTGCGTAACCTGATTAGAGAGGGAAAAACACACCTAATTCCCTCAGTTATACAAACGAACAAAAATTTAGGAATGCAAACGATGGAGCAGTCTTTACAAGACCTTGTTTCTAAGGGGTTGATTACTTACGAGGAAGGTCTGAGATATGCCTTTAATAAGGATAATTATCTTCACTTAATGGGGAGGTAGAGATGGCCTTTTACGATTACAAAATTATCAATGCTTCAGGAAAAACTGCAACGGGAAGGTTGCAAGGGGCATCTGATTATGAGATTGCAGATATCTTGAGGAGTAAAGGGTACAAGATTATTTTTATTCATGAAAAGAAAGGGGGAGTGTTAACTAGTCAGGGCAGCCAAAGCCAGGGAGGAATCTTTTCAAGGTTCAGCAGGATTTCCATAAGGGACCTTTCCATTTTTACAAACCAGTTTGGCACTATGCTTAACGCAGGGCTATCTATGTCAAAAGCGCTTGATGTAATGCAGAAGCAGACTTCAAACCCTAAACTTTCTGTTGTAATTCAGGCACTTACTGACGAAGTGCAGAAAGGACAGGCGCTTTCACAAGGACTTGCTAAGTTTCCAACTGTATTTTCTCCACTTTATATCAGCATGGTTCAGGCAGGTGAGGCAAGTGGTAATCTTGGAAATTCTCTTATTACAATGAGCGGCTTCCTTCAGCGAGACAATGAGATAAGAGCAAAAATTCGTGGTGCAATGAGTTACCCTGTTGCAGTTCTTGCGTTTGCTTTACTAATAGTTATTGGTTTGTTCATTTTTGTAATTCCAACCTTTGAGGGTTTTTTAAAACAACTCGGTGCGCCTCTCCCTGCCGCCACTAAATTGATTTTTGGCTTTGCGGACTTACTCATACACAGGGGATGGATTCTCCTTATCATTGTTATTATTATCGGTGTGGTTTACACAAGATGGGCGAGAACTCCTCGAGGACGAAGGACTCTTGATTTGATTAAGCTAAGAGCTCCAGTTATCTCAGGCCTTACTAAGAAATCCGCAATGGCCCGTTTCAGTGACACTTTTTCCACCTTGTTTTCCGGGGGTATTCCTATAGTAGAATGTCTCCAAACCGTAAAAGGAACTATTGATAACGTGATTATCGGAGAAACGATAGAAGGAGTCATTGACAGCATTAAAAAAGGAATGTCTCTTTCAGCGGCTCTTACGCAAGGAGGTCTTTTTACAGCAATGTTAATTGAGATGACTGGTATTGGTGAGGAGAGTGGAAGCCTTGATAGAATGCTCCATAAAGTTGCAGAGTTCTATTCAGATGAAGTTGACCATGCTGTAGACAATTTAACATCTCTAATTAATCCAATCATGATGGTAGTTGTTGGTGGGTTAATCGGTGGCGTGCTGATTGGCTTGTACCTGCCAATTTTTACTATGGCATCATATGTTCAGTAAACCTGATGAAAATTTATATTTCTTGCAGTGATTATTGATTTGTAGAGTCTTTTAATCATCTGGAATCCGCTGATAAAGAGTACAGATTTACTTTTTTGTAACCTGTAATCCTTCTAAGCAGGTTATTTTTTAAAAGTCATAAA
>JAIMJY010000039.1:1756-11400 GCA_020692945.1 Caldisericum sp. | reverse complement strand
AGAGAATTTTGAAAAATCAATTTTTCACTTTAAGCAAAAAATTCTTTTCCTCATATATAAGACTCTCGAACTCCAAAAAAGTTCCACTTTTTTCAGGGAATTTTTAAAAAACTTCTTCTCTTATAGAATCCGCTGACGAGGAGCACGGATTTAATTTTCTCTAACCTTTACTATTTTTGAGAAGGTTCCAGAAGATTAAGAATTGCGAAAATAATTGTGGATTTATTCCTTTGTAATTCACATTCTTTCTCAGTGAATTACAGAAGGTTAAAGACTTTGGATTTGCAAAAAATGTTACATTTTTTAAGAGAATTTTCTGAAAATTTGTTTCTCTCATATAGAATTGCTAAAAACAGCAATTCTATCTCCTGTAACCTGTGCTCTTTTTCAGCAATTTACGGAAACTCTTACTTTATTAAAGGACTTTCCTCCATCTACTGTTTTGTAAAGCGCGCCATTACTGATTGCCCATCCTACTTTGCTGTTAACGAAGTCAATTTGAGAGATACCCTTAAGGTCTGTATTGTAATTAGTCCATTTTTTACCTCCATCTATTGTGGTGTAAAGTGTTGATGACGTTTCATCAACCACCCAACCTGTTTTTGAATCGACAAAGTCATATACAGGTGGTGCACCAATATTTAATGGAGGATTAATTAGCCAGTTCATTCCACCGTCATTTGTATGATAAAAAACATTGAATATACTAGGTTGAGGTTGATCAACGTCAAATGTAACAGGGAGAACGCCATCTTTATCATTGAAGAATATAGGAGCTTTAATTGTAATCAGACTGTGCTGGTATTCTTCAGGAATTGGCAGGTCCTGATGGTTCCAGGTTCTGCCTCCGTCATTGGTGATATAAAGCATAGTGTAACCATTTGCTCGAGGTTGACCTGTTACCCAACCCCTCGAATCGTTTAAAAAATAAATTCCCTCCTTGAGTGGGCTTAATGGAATACTATCAGGTTCATTTGCAACCGTACCTGTGCTTGACACTTCTGCCCAACTTTTTCCACCATCTTTCGTATGATAAATATCCAGAGGTTGCTGTGCAAGACTATCATTATAGTACAATTCTACCCAACCAATTTTCTCATTAATGAAACAGGGTTCTGCTCTATAATATTGGCCTGGAATATCTGCTTTTTCCCAGTTTTTTCCACCATTATAAGTTGTGCATATTGTTACAGATGAATTACTGGTTAAATGCTGATAGTCTTCTGATAATGCAACCCAGCCAATGTCTGATGTAAGAAAAAACTTTCCTAAAACTGTCTTTTTTGCTTTGCCAATGTCAGGAGTTACATCTATCCAATTTTCCCCTCCATCAATTGTCCGTAAAACTTTGCCGTCGTTGCACAGTGTCCATCCATCTCTTTCATCAACCATTTGAATTGAAAAAAACTGAGGTGGCTGCTGAGGTTTCTCAGTATTTCTGCAGCCCACCGTAAAGTAAATAATACAAAACGTAAAAAATATTAAATATATCAACTTTCTGTTCATCATTAGCTCCCTCTACAAAATATTTTACAATTCATAATCAATACACCGAAGGATCTTTAGAGGTAGCAATATCTAAGTCAACGCTTAAAGGGTAGCCACCATAAGTTTTATTGCATTGAGTATCGCTATAACCAGTACAGTTAATACCACTTGGTGGCAATGTCCCACCAGTTTCGATATCTAAATAAATCACAGTATTGTATGAAAATCCAGCATTTCTTGCAAGCGTTGCTGCATTTTGTGCATCCGTTCTCCCTTGTTGCTCAGTCAAATTTGAATCACTAATTTGTCTACCATTATATATAGGGAGAAATCCCCACCCCTGACTTTTTAAAGTTGCTCTCTTATTCATCCAGCCAGTGCCTGTATGGTGTGGGGCAGGAGCAAGATAAAAACCCACGAAGTAAAATGGAGAATTTGTCCACCATGCTTGCATTACGTCATCTCCTGGATAATCACTTTTATCAAATCCATAATAACTCATAAATTTTTACCTCCTTGTTTAAATTTTAACTTTGCACTTCTAAACTTCTAAGTCTTTTTCAATCCAACTCACTAAAGCAATTTGCTTTTCTATGTTTTTGCCCCAGTCCACCTCCTAAAATTCTTTTCTTTTCGGAACAATAAAAGTAACCTTCGCTTTTCACTCTTTTTTTACACATTCTTGCCTTCTTCCTTTCCAAAATTTTCCCTACATATATAAGACTTCGGATTTCTAAAAAATGTATCACTTTTCTGAGAGAATTTTCTGAAAATTCTTTTCCTCATATATAAGACTCTCGAACTCCAAAAAAGTTTCGTAATTTTAAGAAGAATTTTTCTATTTTTTTCTTAAGAGGGTGCCTTTAAGCACCCTCAAGCTAATTGCATAGAAAAATCTTTATTTTATAGGGTTTTCGAAGATTATCTGAACCTTGGCTTCAGGGAGAAGCATTTTTGTTAGATCAGAATATTCCCTATATGAGTAAATAAATTTATTAATCTCAAAATTTTCAGGGAGTTCAAAAATAACCCATCCTGAAGCTATTTTTCCTTCTAATTTTCCCATGCCAATTATTGAAGGGTGATCGTTTCCGAAAAGGCGGGCTACTCTTGGTGGATCAAGGTCACTATATAGCTTTTGCCTGGGATCGCCTTTTCCTTCAACGTAGAAGGATCCACATAACTCATAACCTTCAAAGGAATCATAGCCAAGAGGGTTTCCGAAATGCCCAGGAGGATCTCCGCCAGTTCTGTCCTTACTTCCATCTAGCAACACTTCAAATGCAATGTATTTTTTTGGCTCTGATTCTTTTTCTTCAATAGAGGGATAAACTCTTCTATAATCTAACACAGTTATGTAAATCCCTGTGAATCCAAGTTGTGCTCTTTTGCCTATCTCAACTGTTTTAGTTCCTCTACCTGCAAGATTGCAAAAAGGAGTTATAATTGTTCTTAGAATTAAGAGTATAATAATTATTGCTTTATTCATATTACATCATCTCCTTATTTAACTCTTTTTAAAAACCTTAAACTAAGTTTTGAAGAGATCTCACTACTGCAAACTTCCTGAAACCGCCTCTGCATTTTTTTTCCATAAACAGACTCTTAAAGATTTTGTTATCATAAACTTCCTAAAACTGCTTCTACATTTTTCACTGATGATTCCTCTTATTCGCATTAATTTTTAGCTTACTCCTCTGTAACCTGCGATTTTCGTGAGCAGGTTTACTACCCTCATATTACACCATCTCCTCTCCGAGATTTTTACTCCTCTCACATATATATAGACTTCAAAACCTATAAAAAAGTTTCACAGAATAATTTTTTTACATTCATATTGCTTGCTCTACTTCCTTTTTTATTTACATTTTATACTCTTTCATTTATTAGACACGAGAAAACAAGGAACTGAAAAAAGTCAGTTCCTTGTTTTTAAGCAGTTGTATACCTTTACTCAAAGATTTTGCTAAGATTCCGCACTGCTTCAATATCAATAATCTCTATGTTGGCAGATTTCTTTAACTCTTCGATTTTTTTATCAATTATGTTATGAATATATCTTGATTTGCAGTTTTCAATAGCAGTCTCTCTTACAATATTGCTTTTTGTCATTTCTTCCTTTATTTCTTCTTCTGTTGGCTCTGGTGCAATGATTGTTTTAGAAAATTTGTTACACAAATCTATCATTTTTTGGTACTCTCTAAAGTGGTAATATTTCTCAATGCATTCTTCATCACTTGCTCCAAGAACCCTCAAAAGCTCCTTATAATATTTGCTCCACGGGCTATCTGGGTAGTGTTCAAGATTATATTTATGTAAATCTTCTAACTCTTTTAATTCTTTGTTAATTTGTTCTTCCAGTATAGTCATGCCTTCCTTTTCCAGTTCCTGGGAGAGGAGTTTCATACCAATTATTCCTTGTAATTCTTCTTCCGGGGTTAAAGGCTTACCTTTTAAAAGTTCTTCTTTAGTACTTTCAGGCGTATTTGGGTCCTGTAGCATAAACTCGATATATTCTTTGGCTTGTAAATATGAGAAGTTCCTAGAAAAGTAAGGGAGTGCAACTTCACTAAGATATACAGGTTCTTCATTAACTTTGGCAACTATTTTATCGTTTTTCAGAGTATTTCCAAGATGCCACCCCAAAATATCAAATCCTGAACTAAAAATACCTTTTGCGTATACAATGTAGGCAGTTCCTATAACAGCAATTAAGATAATAATAATGATTATTATTATCTTTCTCTTCACCCTCTCCTCCTAAAAGGATATTTCAACTTCTGGATAGATCCAGAAGGATCCAAATTCACTATACTCAAATCTTGCAGCACCATAAGCAAGTCCAGACGAATTATTTGCTTCAAGATAAGCAGAGAAACTCTTTGTGTTTGCATATAATAATTTATCTGATGCAGGATACATTACCTGATAATTTATACGACTGTCGTTTGTGTTAAGGACCAATGAGCCGTACTCATAATACTTACTACTATCTGGAGTGACATACCAATTGTAAAATAATTCACTTCCATTATTGACATCACAATAAAAATCATCCATGTAAACTTCCCAAACACCATAGCCCTGCAAGTAATTAGCATATATTGAATACACTTCGTCTACAGAAACTGCCACCGGATAATCCATTATTATGTAATTATAGTGACTTTCTGAAAAATCAGGGGTATCACCAAATACGGGGAACATGTTTTTTGAACAAAAGACAAAACTTACCACCAGCAACATTATTGTTGTGTAGATTAAAATCTTTCTCTTCATTTTAAGCCTCCTTGGTTAAAAATTCTTATCTTTGTAAAACAACATTTACCATCTTTTCTACAATTTTTCTCTGCTTTACCTCCTTGTTTAAATTTCATTTTTTAAACTTCAAAATAGGTTTCACGAGATTCTGTTTTTACAAACTTCCTGCTGCTTGCTTCTACATTTTTCACTGCAAGTTCTTAGAGATTTCACTTCCGCAAACTTCCTAAAACTGCTTCTACATTTTTCACTGATGATTCCTCTTATTCGCATTAATTTTTAGCTTACTCCTCTGTAACCTGCGATTTTCGTGAGCAGGTTTACTACCCTCATATTACACCATCTCCTCTATGAGAACTTCTTCTCATAAAGGAGACTTCAGATTTCTAAAAAATATTTCAATATAAAAGAGAAAACAGTTTAAATATTAAGCCTTTATGGCTGGATTTCTCCCTTTTCGATGTCTACGGTAAATTTTACAGTCATCAAAGGAGACTGCTGGCCCTGATGATAATTTGTAGGAGTATATACAAGACTTACCTCTACCAATTTCTTGCCTGAATTTGGAAACATTAAACCTTCAATGGATAAAACAGGGTTTTTACTAATATCCTGTGGGGCTTCTCCTTCCTTTGCAACAAAGTATTTTGCTTCTTTACTGTTCCTTACAATTTCAACTGCTTTCTCCTTCTCTTCTTCTGAGGGCCTGTATGGTATAGGTTGAAGAATCTGGATTTTTTCATCCTGTAAATTTACGACATACTCTTCGTTACTGTAAATTACAATTCCAACACCATCCTTAGTTATAACATCTTTAAGCGTAACCTTTATTTTAAGTTGTTCGCTTATTATTCTTGCGGTTGCTACCCTAATTAGATATGGTTTCACATACATAAATGAAAATAAAGTGAAAACCAAAATGAATATAGCCAATCCATAAGCAAGTTTCACTCTTAAAACATGTCTTCTTTCTCTTTGAAGGGTAATATCAGAGAATTTTTCCAATAAAACTCTATTAAAATCCTCTTTATAGCTTTCTATTTCTTCGTCAGCTAATTCAGGCGGTTTAACGCTTCTAAGCATATTCTCTATTTTTTCTGTGTCTTCTTTATTCTTTCTTTTCATATTTTGCCTCTATATATAAGACTTAAGTTTTTAAAAATTAGTACCATTTTTTTTCATCTCTTTTTTCAAATTTTTAAGAGCGTTATAGTATATTTTTTTCGTTGTACTAACAGCACGGCCAATAATCAACGCAACATCTTTAATATTTTTGTGCTCAAAGAATACGAGGGTTATCACTGTTTGTTCTCTTGGAGGAAGTTCATTAACGTATTCATAAATAAATTTATAATCAACGGTATCATCCGGGGGTCTATTTAGTTCTTCAGAATGAGTCTCTTGAAATTTTTTCGATAATGTGTTATTCTTGATTTCTTCCCTGAAATGAGTGTTTATAACATTTGTTGCAATCCTCAAAAGCCAAAAAATGAAAGAGCTTTTTCCTTTAAAAGAAGGCAGATACTTTAATGCTCTCAGAAACGTCTCCTGCGTTAGATCCTTTGCAACTTCTTTATCAAAAGTCCTCTTGTAAATATAATTGGATATTTCCTTGTAATAAAGGTTTACAATTTCGGCATAGGATTCCCTGTCGTTTAGTGCTCGGCTTATTAATTCTTTTTCATTCATTTCAGCATCTCGTGTAAAGCCTCAATTTAATTATACGAAAAATTTAAATATGTATAAAATACTTCAATACTTTACAACAATAAATTTTGTATTTCTTCAAAATTTTACCTGAACTTTTTAGTTTTAATGAATCTAAACCTTCCTTATCTCTTTTATTGAATTTCCCTATATACCAAAAATTTATAAAAAATTTAATGATTTAATAAACCTTAAGGGACTAAGAATGTAGTTGGCATTTTCCGATGTTAATAAAGCTATTTTAAAGTAATGCTTTTCTTTATTTGTCTTTGATTGCTTATAAAAAATTTTCCGAACAATTTGTTATTTTTCTCTATATTTTGAGGTCTTTATTCTTCTGTAATTGCAATCCTTTTTGCGATTCTATATGAGGGAAAAATTTTAAGTGAGTACGCCGAGATAAAAATGAGGAAAAGAAAAATCTTATTGAAGAAGAGGAGGTGGTGTGATATGAGAGTGGTGGACTAAAAACTGATGTTGAGAGAACAGCTTGCTTGAAGAGATGCAGAAACAGTATTAGATAGTTTACTGCAAAAGAATTGTTGAGAGTTCGTTTGTGAAAAAAGTGGAAAAATTTTTGGAGCTAAAGGTCTTACATATAGAAAGGCTGGGAAAACCTGTTGAAAAACAATTATGCCATTGTTAGAAGAGGAATAGTCAAAAGAGGAACAAATTTAGCCCTCGGAAGGGAGATGATGGATGTCGGAAGAGGGAATAATCTGCTGAGGAGAGCACAGATTACAGAAGAATAAGTTCCTCAAGGTTGAGATAGGAGGTGAAGAGACAGAAAAATTATCACGAAAAGAAAGTAATCTACTGAGAAGAGTGTAGATTACAAAAGATTAAATTTTGTAGTTTGTAAAAAGAAGATAAAATAAGGAGGTTACACTACAATGAGGAAAATTACAAAAGAAGTTAGCTCCTTGAGGATTGTTAAAATGACTCTCTCAATTCTAATAATGGTGATTCTTTTGGTGAGTTCATTTTGCAGGCAAGGTGTATCTTCAGCTTCTTATCCAACAACTCCGATTGTATTTTCCAACATAAGCGATAATTCAGGAGATTATCCCGTTGTTTGTTATTCTACCACAAAAAATGGTTACAATGTGAACGGTCACATTTATGTGAAATTTGAAGATCTTGCCTCTCCTCTTGGAGGGACTTACACACTTGCTCCAGGGCCTACATATGTACTTCAAATAAATGGTCAGACAAACGCATTTTACATGTCATCGACCACTTTTTATTCAACAATTTCTTATTCTATATTGGATAAGTCTACGGGTCAAACCACTCAATACTCTTTCAATTTCCCGGGAACCATGCCTTATCCAGTGATGACAATTGATGGTTATCCATGCGTATGGGTACAGTATGCTGCACGTGCTTTGGGAAGCCTTATTGCAGACTGGGATGGTAGTAACAACAGGTTTGTAATATACGACTGGAGAGTAAATGGGAATAATCATCTTTCTGATACTAATACTTATTTAGTCGGAGGAAAATGGCTAAGTAATTGGGACAGTAACTCCACTCTCTATTTAGCACCCCATTTTCAGCTTGGCATTGATAATATATGGAGTAACCCCAGCTCGCACCCTGACTATGATCGCCAGGTAAAAATTGCAACAACCGTTCTTCAAAGTATGGAAAATACAAGAAAACTTATGGGAAACACTCCATATACCCCTTCCTGTGTTTTTAGGTCATATTGGTATAATAAAAGTCTTTTAAATAGTTGGGTTTGGAGTTGGCACATGAAAGGAAGGGCAATGGATGCAGGAAATAGTGCTATGCGTGACAATGTAAAAAACGACATTAATGCGGTAGCAGAGTATGATGGCTTTCTCTATTCTACAAATCCAAACTCTGTAACGCAGTGGGATGAGATTGAAAGTACCGCTTTAGCAAGTTATCTCCATGGACAACGTGCTCCAAGGAATCAAGATAATCGCAGTGGGCCTGTTCCACACTGCCCATGAGAAGCGTATATCTAAAGTTTATAGGAGGTAATAATGAGAAATAGAAAAGTTTTATTAGTAATTTTTGCTGTCTTGATTCTCTCTTTAGCTATTTCTATCAAGACAACTCAGACCAGAGGAGAGATTAACAATCCTGATAAACTTGTAGAAGAGTTTTTGAAATCTATGGATAACGGAAATTATGCTGAAGTGCTTGATAAGATGGTTCTATGGGTTCCATTTGATCCATTGAATAGAACAGGTAACTCAGGAAAATGGATGGATCTATCAAAGGCAGAAGAGATTGGCTTAGATAAAGCATCATCAACTCCAGAAGAAATGAGAGATTCTCAATCCCAACTTCTTAAAGATGAGGCAGAAATAATAAAGCATACCTTTGGAGAAGATGCATTTAAGAATGTCACTTTTACGAAAGAACGTAACGACGGAGTATTGGACACTGTATGGGTTGATGCAAGAACCGGTAAGCAAATTACACCACAGGAAGCAGAGAAAATAAGCATTGCTTTTTATGACAAGCTCTTTAGAGATAATGGATTCACTGAAGATGAGGTCAATGAAGTAATAAACGCAGCAAAAAACCAAACTTTAACTAAAGCTCTTGAAGAAAGAATGCTGAAATTAAATCAAATTGTTAGTGCAAATGCAAGCAAGTGCTCCGCACAGCTCAAACCAATAACAACTGAGGGATATACTTACCATTTATCATTTGGATTACCTGAGTCGAATAAAGACTACCACAATTTCTTTATAAGGATAGAATATAGAGATGGGAAATGGGTTACGCTTTGTGGTATAGAGATAGCTCTCCCTGAAGAAGAAAACCGTGGTGATTAATAGGAGTAGTTTTCTCATATAATGGGGCAACATGGAGGACTGAATGAAGAAAACAATCATAATTATTGTAATTATTGCTCTGTTAACATCTTTATTCTTTGTTATCTTCCAAACATATAACCCTGTAATTAAGGGTACAGTTTTTGATGAGAATAAAAACTCTCTGCAAAGCGCAACAGTAAAAATAAATGGAAAATCTACAATAACCGATAGCAATGGAAAGTTCCACTTAAGGATTCATAAAGCTAAAGAACTAAATATCGAGGTTACAAAAGAAGGATACATTGGTTACAAAGAGACACTATCATTTGAAGACGCCTCACATGAAATTGAATTGGTGCTTTTAAAGGCAACAAAGTTCAATCTTGT
>JAIMJY010000039.1:0-1744 GCA_020692945.1 Caldisericum sp. | reverse complement strand
TGTTTTAACAATCGGTGTTTCGAAAAATCATCTTAGACAATACGGAAGAGGTCAAGATTTCCCTGACCTTTCAGTAGATATTGAAATATGGGAACTCATTTCAAGGAGAATTGGGATTAAACTCGATGTTAAATTCTATGAAGATACGGAGCTTGTTGATGCATTAAAAAATAAAAGTGTCGACCTTATACTTGCAAACGAACAATTTATAAAAAATAGCGGTCTTTTGATTGGTATGCCATACTACGATACAAGTCAAGTAGCTTGTATAAAAGTTGAAAACACATCGATAAAGTCAGTAAAAGACCTTATAGACAAGAAGATGGGCATTGCAAGAAACTCTCAGGCAGGATTTGAGGCAGTAGAAATTATCAAAGGCATTCCTGTTTTATACGACACATATACTTGGGCAATGACTATAGATTTAAAACCGTTCAAGCCAATAAGGGTACCTACCCAAATTGATAAACCTATAAAAGATGAAATAGATGCATCTCTATTTGATAAGTTTGTAACAGAGTACAACGGAATATTTACAAGCATATATGGAACATCTACAGGCCGATATAAATTGATAGATATTGAGTCAAACTACGATAATTTTGTATTTGCAGGACTCTCATCAGATAAAGACCTTGTCGAAAAAATAAACAACATTCTCAAAGTCTCATATCAATATGATATAAATCAATATAGGGATATTGCAGACAATTGCTTTTGGATGTATATGGAGTAGCATCATTTAACAAGCTGCTTATTGTGTTAGTGGGGAGAGTTTAAGTTCTCCCCAGTTTTTATTTAGGAATTCCTTATCAAAAACCAATCATTTCCTTACATAAACTATAAAAATTGAGTATGCCGCTTTTTACTCTTCTGTAATTGTCGTCTTTACAATTTATTCTTTGGTGTTCAAATAAAAAACTCTCCTACCGTGAGCTAGAAGAGCCCACCATGGAATATGATTTTACTCAGTTTTGCGATATTTAAATTCTATTTCCCCACTTTATATAATTGCTGCCATTTTTTAGTTTTGAAGCAGTTTTATAATCCTATACGCAATAATTATTGCCTCTTCTCTTGTGATGTATTCTTTCGGTTTAAAGTATCCATAGCTGTTGCCTTTGATGTTTCTCTTGCTCGCTCGGTTTCGCTCCACCTCGCACAAACTCGGCTTTGTTTCACCTTGCTCGCCGGGCTAAAGACAAATACCTATCCACCCTTTTTTAGTAGTTGCGTGCTAAAGTCAACAACCGTGGTCTTCCGTATCCAAACCAAATACACGAAATGCCACCCTTGACTTTAAGATCGGCACGCAAGAAATTATTGAGCCCAAGAATAACTACTACTAAAAATAGGAGAGGTAAAAAATATTTTTAAAAAAAAGAAAATTAGGATAAAATACAATTAGAAACAATAAGTTTATAAGAAGAAAGGAGGAGTAGAATGAAAAAGACTGTTGCAATTTTGTTGACTGCCTTAATGCTTTTTTCTTTTTTTCAAGGAGCGTTAAGAGAAAATGTTGTAAAAGCCGCAGACGATTATAAATGGGTTCTTATGAATACTGGGCTAACAAGTACTCAAGTAGTCTCTCTTGATATTGATCCAACGAATACCCAGACAATTTATGCAGGAACTCATGGTAGTGGCGTATTCAAATCAACAAATGGAGGAACTTCTTGGAATGCTATAAATACCGGGCTTACAAACTTGAATGTTAGCTCTCTTGTGATTGATCCAACAAACA
>JAIMJY010000038.1 GCA_020692945.1 Caldisericum sp. | reverse complement strand
CTCTTCGAGTTTTTTATCCAAAAAAATGTCTTTTATCGCACCAATTGAGCCCATCAAAGCAGAAGATTCATATGGAATATATATCTTATTCGAAGGGTTCTCAGAAATTTTTTCAAGGGCTTCCATATATTTAATTGCAAGCAGATCTTTTGTGGGCTTGCCTTCGTGAATGGCACTAAAGTAAACTTTGACAGCTTCTGCCTGAGCCTTTGCCACGTTGAGGACAGCAATCGCCTTACCTTCGGCAAGAAGGATTTCTTCCTGCTTCAATGCCTCTGCGTGTAGGATTTTAGCTTGTTGTTCGCCTTCCGCTTTCCTTATTTCAGATTCCTTGATACCCTCCGCCTCAAGGATTAATGCTCTCTTTGTACGCTCGGCTTTCATCTGCTTGGTCATTGCTTCAAGGATCTCTTCTGGTGGAGCTATTGTCTTGACTTCCACTCTTATCACTTTGACACCCCAAGGGTCAGTTGCCTCGTCAACAATTACCCTAAGTTTCTCGTTTATCTGCTCTCTACTCGTAAGAAGTTCGTCAAGAGTTAGGTTTCCTACGATATTTCTTAAGGCAGTCATTGTAAGCTTTAAGATACCCTCGTTGAGATTTCTCACTTCATATACTGATTTTACAGGGTCGATAATGTAGTAATACATTACCGAATCAACATTAGTAAGAACGTTATCTTTCGTTATAACGCTCTGAGGAGGGTAGTCCCACACCTGCTCCCTCATATCAACGACACTTCTTACCGACTCGATGATTGGTGTAACGAAGTGCAAGCCTGGCTTTAACACTCTTGCGAATTTACCAAGTCTTTCAACAACGGCATTGCTTCCCTGTCTTACAATAACAATTGCTTTAATTAGTATGACTAAAGCTACAATAATAAGAATTGTGTAACCAATGATATTTCCCATCTACTTATCCTCCTTTCTTTTGACTTTTAATCTAACGCCATCTATTGCTATGATAACAACTTTCTCACCTATGCGAATAGGCGATTTTTCATCCGTAGAAGCCACCCATGTCGTACCTCTGAGGCGTATTCTGCCATCTTTTTCTATCGTTACTTCCTCAACTACTTCCCCAATGCTTCCCACTATAGCATCGGCATTCATCTTGTATTCTCCCATTCTATCACCTTCTCCAAGAGGAAAAACACTTATGCCTTACTCATTCATATTCACTGTCTTCACGAATTTTGCTTTGATTATATCATAGAACTCAAATCGAAAATTGCAACTAAATTCAGGTTTTCAAAATATTGCATGGGAACTTGCAATTAATATTTCTCTGAATTCTTTAAATCTGTCTTCATCAATTTTTAGCAAGAGCTTAACATAGGTTGCCTCAAATTGCCTTTCAACAATAGAGCATTCGAACTTATTCACAGTATAATTTATGAAATGCAAATCATTGTATGGAAAAGTGATAGAAAACGTTTTTGTAATTGCCTGTTCGCTTATCCCCGCCTTTTCAATTGTAAATTTTGCGGTCCCTCCATAGGCTTGAATAAGTCCGTGAATACCAAGTTTTATTCCTCCAAAGTACCTCGTTATTATCACAACAACATTCGTGATACCTGCACTTCTTATTGCATTGTAAATTGGAAAACCTGCGGTTTTTGAAGGTTCACCATCATCGGAATATAAAAACTCTTCGTTTAAAACCCCTATTCTGTATGCATATGCATTATGGTTTGCGTCGCTAAAGTGTTCTTTCATCTCCTTAATGAAATTTTTTGCTGCAGCTTGGCTGCCGACGCTTTTGACTGTTCCAATGAAAATTGACTTTTTAACGACTTCTTTAACTGAAATGCTTTTTGTAATAGTCTTATACTTCATGTCATTAATCTCTTTACAGCGGTGAATTTTTCCATTTATCCCTTCTATTCCCAAGAGCTGAATCTACAAAATTTAAAGGTTTTTCTATTTTCGAAGCGATGACGTCTTTGTAAGGGTCACTAACAAAACTTGTAATCCACTGAGAAAGAGTATGGATTACAAAGGAGTAAAAAAGCCAGGGTAGTGCAGATCCCCCGTAAAGGGGTAAATCAACAAATCCTGTTTTCATATTTAGATTATATGAATATTTCAAATTTCAATAAATGAAACTATTGAATAATCGTTATGAAAAAATAACTTTAAGAAATAATCCACTGAGAAAGAGTATGGATTACAGGGGAATAAGTTTTTCAACTTATATAAATGAGGCGCCCCTCGACATCACGTTCCAAGTTCTGGTGGTTTGCAAGATATTCCTCAACAACATCGCGCTGTGATGTTGTTATAACTTTAGGTTGAGCAATTGTTATAAGCCCCTCTGTCGTAACATTGAAGAACTTGAAGCAGTTCTCGTAATGATAACCTTGAAGAGAGATAGAGTAAGTTTGGTTATCGTCAACCTCATGCCCGTTGATAGATAATGACTGAAGCCTATTTTCTATCTGGTTATACACCGCTTTAACTCCACTGCTTACCTGATAGTGTTCGCCATCTTTTGCCTTGTTTTCATTACTCATAAATGTCCTGAACATTTCCTTTAGAGTTTTACCCTTGACAGTGAATTTAGTTATAGTGTCAACATAGGGGAAAACTGAACGAAAATCTCCAAGTGTAACTACAGGGCCTATTTCTTTAAGTCTTATGGAGCCGCTGCCAATAAAAGCAGCATCAACATCACAACGCTCTTTAAAAATATCTGCAAATAAATTGCCAATCTCTGTTTCTAATTTTCTATCTGGGTGAGTGAGTTTTTTTGAAAACTTTATAAGAATGGTATTGTATTTTCTGTCAACAACTTCTTTGAATGAATCGATGTACTTCTCAAGCGTTTCGTCTTTTTCTGCAATCGCTTCATCAATTGGAATGAGTTGCCATTTGTAATCTACAATACTGTTCGTTTCGTCATCAACTACGATGTCAAAGCGCCCTACCTGGTCTGTCCCTACACCAGCCTGAGTAATTAGAATTCCATTTACTAAGGCAGGTTGTTCAAGAATTGTATGCGAATGTCCACCTATGATTAAATCGACTCCCCATTCTGGTTTAAGCATAGCGGCAAGCTCTTTATCACGTTCAAAGCCAATATGAGTAAGAAGAACAGTTAAATCAATATCTGCATCTTTGTATGCATTGGTGATCCTTCCGGCCTTATTACTTGCTTCTTCAAGGGAAATGAAGCTTCCAACATCTTTGTCAAGTGAAAGAGAATCAAGGACATCCTCCGTAATGATACCTATGAACAGAATATCAAACCCTGCTTTGTTGATAATCGTGTAAGGTTGCATAAGTCTTTTATGATATTTTTTGATGTACAGGTTTGCATTCACGATTGGGAAATTTGCAACCTTCTCAAGAAAAAGTAGATGTGGGAGTCCATAATCAAACTCGTGGTTGCCAAGCGTCACAACATCTGGAGCAAGATAATTCATGAGTTCAATCGTAGATATGCCTTTGTACTCAGAATCAATTATAGAGCCCTGTACCATGTCGCCTGCAACAACAAAGAGCACATTTTCTTCCTCTTTGCGCACCTTGTTGATATAGCCCGAAAGAAGTGATAGTCCACCAATTAGATGGCCTTTCTCTCCTCTCACCTCGGCTAAAAAATCCCCGTGCATATCGTTTGAGTGTAGAATTGTAAATTTTTTAGTATTCAAAATTCTCTCCTTTTCTGTATTATTCTAACATGATACTTAATCTTCTATAATTCGCTGATAAATAGCTCAGATTTAATCTTTCAAAATAAAGATTTATGAAATTACCTTTCTCCTATTTTTACTCTTTTTTCTTGTTTTTACCTGCATCATAAAAGGCTTTCTTTACATCCCCATAGGAGTTGTCGCTCAAAGACCAACCGACATAAACACTCATTGGTAATTGAGTGCTTATTTTATTGAATGATTCGACTTTCTC
Source organism: Caldisericum sp. (assembly GCA_020692945.1). GTDB lineage: Bacteria > Caldisericota > Caldisericia > Caldisericales > Caldisericaceae > JAIMJY01. The sequence continues at coordinate 7,979 of JAIMJY010000038.1, read as the reverse complement.
GAGGATCCTTTTTGATATTTCCACTAGCAAGTCTTCGCTAACATCTTCAAGAAGAATTCCAAACTCTTCTTCTGTTGTTCTTGCAATGATGTCAGATTCTCTAAAAGAAGTCTTTAACATCGATGCAAGCCCTAAAGTGATTTTGTCTCGTTCTGAAGGCGAATACTTCATATGAGCTTCATCGAAGTTTTCGATGTCACAAATAATTACACCAATTTTAATACCCCTTGTTTTGCTTAATCTCTCAAGCTCTTCATCAAAGAAGTGCTTGTTGTAAAGCCCCGTTAAAGAATCGTGCAGAATATCCATTTCTCCTCCTATCTTAATATAGTATTTCTGTCAAGTACCTTCTTTTTGGTAGATGACCTCTGCTTTTTTATATTTTACACTTTATTAGATAATTCGCAAAAGTTAGTTTTATTTTTTATCACTATTGATTAGCTACCACATACACCCCCTTGACAAAAAATTAAATATATGCTAATATACGCATATGAGCAAATATACTGAGTTTTTTAAAGCACTTTCTGATGAAAAAAGGTTAAAAGTTTTCTTACTGCTTCTCAATGAGCAGAAAGGTTTTTACGTATGCGAAATTGCCGATGCAATTTCCGAAACGCATTATAATACTTCGAAGTACCTCAAGGAATTGAGACTTGCAGGATTTATTAAAGAAAAAAAACTTGGAAGAGGAGTTTTATATTCGGCCGTAGAACCAGAAGATGATTTCTTAAAAAATATGTTCGAGGCAATGCGTTCAATACGCCATGATTACATTGATGAAAACATAAAAATCATTAGGAAGAGAGTGAAGCTTAGAGTAGATGATAAGTGCATTATGAATATTAGTAAATTTAATCAAAATAATTTAAAGAAAAATCAGCAGGAGGTAAGAAATGGACGAAAAATACGCAAAATGGAAAGGGCTTGAAAGACCAACGATTGATTGGCATCCCGAGATTAACGAGGATATCTGCACAGGGTGCGGAATGTGTGTAACAACATGCGGCAGAGGAGTTTTCGGATTTGATCTTACAAAGAACAAAGCAGTCGTTTCCGAGCCATTGCAATGCCTTGTAGGATGCTCCTCGTGCGAGGCTTGGTGTATCTTTGGTGCAATTAGTTCCAAAGATAAAAAATATGTAAAAAATGTGATTAGGGAAAACCCCAACATTCTTGTTCAGGCCAAAAAAGACCTCAAGCAAAAAAGCTAAAGTGGAAGTGGCGCAGTTCCTATCTATTGGTGTTTATTCCACCTCTGGTTTATTTGTGAAAGACAGGAAAGTTTTATCGCTTCGAGCAAAGGAAGCCAATCAGGCAGGATTAAAGATATCTACACTCGCATATTCAAAGAGAAATCGGTAAAGATTACCCTCCCTGTAACTTTTAAAATTAAATAACATCAGTTAATTTTGTACAAAACAAATCTTTTGAGTCTCGAAATTTATTCTTCCTCTTTCTTACCCCAGAACTCGTCCGCTTCATGCTCCATCTTCTCTAATCGGTCATAATAATCAGGGAATTCCTTAAGATGTGCATATGCAATTTTGCCAGTTAAAACTGGATCATCATTAGTCACATTTGTCTCTGGGTCCCGTAACCCGTGTTCGAGCTCTACGTCAATTCCATGGCTGAACTGCTCTAAATCGAATTTATCCCATTTAATGCCGAGCTTTTTGCCAATTTCCTTTGCTTCTTCCTGGGTAAAATGTTTTTTTGCCATTTACAGCCTCCTATAAGTTATTTTTAATAATTGACTAACTTTACTGAAAAATTTTTCCTATCTCAAAATAAAAAACTCTCAAAGATAAGAGAACAAATTTTTATTTAAATTTTTGCTACTTTGCTTCTTCCTAACCTGCGTTCTTTTTCAGCAGGTTTATTCTTCTGCAACCTGCGTTCTTTTTCAGCAGGTTTATTCTTCTGCAACCTGCGTTCTTTTTCAGCAGGTTATAAGCCAACCTTTATTCTTGCATACTCAAGCAAAAGCCTTGAGAAGCTTGCAAAGTTTTTGAGTGACCATAAAATAGCCTCATCATACTTTTCCTGCACTGACCCTGTGGTTGCAAATTTTACGGTGCTTTTATCATAATACCAAAGTCCAGTGCCTTTGTTCACATTTTCCCCAAAAAAATCATTTTCAAGCGGCCACAAAACCCGCACACGAGAACGGCTAATGTCGGTAGCATATTTTCCCAACCACTCGATTGATTTGAGTTTGCCTAGTTCAACTGGGAACGGAGAATTCTCTTTCAGCACGCTTAGCCATGAAGGGTTTTTCATTGCAATCATCTGCCCCTGATACTCTTCTATATTGTAATGATGATTTGAGGCAATATTTGTAAGAGTCCCGATACTTTTTATATTCTTTAGGATTATGCCAATAGGAGCAGGCACTCCATGGTAAGGTTGAGTAAGGTCTTCAATTTGATGAAGCGCTCTTGCTAAAAATCTGAACGTCCAGTAATCGTCACCATGGTCATGTGCAATTTTTGCAAGATCAAACCAATACTGGGCTCTTTCAGGACCAATGCCAATTCGAATAAAACCTAACCCATAGTACTGATGCCTAAAACCTTGAGAGCCACCAGTGAGCATCTGGAGCTTTGAAAGAGTTAGACCCTTATCCATATCCCAATCAGGCTCATCAGCATAGGTAGTAAGAACATTTATTGCAGTTGTCTTGTCTCCGATATTGCCATCGAGAAACTGCATTTGGAAACTAGGCCCATAGAGCTCAGTATCAACATCCTTATAGGTATAAGGAGTAATTGTAATATTATTGTAGTTTTTCAGCCAATCGATGTTTTCTATAACGTATGAAAGCGTTTCTCCATGACTGTTCCAACCGTAAACTGATGAAAAGGCAAGGCTTAAAAAAATACAAGTAAGAATAAACAAAACAATCAGTCTCTTTCTAAAATTTTTCATAATTCCCTCCCTTAAATTAATATGTAGCTTCGGGCACTAACATTCCATCTTTTATATATGCCCTAAACATACCTTTCGTATTGTATCCGTATGCGAAATTACCATTTTTATCGAGAGCAATAACTCCCGCTTTGCCATTTACTTTTGTAAGGTCATCTATTGATTTTTTTACAGATTCCTCAAGGGAATGGGTTGGGAAATAAAGGGATATTCTAAAACTCAAAACGACTTTCATTATATCCTCACCAATGCCTGTTGAAACGGCACCAAATGAATCGTTTGCATAGAAACCTGAACCAACAAGTGGCGAGTCGCCAACGCGACCGACATGCTTATTTTGGGTGCCACCCGTTGAAACAGCTGCAGTAATAAGACCACTTTCATCAAGGGCAATTGCTCCAACAGTATCTCCATATCGCCCTTCCCATATTTGAATAAGCCTCTCTGTAAAAAAGTAGTGAAGAGGTGCAAATTCAATTCCAAACTGCTTCCCAAATTCCTCAGCTCCACGTCCTATGAGGAAATTGTGAGGCGATTTCTCCATAACAACACGGGCAAGTTCAACTGGGTTTTTTACTTTATGAATGCCTGCGATAGCCCCGATAGAAAGGTTATTCCCATTCATTACTGCTGCATCCATTTCCACTTCTCCTTCTTCATTGAGGTAGGAGCCTTTACCTGCATCAAAAAGTGGATTGTCTTCAAGAATTTTAACTGCAGCAACTGCTGCATCTGTTGCACTACCACCATCCTTCAGGACTCCATACCCTTCTAAAGAGGCTTCCTTCACAACTTGAACGCGTACAGAAATTTCATTCAACTTTTTGGCATCTCCTGCACCACCATGCACAATAATTGCCTTCATATCATTCTCCTTTCGATTTTACTCCTTTGTTACTCCTCTGTAATCCGAGATCATTTTCATCGAATTTATCCATACTCTTCCTCAGCAGATTTACTCTTCTGTAACCTGCAATCTTTTTCAGCAGGTTTAATCTCCTGAAACCTGCAATCTTTTTCAGCAGGTTATTTTATTGTAAGCGGTATTATTCCCATGACCGCAAGTGTAACTATAATTGAAGCAATGATTACTCCCAAAGAAACTGCAATAAACGCTTTCATCTTGTGCATACCAAAGATTTCTGCAATCATAGCCCCTGAGTACGCACCAGTTCCAGGAAGTGGAATAGCGACGAAGACAAGCAAGCCCCAGAAACCGTATTTATCGATGGTATGTTGCGAACGTTTCTGTAAGTTCGCAAGGTAAAAATTTATAAACCTATCAAGAAATTTAATGTGCTTCGCGATTCTAACAAACAAATCCCAGAACAAAAAGACGAGGGGGGTTATCATAATATTTGCAATCGTGATTAATAGGCTGCTTGAAAACGCTGGAAGGCTGTAGTAGAGGATTGCCATAGGTATTGATCCCCTGAGTTCAACACCAGGGACAAATGTCACAATAAACAAATACAACCATACTTGAATCCCCTTCAACCCCTCGGGAAGGACAACAAGCATCGCGGAAGAGTGTCTTATAAATATAAATGTGGAGGATAATGTCACCAAACAAAGATTCCAATTTTTTTCATTTTCATATTATAACCATTTTCGGATTGTTATATAATTGTGCTTCTCTCTCTTGTAGATATAATAGTTACTACAAAAATAAGCCACTAACAAATTTCTGATAGAATTAGCTAAATCCTTATGTCTCTTTTTTCATAAGTACCTAGAGCAACTATTAAACAGACCACTGCTGGAACTAAAAGTATTAAGGCACTTTTAGAGCTCAAACCTTTCTTAAGGGGGTTATCACCTGCATAGTAGTAAAAGAGAGATAATTTCTCATAAGGTTTAAGACTGTTTACCATGGAACCAAAGCCCCAGAGAAAATATGAAATAACCGATATCAATGTACTTATTGAAGAAGCTAAACCCTTTTGCCCCAGCCAGGCACTTACCATAAATGCCAAACTGCCAAAACTTAATGAAAGCAAAAACATTCCGAGGTTTGTCTGTATTAACTTTAAGCTGTCTATTTGGATATGGTAAATATGCCCTCCCAATAGAAAACCAAGCCATAATGCTAAGGATAAAACAAAATTCCCCGTGAGAAGCACTAAAAACTTATCCAAAATAATACGACTTCTTGTTATTGGATTAGAAAGTAACAAATCGGCAGTCTTTCGATTCTCTTCCCCTGCTATGGCATCGGCTCCAAATCCTATCGAGAAAATGATTAACAGCAAAGGTCCAATAGCTGAGAAAAACTCACTGAAAAGATAACCTTGAGGCGTAACAAAATCACCAGAGGCACCAGTAAAAAAGTTCATAAGAGACACGTCTTTTATTAGTTGAACAAAAGCTGATGCCTTACTTGCGATAACTGGGTAAAAATAGCAGGAAAAAAACACGTATCCAAAAAGCCCAACGGACCACCATAGTAAAGAAGTGCTTATTTCCCTCAGTGTTTTAGTGTAAACGCTTCTAAGCATTTTCCATCTCCCCGCTGTAGTAATCCATGAATATGTCTTCTAAGGAGATATCATGACTGGTTAAATTCTCCACTTCAAACTCGGCAATTCTCTTAAGCATTGGGTCAAGTTCACCTTGTATCACAAACTCAAATACCGTCCCTTTAGGCTTAATATCAATTATATTTGTAATCCCTGCAAAAGCTTCTAAAGGAGGCGCCGATTTGAACTCAACTTCAATATGTTTGAGGAATTTCTGCTTCAACGATTCTACGCTTTCTACTGCTACCAGTTTCCCCTCTCTTATAATTCCTATCTCATCGCAGCTTTTCTCCACCTCTCCCAAATTATGAGAAGAGAGGAACACCGTTCTGCCCTCTTTTTTTACTCTTTCGAGAAGCTCTAAGAAAGCATGCTGCATAAGAGGGTCCAGCCCTATGGTGGGCTCATCTAAAATAAGGAGATCAGGTTTATGCATAAAAGCTTGAATCAGGCCTATCTTCTGTTTATTTCCCCTCGATAACTCCCTTATAGGTCTAGTAAGGTCGCATTCGAATAGCTCGCTCAAGTAAGCCACGAGTGCCCAGTCAACACTTCTCCCGAGATTTCCCAAGTAATTGAGTAATTCTTTTCCAGTCAGGTCTTCGTACAGAGAAAGTTCGCCTGGGAGATACCCAATATGTCTTCTTGCTTCCAAACCAGACTTGTTCAAATCAAGACCCAGAACTTTAGCGTTTCCATCCATAGGTCCAATAAGGTTCATAAGAAGCCTAATTGTGGTTGTCTTACCTGCACCGTTTGGCCCAAGGTATCCAAAGATCTGCCCTTCTTTTACCTGCAGGAAAAGCGATACAACACCCCTGTGTTTACCGTAATATTTTGTCAGGTTCTCGGTTTCTATAGCAAACATCGCATCACCTCTTGCATATTATATGCTAAGAGAGAAAAAAGCAATAATCTGAATTGCTATTCTCACTTTCTGCTTTTAAGTAATTCTCAGCGTTGGTTTTAGTTGCTAAAGAACGAAATCAAGATAATTATCATTTGTAATTACCTCAAAGGTAGCATTTTTATACGTTTCACTCCACTGGGAAGGAGTTTTAACTTTATTTCTGTTCCATTTGAATTCATAAGCATGAAGTTTACCTTCTCTCTCCTCTATCAAATCTATCTCTTGTCTCTCCCAGGTGCGCCAGAAATAGGCATTTGCATATATTTCTTTATACTCTCTCTTTTTTAGCCGCTCCATAAAGATAAAGTTTTCCCAAAGGGCACCAATATCATCACGCAAAGCTAAATTGTTAAAGTTAGAGATAATAGCATTGCGAACGCCATTGTCATAAAAATAATATTTGCCTTTCTTTACTATCTCATTTCGCAAATTCCTGCTGTAACCCTGCACTGAGTAAATAATAAATGACTGTTCCAAAATATTAAGATACTTGCCAACTGTTTTATAATCAATGCCAATGTTTTGAGCAAGTTCTGTCAGAGAAACCTGGTTACCCAGCTGAAATGCAAGCAATTTAAGCAAATTAAGAATAACTTTGCTTCCTTTTATTCTTTCAAATTCAAGAATATCCTTAAGAAGATACGATTCAACAATTTCATACAGAATCTCGATTTTTTTGCTTTTTGTCATTTGAGAAACAACGGCGGGGTATCCCCCAAAAATCATATCCTCTGCTAACCGATTCTTTAACTCGAAGTCATTGTAGAGCTTTTTCAATTCGAGCTGAGCAACAGGAAAAAGGTTAATTGTTCTTTTCCTTCCGGTAAGCGGCTCACCTGCCTGCCCCAAAAGCTCAAAAGAAGACGAACCAGTTGCAATCACTTTTATTCCCGGAACCTGGTCAACAATTATCTTCAAACCCACACCAATGTTCTTGATTTTTTGTGCTTCGTCAACTGCAATTAACTCATATCCTTCGACAAACTCCTTGATTTGACCAAAGTCCTGAGAGCCCAGGACATCCTGAACCTTGATGTTTTCTCCGAAATCCAATCTATACTTTAGCTTTGTTTTATTTAAAAAACCATTTAGAAGAGTTGTTTTGCCAACCTGCCTTGGGCCAAATATAAGCAATGCCTTATTTGGCTCTAAATAATCCTCTAATTTATCATAGTATCTTGGTATTTTCATACTGTAATTTTACCACATTCCTCAAAATTTGTCAATTACAAGGAATATAATTCCTCAAAATCAACCAATTTCAAGGAACGTAATTCCTCAAAATAGAAAAAAGTGCATAAACAACTTATAAAAACTAATCTGAGAATGTTACAGTAACTAAAGAGATATTTAGAAAATAAAGTCTTTAATAATTTCTCTCCTACTTCTCGACGTAAAAATAGTAAACCTCTGCCTCTTTTTTATCCTGATTTACTTCCGAAGTTTTGCATCCTTTTTCTTCGTAGCTTTTGCAAACCCTGCGAGACTCCTCTAAAGAACCTTTTACTCTCACATACTTTTTCCCATACTTTGTTAAGCCTTCTTCGTACTTAATTTGACTTTGATCCTTCTGCCATTCCTCAAGCACTTCAGAAATCTTTTTAATTTGGTCGCTATTA
>JAIMJY010000037.1 GCA_020692945.1 Caldisericum sp. | reverse complement strand
CACTGAAAAAGATTGTGGATAAATCCGATGAAAATGATCTCGGATTACAGAAAAATAAGAAAATATTAAATCTGCAATCCTTTTCAGCAGATTATTTCTTATTTGTGTCACTCACAAGAAGGAGGTTATAGATGTTTCAGATTTATGAGAAAATGGCAGAATTAATTGGAAAGAATCAAGAATTTGTACTGGCAATAGTTGTGAATTCAGAGTCATCAACCTCAGGAAAAACTGGTTTTAAAATGCTAATCCTTCCAGACGGGGCTACGTTTGGCACAATCGGAGGCGGAGGAATAGAGAAAGAAGCCGTTGAGCTTTCATCCGAGCTGTTCAGAACGAAAGGAAGTTTATTCAGAAAGCATGTCCTAAAAGAAGGAGAAGATACATCTCTTGGTATGGTTTGCGGGGGAGAGATAGAGTTCTATCTTGAATATGTTGGGTCAAGACAGCAATTTGTTATTTTTGGGGCTGGCCATCTTGGGAAAATGATTTATGAAATGGCAAAATTGGATGGAAATTACGAGTTTATGGTAGTCGATGACAGAGAGGAATTTGCGAATACTGACAGATTTAAAGACGCAAAAATTTACACTGGCGCTGGCATATATAGGACCGGTGATTCTGTTCCCATTCAGGATGGAGCAATCGTTGTTATACTAACTCAGGGTGGAGTAGACGACCCTTATATTTTGAAAGGGCTTTATGATAAAAGTATAAATCCGCTGAAGAAGAGCGCGGATTGCAAAGGATTAAATCCGCTGAAGAAGAGCGCGGATTGCAAAGGATTAAATCCGCTGAAGAAGAGCGCGGATTTATTATTTTCTTATTTTTCTGTAATCCGAGATCATTTTCATCGGATTTATCCCCGATCCTTATCAGGGGATTCCAGAAGATTAAGTTATTCGTATATTGGGATGATAGGAAGTACTGGAAGGCGCGATAAGTGTTTTAATAAGGCTTTAGAAATTGGTGTGTCAAAAGATTTCCTTAACACTATTTTTGCTCCTGTTGGCGTTGCAATCAATGGAGACACTCCATTTGAAATTTCTGTTGCTGTTCTTGCAGAGATTATTGCCCTCAAGAAGGGAGCTATCGATAATGTAAAAACGGAGAAAAGTATTCATGAAGGAGCTTGAATATTTTGTTGCGAGTGACCTTCACGATGCATTTTCAGTATTAACTTATAAAAACGAAACCATTCGGGTTTTTGCAGGAGGTACAGATCTTGTAGTGCGCCTGAAGCAAGATATGGTCCGGGAGGATTCATTGCTCGACATAAGCAGAGTGAAAGAGCTTTCAGGTATTTACGAAAGTGAAGGATTTATTCACGTGCTTCCACTTACAACGCATACGGAGATTGTTGAATCAGATTTAATTAAACGTTATGCACCTATTCTTAGGGATGCTTGCCTTACAATAGGCTCTCCGCAGATAAGAAACAAAGGAACTATCGGGGGCAACGTTGCAAATGCATCTCCGGCGGGGGATTCAATTCCCGCACTTTTTGCCCACGAGGCAATGCTTAAACTTGAAAGTGTTTCTCGCAAGAGAGTTATTAGTGTGGAAGATTTCTTTGTGGGACCAGGTAAAACAACGCGTAAACCCGATGAACTTCTAACGGACATCTTTTTCTCAAAATTTAAAAATAATCCGCTGGAGAAGAGCGCGGATTACAAAGGATTAAATCCGCTGGAGAAAAGCGCTGATTTATTATTTTCTAATCCCCGATCCTTATCAGGGGATTCCAGAAGATTAAATGATACAGGTTTCTTTAAAAAGGTTGGACAGAGGAAGGGCACTACAATTTCTGTGGTGAATGTAGCAGTTAATCTAAGGTACATGGGCGACAATCGGTTTAGTAAAGCAGTCGTTTCTTTTGGTGCGGTAGCTCCAACTGTCGTTAGAGGGCGCCTTGTGGAAAAAGCAATCATTGATAGTGAAGTTGATTCTCCTGAGAAGATTCTTTATATCTCTCGTCTTGCCTTTAGAGAAGTATCGCCGATTGATGATATAAGAGGCACTCTTGAATACAGAAGAGACATGTCAATAAATTTGCTCTATGAAGGGCTTCTTGAGCTATTTAATAATGGATGGAGGAGACTGCAATGAATAATATGAAATACGTTGGCAAAGAAACTCCCCGAATTGATGCTCTTCCCAAGGCAACAGGTACAATAAAGTATATGTCTGATCTTGTTTTTCCCGAAATGCTTTATGCGCGAATACTGCGCTCAAAATATCCACACGCAAAAATACTTAAAATTGATTCATCCAAAGCAAAAGCACTTCCAGGTGTCGTAGCTGTCGTAACCCACGAGGATGTACCAGGCGTTAATGGTTTTGGAATCGTTGTTCCTGATATGCCTGTTCTCTGCAAAGACAAGGTACGCTATATTGGAGACACAGTGGCTGCGGTTGCGGCAGAAAGCGAAGAAATCGCAGAAAGGGCTCTTTCTCTTATAGACGTTGAATATGAGCCTCTCCCTTTAGTCGAAGACCCAGAAAAGGCACTTCTGGAAAATTCGCCTAAGGTTCACGAGAACGGGAATATCCATCTTCACACCGAAATTAAGAGAGGAGACCCATCTGAAGCCCTTAAAAAAGCAGACTTGTTAGTTGAGCACACTTTTTATACAGGTCGCCAGGAGCATGCTTTTCTTGAAACGGAAGGAGGTGTTGCTTTTATTGGTGCCGATGGGAATTTAAATGTCTATGCAGGTTCTCAATATCCGCAACGTGACCAACTTCAACTTGCACGATGTCTCTCCATTAACCCCAGGAAAATTAGAGTCGTATCTTACCCTGTCGGCGGGGCGTTTGGGGGTAAAGATGAACTTACCATCCAGCCAATTATAGGCCTACTAGCCTTGAAGACAAAAAGACCAGTTAAAATAACGCTTTCGAGGGAAGAATCGATCATTTCATATTGGAAAAGGCATCCTTATATTTTGAAATATAAAGTAGGTTTTAAAAAAGACGGCACTCTCGTTGTTGTAGATGCGACTCTCATCGAGGATAAGGGAGCTTATTCTTCCCTGGGTGGACCAGTTCTTAACCTTGCGGTTGAGCATGCATGTGGTCCGTACAGGGTTGATAATGTCCACATAGATGGATATGCTGTGTTTACAAATAATGGGGTAGCTGGAGCCTGTCGAGGCTTTGGTGCTCCTCAAACCTCTTTTGCCATTGAAACGATTTTTGATATTGCTGCCGAAAAACTCGGGATAGACCCAATTGCTTTGAGAAAAAAGAACGCATTGCGCAATGGCGATTTAACTCCCATTGGTAATAAACTTACGACGAGCATCGGTACCATTAAGGTTCTTGAGTCAATTGAGAAATCTGCATTGTGGAAGAATCGAAACAAGCTCAAGCTTGCTGATCCTAAGAAACAGTGGCTTAAAAGAGGTGTTGGAATTGCGCTTACCTATCAAGGGACTGGTCTTGGTGTGGGGCTTCCTGATTATGGCGGAGCAATCCTTTCAATGGATGAAGACGGAGGATTCACTGTTGGAGTTGGCACAGTTGATTACGGACAAGGTATAGGAACTTCCTATGCTCAATTTGTGGCAGAAACGATGCACTGCCCTATAGAAAAAATAAAAGTAATCCTTGGAGATTCACTCCTTTCTGCAGATTCTGGGCCAACAAGTGCTTCTCGCGGAGTTTATACTGGAGGGAAGGCGTCTGTTATTGCTGCTAGCAAAATGAAAGAAGAACTGCTAAGTAAAGCTTCAAGAGTCATGTCTCTACCTTGTGAGTCATTGGAATTTGGAAACGAATGTTTGTTAGAAAAAAACAAACCAAATCACTATATTTCATTCAAATCACTTGCCGATAAATTCATTGAGGAAGAAAACAAGCTTCCTATGACCGAGGGGTATTTCCTCGTTCCAACTGCAGAAATTAAGATTGAAAAAGCAGAGGGACTCCCTCACCATATTTTTGCTTTTTCTGCACATTTAGCTTATGTTGAAGTTAACACTCTAACGGGAGAAGTAAGAGTCATTGAGGGAGCAGAAGCGGTTGATGGTGGAGTTGTTGTTAACAGGCAAGGCTATGAGGCGCAAGTTGAAGGTGGTTTCGTAATGGGTATGGGCTATGGATTAATGGAAGATCTTATCATTAAAAATGGCATCGTCAAAAATCCTAACTTTTCTACGTACATTATACCATCTATAAAGGATGCTCCATATAATATAGAGACAATTCCAGTCGTGAACCCAGAGGATACAGGACCTTTTTGTGCAAAAGGGATAGCTGAAACCGTTATGGTGGCAACTGCTCCTGCTATCACCAATGCCATTCACGATGCCGTCGGAGTAAGGCTCTTCAAAATACCTGCAACGCCTGAAGCAGTTTATATGGCGATGAAGCGTAAAGCAATCGATTAAATAGTGTGTAAAGGAGAAATATCATGAAGAGGCTCATTAAAAATATAGGACTCTTGGCGACATTTAACGAGGGGCAAGAGGAATTAAAAAACGCCTGGATTTCGATCGAGGATAACGTAATTAAAGATTTGGGTTCGGGAAAATTTCCAAGAGGCTCATTCGACGAAGAAATAGATGCGAATGGCATGCTTTTACTTCCCGGGTTTGTCAATACTCACCATCATTTGTACCAATCGTTATTCAGGGCTATCTCATCTGTACAGAATGCAAAACTATTTGATTGGCTTGTTTTTCTATATGAAAAATGGAAGAATATAGACGAGGAAGCTGTTAGAATCTCCACGGTTACCGGAATTCTTGAGATGATGAAAAGCGGCGTTACAACGACATCTGACCACTTGTATCTATTTCCCAGGGGTCACACGCAACTATTCGATGCTGAAATTGAAGGTGCGCGGCTTACAGGGGTTCGTTTTTATGGAACTCGTGGGAGCATGTCTCTCTCACGAAAAGATGGAGGTCTTCCACCTGATTCGGTAGTGCAATCGCAGGAAGAGATATTGCATGACTATGAAAGAGTGGTAAATCTCTATCATGACCCCAAACCTTTTTCGATGAGTAAAGTTGCCCTTGCTCCTTGTTCTCCTTTTTCTGTAACGGAAAGACTGATGGTTGAAACTGCCAAGTTTGCCGAGAAAAATAATTTGCTTATTCACACGCATCTTGCCGAAACAAGGGATGAGGATGAATTTTGTGTTGCAAAATTTGGACTAAGACCCGTTGATTATATGGAGAGAGTTGGATGGCTAACTAATAGAACATGGTTTGCTCATCTTGTACATGTAAACGAAAATGATATCAAAAAACTCTCCGAAGCCTCCGTTGGCATGGCTCACTGTCCTACCTCAAATATGAGGCTTGGCTCAGGAATTGCGCCTGTTTCTAAAATGAAAGATACCTCTATACGGATTGGCTTGGCAGTTGATGGAAGTTCATCAAACGATACGGGTAATTTTCTTCTCGAGATAAGAAACGCAATGCTTCTTCAGAGAGTTCGGTACGGAGCAGATGCCCTTACGGCTCGAGAGGCTCTTAAATTTGCAACAATAGGGGGAGCGAGTGTCTTTAAAATGGACAAGGAAATAGGCTCTATAGAGAAAGGTAAAGCCGCTGACATTATCGGATTCAACCTTGACCGCATTGAATTCTCTGGTGCCCTATCTGATCCAGTGGGTGCAGTTGTTTTTTGCGATGCTAAAGGTGTTGATTTCTCTATGGTCAATGGGAATGTAGTCATTGACGAGGGGGAGTTTGTTAGCATAAATGAGGAAGAGTTTGTAGAAAAACAGAATTCTATTGCGAAGAAGTTGCTCTCATTGTGAAATGTAAGAAATTTGCTTTTGCGTTGCCTGGCCGCGTGTATTTTTTAAAATAAGTCTTTTTACTTATAATAATATTTAGGAGGCGAACAATATGTCATTAGTTCAAACGAAAGATATGTTTAAGAAAGCATATGGAAAATATGCCGTTGGTGCATTCAACGTAAACAATATGGAGATTTTACAGGGCGTTGTTGAAGCAGCAAAAGAAGAGAAGGCCCCGCTGATCCTTCAAATTTCAAAGGGAGCAAGGAACTACGCTAAGTTAGTTTATCTGATGAAGCTTATTGAGGCTGCGACGATCGATGCTCCGGATGTTCCTATTGCGGTTCATCTTGATCACGGAGATTCTTTTGAACTGTGCAAGGAGGTAATTGACGCAGGTTTCACTTCTGTTATGATTGACGGTTCACATCTTCCATTTAACGAAAACATCGCTATTACGAAGAAAGTTGTTGAATATGCGCACCCAAGAGGAGTTGTTGTCGAAGGAGAGCTTGGAAAATTGATAGGCATTGAGGAGCATGTTGTATCAACCGAAGCGGTTTATACTGATCCGGTTGCAGCAGTGGAGTTTGTTGAAAAAACTTCTGTCGATTCACTTGCTATTGCCATTGGCACAAGCCATGGAGCTTACAAATTTAAAGGAGAAGCAAAACTTGATTTTGAAAGACTTCAAGAGATTGCAAAAAGGCTTCCGGGTTTACCGCTTGTTCTTCATGGGGCATCCTCTGTGTTGCCAGAGCTTGTTCAAAAGGCAAATCAATATGGTGCTCGACTTGGTGATGCAAAAGGAGTGCCAGAGGATATGATTCGTAAGTCAACTAAAATGGGAATCTGCAAAGTTAATATAGATACAGACCTGAGACTTGCTGTAACTTCTAGTGTTAGGGAGCAGATTGCTCTTCACCCAGAAGAATTCGACCCAAGGAAGTATCTTGGAGCTGCAAGAGATTCAGTAAGGGAAGTTGTAAAACATAAAATGAAGGAAGTGCTTGACTGTAGCGGTCAGGCGTAAAAAATGGGGCTCACTCGCCCCTTTTTCATGTTCTCCCGACTTTATCAATTACTCACCGTTTTTGAGTATTTTTACCTAAGGAAGCAAGTATTTATATAATTACACATGTTCATAAACCTGCTGAAGAGGATCGCAGGTTACAGAAGATTAAAAATTACGAAATCAGGCAATTATGAGCAGGTTCCAAAGGAGTAAAAGAATGTTGCTTCATATAAAAACCTATTATTTTAGATAGAAGACGTCATCACCAAAAAATTTGGAGTAATAAAATGCAGGTTTTCAATTTTAATTCACTGAAAGAAAACGTGAATACAAATGATTAAAATCCAAGGTTTAATGATGGGTAGTTCAGAGTCAACCGATAAAGTCGGTAGGAATTGAAAACTTAAAGGTAAACCCGAAAGTAAAAGACTTACTCTTACTAACAAACGTTTTTCAATCCTTATGTCAAAGAATAGAGTTATTCAATAACAGCACAAGAACTTTCAAATATTGTAGTGAATGACGATAAAAGAAGTATTTTTGATAAACCAAAGAGATTTCAAATCCGAAAATGTACGCTATTTTATAAAATTACTTATCCTGAATAGTAAAAAAATTCCCTATCAAATCTAAAAACCTCTTTTAGGGAGATATTCCCTCTGTTTTATTTTTCAATGCGCAGAGTTCAAGAGTAACAGACATGAATAAAATTATGAGGGTAATGTATACTTTGTGGGAAGTATTTTCCTATCAAGAATCCTATCCAAATTTAGTCCAGGTGAACTACGTCCTTCTCATGAAAAAGCGAAATAAACGTAAGCATGTAATCCATTAGATGGCGGGTAATCAAAAAATTGTTCTTTACGTGCTCGTGTCCATTTTTTCCAAGTTTCAAAGCATATTCAGTTGCCTGAATAAGCTGTTTAATCCAATAAGCAGTTCCTTCTATGGTGGTTGTAAGTATTCCAGAATATTTGTGGGTAATCTGCAAAGGAATCCCTCCGACTGCGGAAGCTATCACTGGTTTTTCTTTCCAGAGGGCTTCAGTAACAGTTAACCCAAACCCCTCCCTGAGTGATTTCTGGAGAATAACAGTTGATCCACGTTGCAGTGCGTTTATTTCAAAATCACTACCTGGTGGCAAAAGAAGGATAAAAATATCAGGGTCTCCTGAAGCTTTTTCCTTTACCTCGTTTAGAACCTTTTCACCCTCAGGATCGTCGGTAGCAGACCCGCCAGCAAGGACAAGCTGGCAATCAACGTACTTTTTTGCAAGTTTATAAGCCTCAATTACGCCAACGGGGTCTTTCAGATAATCAAATCTTGATATCTGTGTTATTATAGGCCTGCTCATATCTATCTTGAATCTTTCAAATACGGATTTTATTTCTTGCTCACTTAATTCCTTGTTTTTATCGCTTAGAGGATCTATTGAAGGAGAAATTAAAATCTGGGGGATTGATAACTCTCTTGCAAAAGCAGGCGCAGAGAAAACTGCCGCATCGTATTTTTCAATGTAGCTCTTTAAAAAATGCCAGATTTTTTCCTGTGGGTTAGAAAAGTCTATATGGCACCTCCATATCCATTTTCTTCCGATTTCATTTTTTTTCTCTGCCAGTGCAACGGGCTGAGGATCGTGTACAAAAATTATATCCCCATAGAGAGCCATACTGTTTGCATTATTGTTATTCACTTCCAGAAAATAATCCAATTCTTGCTGAGAAATTTCCAACTCAACTCCGTGCAAAGCGTTATGGACTTTTTTTGTTATAGTGAAAAACTTTTCACCTGCCTTGATGACATCCCAACGGGCATCTATCTCGAGCTGTTGCAGCAGAGGAACCATACGGCTTAGAATTTCAGCTACTCCACCGCCCACTGACGTTGAATTTATATTCTGCACCACTTTACCTCTTAACTGCTTTCCGATAAGGAAGAGCTCTTCTACGATTTCCTCTCCAACTATTGGTTTGTAGTCGTCAATCTTTATCATTGAGTCTCACCTCGACTAAACTGCAAATTTTGCTCCTTAAGCCTTCAAGGGTCTGAGTGTAAGGATCAAGCCTTGAGATGCTGTCAGCCAATTTTTCTTCACAGAGTTCTTCTCTTAGCCAAATTGAAAAATCATTGTCACTTTTTTCTAAACGCAACCTTGACTGGAAAACATGGTAATAAAGGGAATGAATACTTAGCTTTTTAATGATATCATAAAACTCTCTCAAATTATGAGCTACATAGTCTGTCTTGAGGATAAAACTTTTTGACTGCATAAAATGAAATTCCATTCCCTCAGGCGCATCCCTGATTTCTTTAACATCTCTCAAATATTCCTCAAGGATTGAAACAAATTTGTCCTTTAACTCAGTGAGTGTATGATAGCTAATGATATTGACTGAAGCTAATTTCTCTCCAATCACTCTCTCGAGAAGCACATTTGTTGTCCAATATGCAAAATCGTTTGGCGGTTCCGGTGAAAGGTAATGGTGCTGCTGAAGAAACCTATGGGTATGATAAAAGATGACCGATCCCGGAGCAGATTTTATTACGTCAAGAAGCTCAACCAGATTTTTTGCCTTCCTATTTGTAAGCAAAATTAAATCAACGCTTATATAAAAATTAAGAGCCACTTCAATTTTACCTCCCTTCTTTCAAAGTTTTCTTACTATATGATAGACAAAATTATATATTTACGAAATTTTTTCCGACAATAAAGATTTTTAATAAGAGTAAACTTCAATAACATTTGAAATATATTGATTTTTGAGTGAATTTCCTTATATTGCAGGAAAGAAAATCTGGAAAATAATTTTTTTTTCTTAATCTCTTTAATGCTAATTACTATTTGATGACAAATGGTTGTTTCTTCTGGGTTTGCTACATCAATGTGTTTTTGCTCTATTCCGATGGATTCGAGGTAGTTTTTAACAAGATGGGAAATAAATTGAGAACCGTTATCATTATGAACCCCTAGCAAAACATTTAGGTAGTTTTATCCCTCTTAATCTACAAGCTTCTAAAATGGGGCGAGAGAGCCTCATTTTTTATGTTTTTGAGTCTTGTTTCACATATTGTAAGTGTCAAAGGCCTCTAACGATTACAATGGGTGTGCCTTGGTCTTCGTTCCCCGCAGGATTGTCAGAAAGAGCAAGCTCGAGCTTTTGCTTATCTACCCCATAGGTATACCCCACCGCCCAGGCATCGCCCAGGTCGTTTGCGTCAATTACTGCTGCCTCACATCCTGTAAGTTCTTTTATTTTATTTGAAACTGCAAATGAATCTTTTGGACCTGGAATTACTGAATAGTCGTACGGTGGAATCGCAGCTGGCGGATCATCGATAAGGGCAGACTGTGAGCCTGCGACGATGTAGAACCATCCTCTCTTTCCAAATAGCTTTCCAATTGCTCCTGCTATTGTTCCGATGATGATTCTTGTTGCACCGACTTCCTGGACCGCTATCTGCATTGAGATTGGGTTTGCCAATGGCGCAGCACCTCCAAACGGTACATCCTTGTGAGATACAAAGTGTGATACGAGCTTCGCAAGTTTTGAAGGGCGTATTGTGTCGACAGTGAAAACTCTTTCTTCTGCGATTGCAACCACGCAAGAAGAAATTGTAATTATATCGCCTGGCTTCCGTACGCTTCTCGTAGCCTCGTTGATGATCTTATAAATATTGTCTCCTTCTTTGATGAGGCTGGTTTTAATTGAAATTTTGCCTACACCTTTAATTTTTCCTCGTGATTTTTTTTCTCTAAACTCAAATTGTTCTTTGGGAAATTGTCCTTTTGCAAAATTGTAGAGCTTAAGCTCCCCTGGATGCGTTTGAATACCAAGAGCAATGATTTCTTTTGCCCTATTGAGGTCTCCCATTTTTATGAGGGTTTTAGTAAACCTCGTGAAGTCGCTTGCATAGAAATCGGAGGGTTCAAGCTTAATGAACATATCGAAATAAACATTTGCATCATCAAAGTTGTCCAGTTCATAAGAAATGTTTGAAAGTCTCTTCAAAATGTACCTATATGGAGACATCGTGCTTTTTACAGGCTTATCAAATTGTCCAAGTAGTTCCTTATACAGTGAAATTGCCTTGTTCGTTTGCTGCAAATCAAAGTATTTAAAATCTGCGAGCATCATCTTGAGCCATATGTTCTCGGGATTGTTCTTGGCCCCTTCTGAAAGAATGTCTTCTGCTTTTTCTTTTTCATTTGTTCTAAGATACAGTTGAGAAAGGAATCTGTATGCGCCAATCCCGTCTTTAGGGTTCTGCGAGATATATTCCTTGAGTAAATCAATCGCTTCGCCAATTCTCCCCTCGTTTTTTAATGTTTTTGCTTTATCGATTGTTTTCATAGCCCAAACTCCTCGTGTATTCCTTTCATTGAATCTTAACCTTCTGTAATCAGATGAAAAAAATCTCTGATTTATTCTTCTGTAACCTGCGTTTTTCGTGAGCAGGTTCCAAAGGAGTAAATCCGCACTCATTCTCAGCAGGTCTCTTTTTAATATCCGTCTTATGATTTATTGCTCTTTTTCTTAAGCAATTTACCTTTAACCGTCAAATTATAGAGAAAACAATATTTGTGTCAACACAGTATATTTGTTTGTTAACAGAGAGAGATGCATACTCCTAAAGCTGTATTTCATTTTCGTATTCCAATTTGAAAAATTATACTTGTATATATACTAATCGCAAGATATTAAAAAGGAGAGTTTCGCTTTATTCTTTAGAAAAAAGGAGGAAGTTATTATGAGAGCATTTATTAAGAGGGCTATTATTATTTTTTTGGTGCTTACAACCTTTTTGACCAACATCCTTCCTGCACTTCCAGTAATTGCAAAGGACATCTCTATCTTTAATGACAACACTGCAAGCAGATGGGCAATCCCAGAACTTACAAAGGCATACAATTACGGGCTCACCTATCAAGACATTATGGGTAAGTTTCAACAGCTGATTACTCGAGAAGAATTTTGTGTGATTGTTGTTAAGCTCTACGCAAAACTCACAAATAAAACTCTTACTGTGGGTGCTTCTCCGTTCTCCGATACAACCAATCTGGAAATTGTCAAAGCATATGATTTGGGTATCGTAAAAGGAACAGGGGGAGGAAAGTTTTCTCCGAACCTTTCAATCACAAGGCAAGAAATTGCAACAATGATTTATCGTGCTCTTTCAAAGGCATATGCAAATCTTCCCCCTGTTGGCTCTAATAATTTTCCTTTTAAGGATACAGGTAAGA
>JAIMJY010000133.1 GCA_020692945.1 Caldisericum sp. | reverse complement strand
GCAATTCAACAAGGATTGCAATTGTGTGTTATTTAACAACTGGCGAAAAGAGTGTTAACGAGATTGCAGAGAAAACCAAACTAACGCAATCAACAGTTTCACTTCATCTTGGCAAACTCTACGCTTCAGGTTGGGTGAAAAGAAGAAGAGATGGAAGGACTGTTTATTACAGTATAAAAAACGATACAATTGTTGACCTCCTAAAGAAAATAGGAGACATGTTTATAAAACAAAAGATAAAGAAAGGAGATGTCCAAAATGGCAGACATGAAACAAGCACTTGACGACTTTACGAAGACAATGAAGCAGATAGGTGAAATTGACAAAGATTATTCGGATGCTTTTAGAAATTTTATTCAGCAGGCAGACAAATCAGGAGCCCTATCTACAAAGGTTAAAGAACTTATAGCACTTGCGCTTGGAGTTAAAGCACAATGTTCTTATTGCATTTCAGTTCATACTTTTAATGCAATTAAAGCGGGTGCAACGAGACAGGAAATTATGGAAGCAGCATTTGTAGCAGGTTTTATGGGTGGCGGACCTTCAATCGCATACATTCGCCTTGTAATTGATGCATGCGACCAGTTCGACGTAAAGTAAACTTAAATTTTGCGAGGGGCTTACGCCCCTCTATTTTTTATGTTTAATTTTGTTAAAATAAATTGGAGGCGAAATTAAATGGAAGAGTTTGATGTAATTATTTTAGGTTCAGGCACTGCAGGGTATGTTGCTGCAATAAGAGCTGCCGATTTAGGAAAGAAAGTTTTGGTCGTTGAAGCGAGAGAAATTGGTGGAACATGCCTTAACAGAGGTTGCATTCCAACAAAAGCTATACTCAAGGCCAGTGAAGTTTATTTAGAAGCGAAGGAGTCAAAAGTTTTCGGGATTGACGCTACTAACGTATCTTTTGACCCGCAAGGTATTAAGGCATGGAAGGAAACCGTCGTTAACAAACTCGTTTCAGGTGTTGAATTCCTGCTTAAAACAAGAAAAGTTGTTGTTGTAAAGGGTAAAGGAGCACTTGTCGATGGAAATGTGGTTGAGGTTACGACTTCAAGCGGCACAGAAACATATAAAGGAAATGATATCATCATTGCAACAGGGTCTGAACCAGCAATGCTTCCAGCATTTAAAATCGACCATGTAAACGTTCTTACAAGTGATGATGCGCTGAACCTCACCGAATACCCAAAAGAAATGGTCATAGTCGGGGCAGGGGCAATCGGTATAGAGTTTGCAAACTTCTTCAACGCATTTGGCACAAAAGTAACAATTGTTGAAATGATGCCCCAAGTTGTGCCTACGCTCAAGGATAAGAGACTGGCTTCGCTTATCCAAAGAATTCACAATAAAAAAGGAATCTCTTTCAAACTTGGCGAAAAAATTGAAAATATTGAGATTAAAGATAATGGAGTTTTTTTAACGCTCGGAAACGGAGAGACGATTCAAACCAAAAAAGTACTCGTTTCTATAGGTCGTAAACTCAACTCTGACGGAATTGGCCTTGAAAAAGTAGGCGTGACAACGGAAAGGGCAAGAATAGTTGTAGATGAATATTTGAGAACCAACGTTCCTCATGTTTACGCAATTGGAGATGTTGTAGGTGGACTTTTGCTTGCACATAAAGCAATGAAAGAAGGAGAGGTAGCCGCAGAAATTATTGCAGGGCATGATGTAAAGATGGACTACAGGGTCGTACCCTGGGCGATATTCTCTACTCCTGAAATCGCTTCAGTTGGCCTCACAGAAGAGGAAGCATCTGCCCAAGGCATAGAAGTTACAACCGGGGAGTTTCCATTTACTGCAAACGGAAAAGCTGTATCAATGAATGAAACCGAAGGAATTGTGAAAGTAGTAGCAAAAAACGACAACAAAGAGATAATTGGCGCTCAAATCGTAGGTCCTAATGCATCAGTAATGATTGCAGAACTTGCTCTTGCGCTTCAAAATAAACTCTCTCTCAAAGACATTGCTCATACGATTCATACGCACCCTACGCTTACCGAGGCAACTATGGAAGCAACAAAAGTACCACTTGGAGAAGTCGTTCATATTGCAAGAAGATAACCTGCTGAAGAGGAGTGCAGGTTTATTATTTTCTTATTTTTCTGGAGCCTGCTCACGGAGATTGCAGGTTACAGAAGATTAAATCCGAGATCATTTTCATCGGATTTATCCCCGATGTTTATCAGGGGTTTCCAGAGGAGTAAATTTGTGAAGACAACAAACACAAGTAGCGATTGCGTGCTATTGACAGAAAATTAATAAATTGTACAATAAAGATGGATATAAAA
>JAIMJY010000132.1 GCA_020692945.1 Caldisericum sp. | reverse complement strand
TTACAAGAGATTCAACAGTTATCATACAGGCTTTGGTAAGAGCCCTCATATTCGTGGTTATCGCAGGAGTTACCACGTTCTTGTCAATAAAACGCAAGCGTGCTGAAGAGATACTGCGTCAAGCGCACGATGAACTGGAACGGCGTGTGGCGGAGCAGACAGAGGAATTGCGGCAAGTTAATGAGGAGCTACGGACGGACATCACCGAGCGCAAAAGAATAGAAGAGAAAATAAAACGCTCTGCAATTGTTGATAGCCTCACACAAATCTTCAATAAGAAGGCGTTAATTGAAACTCTCAATCGCGATATCGAAGCTTCATTGAGCACGAAAACACCGACAACTTTAGTTTTTATTGACACAAACGGGCTTAAATTAGTTAACGATACATACGGGCATATAGAGGGAGACGAATATATCAAACTTATAGCAAGGAATCTGAGTGATAGAGTTGGGGAAGCGGGCATAGTATTCAGATTTGGTGGGGACGAGTTTATAATCTTACTTCCTAATTTTGATAAGTCGAAAGCAACGAAACTTTTGAAGAGTGTAGAGGAAGATATCAATTTACTAAACGAAAGTGCAAACAAGCCTTATAAAATGTCAATAAGTTATGGCTTTGCCGTGTTCGACCATGAACATCCTGTTTCAAGCGATACACTTCTTGCTACTGCCGACAAAGAAATGTACAAAATGAAAAATAGTTTTTATGAGCGCTTAAGGCAGAAAAATCAATTCAAAGACTGGTCATAAGATTTGTTTACTCGTTTAGCAAAAAATTCAGCTGGCACTATCATCGTTGACCAAGGAATCTGAGCAAGCGTAATTATAAGTGCGGCTTTTGCATCGAGGAAGGACATTGCAAGCACCATTCCTATTGTAACATTAATAAATGTTTTAGTGTTTGAAACGGCAATTTTCTCTCCTGGCGGAAGGAAATTTACTGTGTAAAACCCTGCCAGCATAAAGAAAAAATAAACAGGGTAAGATAGTAGTACGTATTTGATTGTGTCCCAAGGGTTATGTATGATGAAATTGTAGTTTACAGAAGTCACCGTAAGGCCTATCAGAAGAAGAGGTATCATTGTTAAAATTTTACTTCTTTTGCTTATGGAGCTTGTTGCTTTTTGGAACAGTTTTTTGAAAACCAGTGCAATTACAAGTGGCATAAAGATGAGTTTTACCATTGTAATGAAAACATTCAGATAATCAAGGTGAACAACTTTTCTAAGTAGAATGAAGAATAGGATAGGAATCGAGATTGTTGCAATAAAATGAGTAAGAATAGTTATGAGTATTGCAAGCGGAGTGTCTCCTTTAGTGAGATCTGTTACTGCTGCTGAAGCAACGCCTGCAGGAAGAGCAGAGAAAAGTAAAAAAGCTGCAAGATAGATGGTGTCGAAGTGGAGTAGTTTAAAAGCAAAGAACACAATTATTGGAAACACAATTAGATGTAAAAAAATAATGTAAGTCATAATTATGGGTTTTTTAAAGTGCATAAAAATTTCTCCAATGTCCATTTTTAGGAATGTTACAAAAAGCACAAACATCAAGAGATATGTCATATAGTTTTTAATGAAAGAAAAATACGGGAATAATAATCCTAACGGTACTCCAAGGCTTAACACAAGCGAAACGTTATTTTCTATAAAAATGACAACTCTTTTCATATACAAAGTATTATATCAAATTGCTTAAAAGCTAAAAGCAAGGGATAAATCGTTGTGCCTTCTATTTACTTTTCGCATGCTAAGGTATTTTAACTCAGAGCATCTCCAGATCCTGAAATAAATTCAAAGTGACGCCCCCTTCCTTTCACTGCGAGCCGAAGGCGAAACAGTCTCTCTGTTTTAAACAGCGCACAAAGGCGAGATTGCTCCACCACAAAAGGCGCTTCTCGCAATGACAGAAAAAGAAGGCTAATCACGGTGACAAAGAAGTAAGGAATACGAGCTCGTATGATACAAAAAGTGAAAAAGATGCTCGAATTGCTTAATCCCTTGGAATCCACTGAAAAGATTGCAGGTTTACACAAGTAACAGAGTGCAGAATAAAGTGAGAGACGTGATCTTCACAGATTTCTTGTGAAACCTTTGCAAGGAACAATTATTTACTTTATAAGCCCTGCACGAGTAAAACTAAAAAAGTCATCGTCATTTTTTCCAATAATAATATGGTCAAGTACCTTTATGTCAAACATTTTACACGCATCGACTATCTTCGATGTGAGTTCCTTATCGTCAACTGACGGCTCCACATCACCTGAGGGATGATTATGCACGAGTATCAGTGAAGATGCTGAATTAAGGCTAACTTCTTTAACAA
>JAIMJY010000131.1:1668-2277 GCA_020692945.1 Caldisericum sp. | reverse complement strand
TTAAAGGGTGATATGTCTTTAGTGGGTTCAAGGCCTGCTCTTTACAATCAATATGACCTGATTAAAATGAGAACTAAAGTAGGAGTCCATACCCTAAGGCCAGGTATGACTGGTTGGGCTATAATAGTTGGTGGAGAGGACTTAAGCCTTGATGAAAAAGTAAAAGCTGATGAATATTATTTAAAGAATATGTCGTTTATGTTTGATTTAAAGATTATTTTGATGACTTTTAGGCTGTTCAGAAAAACAAAAGGAATTTATTAATGAATAAATTTTTAATTGCTTATAATTATGTAGAGAATTAGAGAGAAAAGATGAAAGAATATTTTTCCAAAATTATGAGAAACAAAGTAACTTTAACAATTACTTTTGCTAAACTTTTGATTGATGTTTTCTTGTACAATGTTGCTACGGTTCTGGCTGTTTTTCTACGGTTCGATTTCGTTCTTAAAGGGAATTTTATTCATATAGATGACCTGTTTGGAATAGTCGAAAATGCTATTTTTATTATTTTTGAAATTATTTTTCAGTTGCCTATGCATAGCTTTGAGTTTACAAGCGTTAAAGAGGTATCTGATATTTTTGTTGCAGTGTTCCTTACAAAAGCAG
>JAIMJY010000131.1:1419-1584 GCA_020692945.1 Caldisericum sp. | reverse complement strand
TACTTATTGCAGGAGTTCGCATTCTTTTCAGGCTGTTTTATGAATTCAGGAATAAAAAAGATGCAATGCTTTCGAAGAGAAAAAAGAAAGTCCTTATAATTGGCGCAGGTGATGCAGGTGAAATGCTTTTGAGGGAGATTATCTCACATCCTGAACTTTCATATA
>JAIMJY010000131.1:0-990 GCA_020692945.1 Caldisericum sp. | reverse complement strand
TGGGAAGAGGCGAAAATAGGATTTTTGACATTGAAAGAGAGGTTATTGAAAAAAAGAAATTTTTTGATTCAATTCCTGTCATTTGTGACATAAGAAACAGAGAAAAGATATTTAAAGTATTCGAGACTTATAAGCCTGACATCGTTTTTCATGCGGCTGCGCATAAACATGTGCCCTTAATGGAGAAAAATCCAGATGAAGCGATATTAAACAATGTTTTTGGAACTAAAAATCTTCTTGATGCTGCTTTACGGTCTAAAGTTGACAGATTTATTAACATTTCAACAGATAAGGCTGTAAATCCTAAAAACATTATGGGCGCCTCAAAGAGGGTTACAGAAATGTTACTTCAATATTATTCAAATGGTGGAAATGAAACAAAATTTGCGAGTGTTAGATTCGGGAATGTCCTTGGAAGTACGGGAAGCGTGATAGAGGTTTTCAAGAAGCAGATCAAGGAAACTGGTGTAGTAACAATAACAGATCCACAAATGGAAAGGTATTTTATGCTTATTCCTGAGGCAGTTCAGCTTGTTCTTCAAGCGGCTGCTTTAGGCAAAAATGGAGAAATTTTCGTTTTAAAAATGGGAGAGCCAGTTAATATTTTAGATTTTGCAAAGCACTTTATAAAACTTTCTGGTTTTGAGTTAAACAAAGATATTCAAATTAAGATTGTCGGAAATCGTGGTGGAGAAAAGTTAAGAGAAGAACTCTGGAGCGAAAGGGAAATAGTGGAGAAAACTCAAAATCCTTATATCTTAAAGGTTGTCGAGAGTGACAATTCATTTAATAAGAAAGATTTCTTTGCAAAACTTGATATACTTGAAAAAGCTGCTTTAAAATTTGACACGGAAGAAATTAAATCTGTGCTTAAAGAAATAATTTCAGAGCACAAAGTTTAATCTTGTATTGGAGGTATTATGAAAATTCTTGTAACTGGATCTCTGAAAAACCCTATCCTGAAACAAGCCTGCACTGGAACGTTGCAGT
>JAIMJY010000130.1 GCA_020692945.1 Caldisericum sp. | reverse complement strand
GTTCTTCCTAAGCAGATTTACTCCTCTGCAATCTGTACTCTTCTTAAACAGATTATATTTACTTGTTAATCTCTCCCTTGGAAGAAATTCCTCTTCAAGTTTTCCATATTCTCCCAAACCAACAAATTGGGTGTATTCTGAAAAAGATGAAAGCCAATGTGTTTCACCTTTCAAAATACCTGTTGGAGATTTCTTCAATGCACTAAAGAAATCTGTTAATGCCCTATGCATAACCATAATAGACGCAACAGGTATTGATACCCTACCAACTTTCATCTTTGCAAGTTCTGGTATTGGGATAAGTTCAGTCTTAACACCAGTAACTCCATCCATAAGATTTACTGATATTGGACCTTTCACTTCCTTCACAGCCATTTTAATATCAGCCTTTGTCTTTATGCCATCAATGAAAGCAAGGTCTGCTCCATTTTTAAGGTAAAGATTACATCTTCTTATTGCCTCATCAAGTCCATAAACATAATAAGCATCAGTCCTTGCATTTATGATAAAATCTTTATCAATTTTATCCCTTACAGTTGCACAAGCCCTGACCTTTCCAGCCATCTCTTCTGCAGGTATCACTTCCTTCCCTGCCATATGACCACATCTTTTAGGAAATATCTGGTCTTCTATGTTCATTCCGGCAGCACCCATCATAATAAGCCTTTCCGTAATGTAGGCTGCATTGATTGCATTACCTCCACCAGTATCAATGTCTGCCATAACAGGAATATTTACAGATTGAATGATGTTCCATGTTGTATCAAGAACATCTTTCATCTGAACAAGACCAACATCAGGTTTACATAGAAGTGAACCAGCAACACCAAAACCAGAAATCTGGATTGCTTCAAAACCACAAGATTCTATTATTTTTGCACTAAGAGCATCGTGACAGCCAGGGACAACAATTGCCTTTCTTGCCATAATTGCTTTTCTTAATATTGTTGTTTTTCTCATATCCTCTCCTTTTACTCTTTTGTAATCTAAACTCTTTTTCATTAGATTTACTCCTCTGTAATCTAAACTCTTTTTCATTAGATTTACTCCTCTGTAATCTAAACTCTTTTTCATTAGATTATAGTTTTTTTGCTATTTCTTCAGCCATTTCAATGGTTGTATTATTGCCACCCATATCATAAGTCCTTACTTTACCTTCTTTTATAACAAATGCAACTGCTTCTTCAACCCTTTTTGCATTTTCAATCTCACCAAGCCATTCAAGCATCATCTTTACCGCAAGTATTGTTGCAATTGGATTCACTTTGTATTGACCTGTATATTTTGGTGCAGAACCATGAGTTGGCTCAAAGACAGCGAATTTATCACCTATATTTCCAGAATAGCCAAAGCCAAGACCTCCTACCATCTGTGCACACAAATCTGAAATAATATCACCATAAAGATTTGGTGCTACGAGAACATCATAGTTTAATGGGTTCTTTAAAAGCCACATAGTTAATGCATCAATATTGGCATTATCAAATATTATCTCTGGATATTCTTTTGAAATATTTTTTGCAATCTCAAGAAACATTCCATCTGTTGCCCTCACAACATTCGCCTTGTGAACTACTGTTACTTTCTTCCTTTTATTTTTTCTCGCATAATCAAATGCCTTCTTTATAATCCTTAGAGAATTTTTTTTAGTATTTATCTTGCAGGAAATAGCATAATCATCTGGAGAAAGATTTTTAAATGGTTCAAATTGTTTGGAAATCTTTGAAAGTGTATTTTGAAGTTCTTTTGGAACTGGATTGAATTCAACACCAGAATAAAGGTCCTCTATATTTTCTCTGAATATAACTAAGTCTATGCCTTCCTTAAAATTTAATGGGTTATTAGGGTATGCCTTACAGGGTCTAAGACAGGTCCAGAGGTCAAAAAGCTGCCTCATCCTCACAATAGGTGAACGATAAACATGCCCTTTTCCTTTTAGTTCAGGTATAAGTTCCGCTTCTGCTATCGTTACTGGTTTTGAAGTGATTGCACCAAATAAAGCAGCATCAACTGTTTTCAACATTTTTATAGTTCTCTCAGGAAATGCATCACCTTCTTTGCACCAGAACTCCCATCCAATATCTCCATAGATATATTCAGCATCTAACCTTAACTTATCAAGAACAATTTTTGCAGCATCCATTACATCCTTCCCTATTCCATCACCAGGTAGCCACCCAATCTTATATCTTGACATAAATAACCTCCTTTCTTGAGTTTAAATTAAGCGATTTTTTACTCCTTTGTAATCTGTAGTCACTTTCAGCAGATTCCTCCTCTGCAACCTGCACTCTTTCTCAGCAGGTTTACCATTCTAGAGAAAATTATAAT
>JAIMJY010000129.1 GCA_020692945.1 Caldisericum sp. | reverse complement strand
TCTAAGTCAACTTAACCTGACTTAAATCCGCATTTTTCATTCTAAGTCAACTTAACCTGACTTAAAATTTTCTCAACAGAATAATAGTTGCGGAAATGTTGCTATAGTTCTGAAAGACAAAAAACTCCGTAAATTTTTATGCAAGACGAGGGTAGAGCTTGGTTGCTATCATTATTGCCAGAACAATCATTCCAAAAAGTATTGATAAATCAAGCAATATATTTGAAAGGTTACTAGTGATGAGAAGCCCCCTGAGTATTTCAACCACATAGCTCAATGGATTGATAGTGGCGACAACTTTTAACCAGTCAGGCATTATAGAAATAGGATAGATAGCGCTCGAAGCAAAGAAAAGAGGCATTGTTAAAACTTGACCGATGCCCATGAATCTTTCACGCGTTCTCATAAGAGCTGCAAGGATCATTGAGAAAGCGCTAAAGAAAGCTGCGCACATCATTACTACACCCATAGTACCGATTATATTAACAAAGCTCCATCTTATTGGAATCCTGAGAATAAGAGCCAACAACAACACGATGACTGCCTGGCTTAAACCTCTTACCATCGCTCCCATTGTTCTTCCCACAACAAATGCACTCCTTGCTACAGGAAGAGCTAAAAATTTCTGTACGATACCTTGGTCTCTATCCCAGATCAGGGTGAGGCCATAAAAAATTGCTATGAACATTACAGATTGAGAAAGGATTCCTGGGGTCATAAAGGCAATGTAAGGCACACCTCCTGTGGGGATTACCTTAATTTTGGTGAAAGTTTCCCCAAATACCAAAAGCCACAGAATCGGTTGAACTGCTCTTGTGAAAATATCAGTTGGATCGTGGCGTATGCGTCGAATTTCCATCTCGCCAAGAGCTAATGAGTCATTAAGCCATTTCAAAAATTTTCTAAATATGTTACTGGAGACGTCTTGTTGTGCGACGAAGCCTTCTTGTTTCACTAAAGTCACCTCCCTCCTCTACATGATGTCCTACAAGAGCAATAAATGCATCTTCCAGGTTGGTTGTATTTGTATTAGCCATAATCTCTTGCAGAGTTCCCAAAGCAATAATCTTTCCATAATCCATAATGGCAAGTCGATCGCAGAGCGCCTCAGCCTCATCCATATAATGAGTTGTTAGCAAAACTGTAACATCATATTCTTTTCTTAAAGTTTCTAATACACTCCAGACGGAATGACGAGCCACAGGGTCCAATCCTACCGTGATCTCATCCAGCAAAAGAACCTTAGGGTGATGCAATAACGCTTGGGCAATCTCTAATTTTCTAATCATTCCTCCTGAATACTCTCTTACAAGTCTTTTGGAAAAATTTTCTAACCCCATCAGAGTAAGCATTTTATTAATTACTTGCTCTCTTTCTTTCCTTGGTAAGCTAACCAATTTTGCAAAGATAAGTAAATTTTCATAGCCAGTCAAGGATCCGTCACTTGAAAGAGCCTGAGGAACATAACCTATAAAATTTCTTACAAGTTCCGCTTGTTTTGGTAAGGTAAATCCATTTATTTGTATAGTTCCGCTCGTTGGCGGAAGCAAGGTTGCCATCATTCTGACAGTCGTCGTCTTCCCGGCTCCATTAGCCCCGAGCAGGCCAAACACTTCTCCCTCGTTTATGTTAATTGATATTCCGTCTACAGCTTTTGTCAAGCCAAAATATCGAGTTAGATTATTTGTTAAAATCATTTAGACCTCTGGCTTTTCCCTCGCGTAAGTTTGCGATAGGATTTTCAAAATAAGTATGTGGAGTTTTTCTTGCTCTTCTGCGGTTAAGGACGAAAGAATGTGTGATAATGCTTCTTTACGCTTTTCTTGCCACTCATTCCAGCGTTTTCTGCCCTCTTCTGTGATGCTCATAGTAACTGTTCTGTCATCAGGGTCTCCTCTTACCCTTTCTAATAAATTACTTTTTTCCATTTTTTTGGTAATTAGAGTGACGGAACTTGGAGTTGTTCCCAAAAAGTTTGAAAGCTCACGGACGGTAATAGGTCCATGTTTTATCAAATGCTGCAAGATCCAATACTGTTCCAAACTAATTTCACCTCTTTTGACAGGCGAATAAGTGATTTTTCTCCACAATCTCCAAAAATTAGACAGGTCGTTAATCAAAACATCTTTTATATCGCTCATCTTTTTCCCCTTAATATTTTAATCTATTAAATATTTTATCACTTAATTAATTTCTGTCAAGATCCTGTATGCCTTAAATATTATTATGGACACATTCTCTCTAACTTCTTTGTAAAGTCAAAAACGGATTGCCACGGTCGCCCTTCGAGCTCCCTCATAATGACACAGTTAGGTTGTCATCGTGAGGGGTCGAAGACCCCTATAGCGATGCCTTTCAACGATGA
>JAIMJY010000128.1 GCA_020692945.1 Caldisericum sp. | reverse complement strand
GAAAATTTAACCCTTGGAAGGGTAGGTGATGGTCTTAAAACGAGGGCAAGGCTCCGAGAATAAGGGGGGCAAAGCAGAAATAATTGCAAGAAAAAAGAGTAGATAAAAGTGAATTTTGAGAAAATAAGAATAAACATACAATTTAAACTAGGAGGAAATAATGAAAAAGTTAATTGCTTTAATTTTGGTCTTTTCTTTATTCTGTTTATTAGTACAAACAAGACCAATTCAGACTGTAAACGCTTCCGTAAATGACTTTACCAATTCAATATACATAGTACAAGGAGAGAATATGTACAATGAAGGTTACTATTATTATGATTCCGATCCAAATACTTCTTATTCAATAATCATTCTTGACTTTGGAGCCCCACAGTATGGAAATGGTGTTTATGGTATTGGAAAATTTAATAGTCCTCCGGGACAATTTACTCCATTCACTGGTAGCAATAGTATTGTAAACGATGTCCAGCAATTTATAAGTGGTTATAATGCTAAGTCAACTCATGCTAATAAAAATAGGGGTATTGCAATTGGATTTAATACTTATAAAGACTACATTACCCCGAACGGTGGTAATTTTTTAAATTTTGGCAAAGCTCTAAAATCAGCACTTACTCATGTTACTCTTACTGGTTACATTACGGATACATATGCAGCAATTGATGAAGAACAAGCCTGGCTTCCACCTAGCAAAGTGAGGAATATTGTAGATGGTTTTAATCAACAACGCCCTATTTACTACACAATGGTCAACTTTGGAGATGATGAACTGGGCACAAACCCTGGGAGTGCAACAAAAAATGGCTGGACTGCCAATGATGTGTGGTATGTTGCTTATGGTGGAGGTCAAGAAGCACCAATGCCTGAAATTTACTATACTTCGATGGCGCAAGAATGGTATTACCTAAGCTTGTGGGCGTACAACAATAAAGGCTATGATATTTTCTTCTGGGGTGCACTGTCGGAAAATGGTTTATATGGCACTCTTACGGATTCTCAATCATATACTGCATTACTTAATTATTTGCGTGGAGATAATCGTACTTATCAATCCGACCTTGCTTATAATTCCCAGATGAACCATTTGGGCTGGCAATTCCATAATCCATAAGGATTAAGATAGGAGGTAAAAAATGAATAAAAAGAAATTAATTTTAGTTTTATCTTTACTTAGCATTGTAGCGTTATCTTCCTTTATGCTGTTTAGGGGAGTAGCAGTAAGAGGCGGAGTGCCTGAATGGGTTCCTCAAAACCTGCAAGAAGAGATAAAGAGTTTAGACGCTACTAAGCCGGAAGTAAAGATGCTTATCTCAGAAATTCAGTCCATTCATGTAAAAGATCCTAAAAATCCACCGCAGGATCTTATTGAAAGAATCAAAAACGAAATTGAGGGGATAAAGTATAAGGAGTCAATTTATGTCCCATCCACTCCAAGCCAACCAACACCCGATGAAATAGCTCATTTAAAGGATGTTCCAACATTCTACACGCAGGGGAAGCCGTACCTTATAATAGACCTTGTTCATGCAGATCGAGAAACACTGGGCAAAAATGTAGATCCTAGCGAACTAAAAATGTTCGATTTCACATCAACTGTCACATTACCATATGCAATGCTAATTTCTGGTTCGCAAAAGGCCGACTTATCCCTTATTGCCCCAGGCATGAAAGGTGACCCCAACCTTGGCATAATCGAATATGCGATAGAGGATCCTGCAGGGAAAGGAGGGGAAATTGGTGATACATCTACATTCTCAGGTAAGGGAGCCCCTACTGCAGTAAAGGTAATTGGAACAGTTGTTTACTTCCAGTTTAAAAACGGTGAAAGTTTAGCATTTGATACAAGCTACCCTTCCGATGGTAAAACTCCTTCCATGAAATTTGTCTCTGAAATACCATAGAATATTGCTCTCCAATCCTTATTGACAAATAGATTTCCAAGGAGATTCACAGCAGATTAAGAATTACAGAGAGACCCTCCAAAGAGCCTTTTTTCTTGGGAGAGTCTCTTGTAGAATCACACGTCTCTTGTGACCTTTTTTATGGCTCAGCACAAGGTCTCTAAAACAACTTTTATTATTATCACCAAATAAGTCATAATATGTGCATTTTCCCAAAGGGTTATAGCCATAAAAAAATAGTTCAGAACCCTCTCAAATTTCAACGAAAAGGAACGAGGAGGTAAAAAGTATATCAAGTGCACACCACGACTTTGATGTCATAAGGGCATTTGCGTGAATTGTCTTATTAGTTTTGCAATAATTTTATAATCCTATACGCAATTAGCATTGCCTCTTCTCTTGTAATGTATTCGTGAGGCTTTAAATATCCCTTGCCATCGCCTTTCACAATGCCGAGCTGTTTAAGGA
>JAIMJY010000036.1:6739-13105 GCA_020692945.1 Caldisericum sp. | reverse complement strand
AAAATTTATATTTCCTTCGTCGAAGTAGCCTCAGTTTCAATTTTACTCCTTTGTATTCTGAACTCTTTTTCATCAGAATATTACTTTGTATTCGTGTCTTTACGAATATAATGTATTACTAATAAATGAGGAGGTAGTTCATATGCTTAAGCTAAAAGAAGTAGGAGAATGCCTCTACCCTGAAAGCATTGGAGAAGCGGTTAATTTGCTCAAGGAAAGAGGAGATAAGGCACGCATTGTTGGAGGTGGGCTGCATTTATCAGTTTTTCCTAATCCTGCAATAAAAAGTCTTATTTTTCTAAACAAATTGAAACTAAACTATACAGAAGAACGAGGCGAAAGCATTGCAATAGGTGCAACGACAACAATTTCTGAACTTGCAGAATCCCATGTTATGAAGAACTTTTTAAATGGTAAAGTCAAAAAAATTCTTGATTCTGTTGCATCGGAGCTCCTGAGAAACCAGATAACGATAGGCGGTTCAATTGCCCAGAGAGAGCCTTATTCAGATATTGCAACCCTCCTCTTAGCATTGGAAGCAAATATCGTATACCACAATGGCACATCATTAGAGAAAATCAATATCAACGACTTCTACGCTAAAAACTTCAGAGAGATGCTTAAAAGCATCTTGATTAAAGAAGTAGAACTTCCAAAATATGGCGCTAAATGTAAGTTTGGAATGGAACGTTTTGTAAGGAACGCTACTGATATTCCTTTGCTAAACCTTGCGGTTCTCGTATATTTGAATAACGGCACTATCGAGAAAGCATCTGTTGTGGCAGGTGCCCGTCCCGGGCCATCTGAGAGGTTTGTTAGAGGTGAGGAATTCCTTCATGACAAACCGATTGAGATATCTACAGCAAACGATTTTAAACGTTTTATTTCTGAAAATATACCCGTTGAGGGCGATGTTAGGGTTGGCAAGGATTATCGCAAGCATATAGCGGGCGTGTTTGCGGAAAGAATTATTGCAAGCTTTATGGGGGAGAAACGATGAAAGTTAAGTATATAATGAACGGAGGGATAAAAGAATTTGACATCCAACCAGGAGAAGTGTTACTTGATGTGCTGAGAAGAAACGGCTATACTGAGATAAAAGGTAATTGCTATATGGGGACTTGCGGAGCATGCGCGGTGCTAATCAATGGAACGCCCAAGACAACCTGCACGACTCTTGCAGCCCAGGTGGACGGTGCAGAGATTACCACAATCAAAGGCATTGGAACAATTACTAACCCAAGCCCAATTCAGAAAGCTTTTGTTGAGAAGGGAGCGGTCCAGTGTGGATTCTGTACTCCAGGCACTATTATCACTGCATACGCGCTGCTTAGGAAAAATCCCAACCCAACTGAAGAGGATATTAAGAAAGCTATAGACGGCAACCTTTGCAGGTGTACGGGGTATGTCCAGCAGATAGAGGCGATTAAATCTGCTGCAGAACTTTTAAAGGGAGGGGAGAACAATGAATGATTTTGAAACGATAGGAAAGAGTGTAAATAAAATTGATGCCCTTGCTCTTGCTACAGGACAGCCTGTCTTTACGGATGACATAAGTTTCCCTAACACTCTTCAGATTAAATTGCTCTACTCACCACATGCACACGCAATTATCGAAGATATCGACACAAGCGAGGCAGAGAAACTCCCTGGCGTTAAAATGATTCTTACATACAAAAATACACCGCAGGTATTACATACGACAGCAGGACAGGGGTGGCCTGAGCCTTCACCTTATGATACCTGTATGTTCAATTCCAAGGTTCGCTATGTAGGAGACCGCGTTGCGGCAGTGATTGCCGAATCAGAAGAAATTGCTTCAAGCGCTTTGAAACTCATTAAAGTTAAGTACAATGCACTGCCCCACATATTCGATGCAGAAGAGGCAATGAAGGATGGCGCAACTGTTATCCATGACGAGAAAGGCATCAGTGGTGTTTATGATTCAAAAAGAAACCTTGTAGCACACGTTGAAGTGCGTGCAGGGAATCTCGAAAAGGGCTTTGAACAGTCTGACATTATTGTAGAAAACACATTTGAAACGCAGTACGCCCAGCACTGCCCCATTGAGCCGCACGTGGCTCTTTCCTATCTTGACGATTACGGCAGAATTATTATAAGAACTTCAACTCAAGTGCCATTCCATGTAAGAAGGATTGTTGCCCAATCACTTGATATTCCTGTACAACAAATAAGAGTCATCAAGCCAAGGATAGGAGGGGGTTTTGGAGTAAAGCAAGAGATTATTTTAGAAGAGATTTGTGCATACGTTACCCTCAAAACCGGAAGGCCTGCAAGGATACTCTATAGCCGAGAAGAGGAATTTATCTCTGCAAGGACGAGGCACCCTATGAAAATTACAGTAAAAATTGGTGCTAAGAAAGACGGCATGTTCAACGCGATAAAGATGTATGCGCTTAGTAATACTGGGGCCTACGGCACTCATGGACTCACAGTCGTTTCAAATGCAGGTTCAAAAACACTTCCCCTTTACAACAAAGCGCCTAATGTTGAATTCATAGCAGACGTTGTTTACACGAACCTTCCAGTTGCAGGAGCTTATAGAGGATATGGAGCAACTCAAGGGTACGCATCGCTTGAGCAAGCAATAGATATTTTAGCAGAGAAGCTCAATATGGACCCGGTTGAATTGAGAAAGAAAAATCACATACGCAAAGGAGAAACTTCTCCAATTTTCCAGGCACTCGGGGAAGGGCGAGAGGGCGTCACGCAACACGTCCAGAGTGAAGTTATTGACAAACTCATTGAACTTGGGACAAAAGAAATTAGCTGGCACGAAAAATGGAGACAAAAGAAGCGCACGGGATCTAAAGTTAGAGGAGTGGGGATGTCTCTCCATATGCAAGGGTCTGGAATTCCACTCGTTGATATGGGAGCAGCATCCATAAAACTTAACGAGGATGGCTCAGTCAACTTGCTTTACGGAGGCACCGACATCGGCACCGGACTTGATACAGTTGCGGCACAGATTGTTGGTGAAACGCTTGGCATTAAGCCAGAGCAAGTAATTATTTACGCATCCGATACTGATATGACACCATTTGATGTGGGTGCCTATGCTTCAAGCGGCACTTTTATTTCAGGTGGAGCAGTTCTTAACGCTTCGCTTAAAGTGAGAGACCAGATAATTGAAGTTGCAAAGGAAATGTTTGGCGAATTTAACTCCAATGAATTCATCCTTAAAGACGGCAAGGTGACAAGCCCAAGAAGCAGTAAGTCGGTCACAATCTCAGAAATCGCTTACCAGACGCTTTACGTTAAAAATCACCACCAGATTATGGCAATAAACTCTTTTGTGTCTCCATATTCCCCTCCCCCTTTTGCAGCAAACTTCGTTGAAGTAGAAGTCGATGAAGATACGGGAATAGTAACACCAATTAAATATGTTGCGGTAGTCGACTGCGGAGTAGCAATCAACCCTGAACTTGCAAAGGGACAAGTAATTGGTGCGGTAGTAAATGGAATAGGATATGCTCTCACAGAGGACTACAAATTTGGAGATAATGGAAAGATGCTTAATCCTAACTTTATGGAGTATAGAATCCCTTCATCAAGAGATATTCCTGAAATCGTTCCGATTTTTGTAGAAACGTATGAGCCAACAGGACCTTACGGTGCTAAGTCAGTTGCAGAAATTGGCATCAACGGACCCATACCTTCAATTGGAAATGCCATCTATGACGCAGTCGGGATAAGGCTTCATAGTACTCCTTACACTCCCATGAAAGTATTAAAAGCGTTAGAAGAAAGAAGGTAGAAAAAATAGAGGGGCTCAACTGCCCCCTTTATTCAATATAATGCTATCGTTTTTTGACTGAGCACGCTTCTTTGACAAATCGATTGAGATCTTCTTTGAAGATTTCATCTTTCATTTTTACGACAACATCAAATATCTCTGCTTTTATTGCATCATTGATATTTGGCACAGAATAATAATTGTACTTTCCGCGTTTCTCAGAACATAAAAAGCCTATTCTTCTAAGCTGCTTTAGAGATTTAGAAATTTCGTAAGATGGCCTTTCAAGAGCAGTAGAAAATTCACAAACACAAACAGGCTCACCTCTTCCAACAACAAGTTTTAAGATTCTAATAGATAATTCGCTAGAAAGGGTATTAAAAACTTCTTTAGCTTCTTTCATTTGTATCCTCCAAACATCTCTACAACCCACTCTTTGATGTTGTCTCGCACCTGCCGAACCTTCTCAATTATTTCTTCTTCAGAACCAGTAAACATTGATGGATCTTCAAAATTTCTGTGGAGGTAATCTTTTGCCCCAGGAAAATACGGACAAGCTTCTTTTGCTTGGTCACAAACAGTCACGACAAAGTCAAATTTATCCCCTTTGAATTCATCAACTGATTTGGTGTGGTTACCGGAGATATCCATACCAACTTCCCCCATTGCTTTCACAACGAAAGGATTCAATTTTCCAGGCTGAGTGCCTGCACTATATGCCTCGAACCTTTCAGGGAAAAGCGTCTTCAGAAACGCCTCAGCAATTTGTGATCTTGCCGAATTATGAGTGCAAATAAACAAAATTCTCTTCTTCATTTATCGAGCCTCTCTTCCACTCCGGGAGGCACATTTACAACCTCTGGCTTACCACCAAAGTCGAACGCTTTTCTGTTGGCTCTAAATATTGCAACAAGGCTAAGCATCACAGGCACTTCTACCAAAACCCCAACCACCGTTGCAAGAGTTGCAGGAGAAGACAATCCAAATAAAATTACTGCTGTAGCAACAGAAAGTTCGAAAAAGTTTGACGCACCAATCATAGTAGCAGGAGCAGCAAGCTCGTATCTAATTTTAAATAACTTAGTGAGGAATAGTCCAACGAAAAATATGAAGTAAGTTTGCAAAATAAGAGGAACCATAATAAGAATAATAGAAAAAGGATTAGAAACAATAATTTTACCCTGAAACATAAAAATAACTATGAGAGTTGCGAGTAAGCCGATTATAGTGATGTTTTTCATATTTTTCACAAACACATTATTTAGCCAATCTACACCTTTTGTCTTAACGAAATATCTCCTTGCGAGGTAACCAAGCGTTACAGGAATGGCAACATAGATGAGGACTGAGTAAAAAATAGTTGAATATGGGACGACCATTTTGTTTAAACCTAACAGAAATTTTACAATTGGCGCATACGCAACTATAACTACAAGGTCATTTACGGCAACTTGAATAAGTGTATAAAGAGGGTCTCCCCCTGAAAGATAGCTCCAAACAAAAACCATCGCTGTACACGGAGCCGCCCCCAAAAGAACAGCACCCGCTATAAAGCCCTGAGCGTTCTCTCTCGTGATTAAAGGTCTAAATAAAAACTTAAAAAACAATACAGACAAAAGGTACATCGAGAAAGGCTTTATAATCCAGTTGACAAAAAGGGTAATATAAAGTGGTATAGGCTCTTTCCGAACGCCCTTAAGCTGAGTAAAGTCTATTTGAACCATCATAGGGAAGATCATAATCCATAGAACTACTGCAATTGGTATTGAAACTTGAGCTATTGATAATTTGCCAAGTGCATTTACTGCTTGGGGAAACTTTACTCCAAGAATCACGCCAATAATCATACAAAGTGCAACCCAAATTGACAAGTACTTGTCAAATGTTGAAAGTGCTTTCCTTTCTTCCATTTTTCCTTCTAGTATGCAATTTTTTCTAATACATTTGCAAATTATAGCAAATGTATTAGAAAAGTCAAGCGCAAAATTTAAGTATTAGACTTTTTTATTGCTCCTTTAAATTTGACGTCTTTTCTATTATCTATTTACTCCTTTGTATTCGCACTCCTTTTTGGCGAATTAACCAAATGGTCATATAATTACAGTAACAGGAGATGATTTATTATGAAAGGATTTTCAAAGATCGTTGCAATCATTTTGGTTGCAGCAATTGTTGTAGGAAGTATGGCGGGTATTTTTATTTTTAAGAAAGTGCGCCAAGTTACTACATCGCCAAATGAACCCCCATCAAACAATAATCCTTCAACGCCAACAAATGAAACACCTGTAATACAGACTGAACCTACATTCTCTCTAAAGAAAGATTTTGTAAGTGCCGCAGAAGTGACGCAAGAAAAAATTGATATAAAACCTCAGGCGTTACAATATCCACTTCCTCTTGACCTTAAGAGTGTTGCAAATCTTGAAACAGTTTCAGGTAAAATTTCGCTAAGCGATAAAGATAAAGCACTGCTCTCACAAAATGGTTTTGCAGTATTCGATACGCCTCAGGAAATAGCTTCGCAAGAATTTCCATTATCATATTCAAACGGGGTGCCTGTCTCGACAAAGGATGATTACACAGCTTACTATGTTGCTCTTCAAGGAAAA
>JAIMJY010000036.1:0-6122 GCA_020692945.1 Caldisericum sp. | reverse complement strand
CCCATTAACAAATGATGATATTCAGAAACTCAAAGGAGAGGCGCACGAACTTTTGAACGAAACAAAGGGCTTCAGACTACTTGGACAGAAATTTACAATCGACTCCTGGATTTTCTCAGAAATTGTTTCCCCGTATTCGGGCGAGTACACGGGAGAAAAAACTCCTCTTCCTACAAATGAACTTCCATTAACATATACCTGGAACGACCAATATCCTGCCGACAAAGAAAATCGCCCTTTTACCTGGGTTAAAACATTGTTTAGAGATGGTTGCAGTGACGGAAGAGAAGTAAGAGGTTTCCCAAGGGGGCTTGACATAATGGCAGTTCTTGGTTCAGACAGGGCTTACAGCATCCTCAAAGATTCAGGCGACACAAACTATTCGGATTACGATAAGAAATTCACGGAAATAAAAAAAGAAATTGATTCACTTCCACAAAGTGAGTGGTATAAAAATGTTTATATGAACTGGTTATACACATTGAAGAGTTTATTCACATCCTTTGGCAAAGGATATCCCACATTTATGCAGTCAAAGGCATGGCAAGATAAAGAACTTAACACTGCACTTTCCTCCTGGACAGAGCTCAGGCATGACACAATCCTCTATGTGAAGCAGAGCTATGGTATGTCAGAGAAAGGCGAAGGAGAACCTGAAGGCGAGAAGCCTTTTCCAGGGTACGTAGAGCCAGTACCGGAGTTCTACTCAAGATTGTTTACCCTTACAAAACTCACAGGAGATGGTTTAAAAAAATTACTCCCTCAAGAAGATTTTCAAAATTTAGGTGCTTACTGGGAATTTGACAGTCTTTCCTGGGTTCCTCAGAGGCTTCTTGAAATTTCAAAGAAAGAGCTTGAAAACACACCGTTTGACGATAGCGATTATTACACGATAAAAGGTATTGGTGATTCTTTTGAGCACTCAATGAGAGATTTGTTTATGGGAGATGTAGATCTTGACTTTCTTAAATCTTCGCTTGTAGCCGATGTACATACCGATGGGAACACCAAGCTTGTGCTCGAGGAAGCTACGGGTTATATCAAGACAATGGTAGTTGCCTGTAAAACTCCGGACGGGAAAATCCATCTTGCAGCTGGACCAGTGTTCTCCTACTATGAATTTAAGGAGCCAATGAACTCAAGGCTAACGGATCAAGAATGGAGAAAAATGCTTGAAGGAGCTCATCCAAAAACTCCGGAGTGGGTGAGTAGCTTTGCACATTAAAAAGTTATTGCTGATAGCTTTAATAACTGCTGTAAGCTTAGTCTCGGGAGGTTACGTCACTCAGCAGTCTCCCGAGGTTGTTTCAGGTGTTGTTCCTCATCACCTGCTTGCAAGGGATGTGATTGAAAGTTTCTTTAAGTACGCAAGCAAAAAGTCTTCACCAAAAACAGTGATACTGCTCTCTCCAGACCACTTTCACCAGTGTGATATCTTTGGTGTTGATTTCATAAGCGCAAAAGGCAAAGATTTTATGGATATTGATGTTGACACAAACTTAACTGACGCACTTGATAATGATTTTAGCATTACGAGGGAAGACTCAGGCGTAGGCACAGACCACGGCATTACAAACATCGTTCCATTCATAAGAGAGAGTTTTCCTCAGGCTAAAATTGCACCATTCCTTGTTTCGTTGAATATGAGCATTGAGAGGATAAAAAGCTTTACAGAGGCTTTGAATAGGCTCACAGGGAGAGATACTCTTGTCATTGCAAGCGTCGACTTTTCACACTACTTGCCAGAGACGGTTGCGGACTTCCACGACATAAAAAGTATGAGAACTTTAATAAACTTTGACGAAGAGGATTTCAAAAACCTTGATGTTGACTCACCTCAATCACTATATGCTGCAAGGTATTTTGCATTTTTGCGGGGTGCAGAAAATTATCATCTTGTAGCACACAAAAATGCACAGGACTATACGAAAGAAATCCCTGTCGAGGAAACAACCTCTTATGTAAGCATTACATTTGAGAAAGGAAACATAATTCACTCACCTCCTGTTGAAGAATCGAAAACACTCCTATTTACAGGTGACATTATGCTTGATAGGGGCGTGGAAAAACTGATGGACGAGTATAATCTGGCTTATCCCTTCGAAAAAATTAAGAACGCACTGAAAGGCACTGATTTTGTGGTAGGCAATCTCGAAGGTCCAATTTCATCAAACTCAACTGAGTTTGATGAAAAGTCTCTCAAATTTTCCGCGAGAGAAGAGACAGCAACTACTCTTAAAAATATGCACTTCAACATCCTCTCGCTTGCAAATAACCATACTTACGATTTAGGTCATAGCTGTCTTGCTGAAACTCACAATATATCAAAAAGTGTCGGTCTTTTAACGGTGGGAGACCCGCTGAATATCAGTGAAAATACAGTATTAAAGCAAGATAACATTGTATTTGTTGCCTTTAACCTAACCTCAAAATTTAACGAAAGCGAATTGTTAACAATCGTAAGAAAGATAAGAGAACGGAGCCCTACAGAATTTATTGTGTTAATGCTTCACTGGGGCGAGGAATACAGTCCGCACAGCTACGAATGGGAGCAAATCCTTGCCCATCATTTCATTGATAACGGTGCGGACCTCATCATTGGCACTCACCCGCATGTTGTTCAGGAAATTGAGCTTTATCATTCAAGCACACGAAGTAAAGATGCATTGATATTTTACTCTCTTGGAAACTTCATCTTCGACCAGTATTTTTCGAGAGAAACTCAGGAAAGCTTAATGGTTGCCCTTGAAATTTCAAAAGATGCTCAAAAATATACTCTTATTCCTGTAAAACTCCCAATGTCCCAACCTCAACTCATGAGTTTCAAGGAAAAAGAAGTCTTCCTCAGAAAACTTTCAGAGAAGTCGGACAAAAACCTCGACAATGAAACCCAAAAGGGAGTTATTGTCATTACTCGATGACGACTTATTTTGTCATACGCTTTCCTCTCCGTCATCGCGAGGCCGAACATTTTTTGTGAGGCCGTGGCGATCTCTATTTATTTGAGGAGGGCGCTAAGCCCCTTATTAATTTAATCTTCTGGAACCTGCTGATAAATCCACTGAAAAAGAGCGTGAATTACAAAGGATTAAAAAGTGCGAATTTATTCTTCTGTAACCTGTACTCTGCTCAGCAGGTTCCAAAGAAGTAAACCTGCGATCTTCGTGAGCAGATTATCAAACTTCTTTGAATTTATCTGGCGTTATGTAATCTCCGAATAGCGCCTTAGCCTCAAGGAGTCTCTTTTCTTCTTCATCGTAAAGCTCAAACATCCGTTGAGGGGTGTTCTTGATTTCGCTATAAATCTTTCTTAGGCGCTCTATTTTTGAAAGATTTTCAGGCACTCTAATCGTAAATTGCTTTACGTAGTCCTCGTATGAGTAGTCTTTGTTGAGAACTTCCTTGAATAATCTCTTCAGGTCATCATACTTAGGTATAAAACCCACAGGGGTTTTTGTGGCTTTCACTTCACTATGGGTCCTAAGTTCCATCCATTTTATCCACACCTTTTTGTCGTTCTTTTCGTTGAGAAATTTGCCGTCCTTACCTTTTAGGAAGTAGTTTACCCCAAAAACAAGAGGAGGATTTGCAATTTTCCTGCCAAACTCAATGTTAATTTCAATGTATTTACCTATTGGTATTGAAAGAAAATCAAGGTTAGACATTGGATTAAACTCACGGACACCTTCTTTTCCAAGAGTTGCAGCGGTAGTCTCTGACTCAATGGATGCACCTTTCAGACCAATACCATGTTCCCAATTGAACGATTCGCAAACAGGTACCCAGGTATCAGAATCTCTACCCCCATAAATAACACCGCCAACTAAAACGCCTTCTGGATCGTGGAGTTTAGGGTCAACATTTTCGAGAGATTCAAGGTGAAGCGTAAACCGTGCATTTGGATGAGATGGAGGTATCTCTTTGCCTTTCTCATCAGTTTTACCATTAACCCACTCACCTGAATGATTTATGCCCTCGGGGGGAACTATTCCATCATGTCCTATCCAATACGCTGAGCCATCAGGAAGCACAAGCACATTAGAAAATATTACCTCTCCTTCTGTGTGCAACACTTTCCATTGAATTGGGTCATCCTTTGAGTTTACACCCTGTATAATTCCAAACATGCCCTTTTCAACATTTACAGCATAAGCCTTACCGTTTTTCTCCCTAAGGTAGGCAATGTCGTCACCAACAATTGTTTCACCTTCAAGCATTGACGTGGAAGTTTTACCACACATCGAGGGAAATGCACCGGTAAAGTACGTTACCCTTCCATTTGGTCCATGGGCACCCATTACAAGCATGTGTTCATTGAGCCATCCTTCTTTAGAAGCCCTGTGGATTGCAAGTCTCATTGCAAGTTTCTTGAGGCCAATTGTATTTCCACCGTACTGCGTGTTTGCGGAGTAAGCAGTTTCGCTTTTCAGGTCAATGTATATTCGCCGTTTATCAAGGTTCTTCGAAACATGCCTTTCATTGAGCTCGCCTTGAGAGTGAACAAACTTGAAGAAGAGTGGGTTATCACTAAGTCTTTTGAACTCTTCATAGCCCTGTCTGTACAAGATATCATCTGTATGCGCAACATATGCAGAGTCCGTGATTTGCACAGAAGGAACTGAGAATATAGAATTTGCAGGCCCAAGTGAAAAGAAGCAAACAAACATTTCTCTTCCTTCCATAATGTTTGTAAGTATTTCATGAACTTCCTTGAGGTTTTCCTCTCTTTCACCTGTTACAATAAACTTGTCAAGCCCCTCTCCCTTCTCTAAAAGAACTTTCGTGTGCGCCTTGTCTCTGCCCTGGTCTCCATAGGCATCGAAGTGTAATGTATGCCCTCTGATCTTCAGTATTACTTCTTCATGATTCTCTAAAGCCTTATTCCTAATGTAGTTAATGTCCTCCGGGGTACCGTTCGAAACAAAAACCTTTTTAGGATTGCACAGCTCGACATACCTTGCAACAAAATCGTTCAAGAACTGATTGTTAATCTTCGCAAGCTTTGCATAATTTTCTCCATCAAGCTTGCTTTGTAAAACTTCGTTTGTGTTTTTCATTTCGTCTCCTCTTTACTCCTTTGTAATCATCGTCTTTGATGATTTATCCTCTGTAT
The DNA here is from genome assembly GCA_020692945.1 of Caldisericum sp. Lineage (GTDB taxonomy): Bacteria > Caldisericota > Caldisericia > Caldisericales > Caldisericaceae > JAIMJY01. Next base: position 1,009 of record JAIMJY010000036.1, on the reverse strand, counting down.
TCGCTGTCTTTGCAAATTACTCCTTTGCAATCACTGAGAAAGAATGTGGATTTACTCCTTTGTAATTCCCACTTTTTATCAGTGGATTACGGGTGATTAAATCCGCACTTCTTTTCAGCGGATTTTGTTTAAACTTCGTATTTACGACGTAATTCAATAAATTTATTTACTGCACCGCCATTTGCAAAACCCAAATCTTTTAACGTACATTCAATCGCCGCAATTGCCACGAGCAAATCGTTGGATGTAATGAACCCCATGTGCCCAATCCTAAACGCCTTACCTTTTAGTGAGCCTTGAATTGAAGTAATTCCAATCCCTGGTGGACTCATCAACCCTTTTTGAGATGCTGCCACAATGACATCAAGCCCCCAATTTTCCATATCAATTTCAGTAATACCAATTGAGCTTACTGTATCAACAATAATTAGTGCATCCGAAACTCCACGAATTTTAGAAGCAAGCACTTTAATGTCGTTGACGATTGTTGAGGATGTTTCGTTATGAGTGAGAAAAACTGCCTTAATATCTATATTTGTTTTTAAGGCATTGATAACTTCTTCAGGCTTTGCTGCTCTCCCCCAAGGCAATTCAAGTCTTATTGCGTTTCTCCCATGAGCAATGTTAATTTTGTAGAAGCACTCTCCGAAAAACCCAGTGTCAACAACAAGGACTTTATCGTCCATTCGTGTAAAGTTTTCTACTGCAAGTTCCATCGCGCCAGTTCCAGATGAAGGAATCAAGTAAACATCGCCGATGCAATTAACCATACCTCTGATTGTTGAAGTTGCCTCTATAAAATTTTCTTGAAACGAGGACTTCTGTGGTTAATCATTGGCTGAGTCATCGCAGCAATCACTCTTGGTGGAAGCTGTGTCGGACCTGGAATCATCAAAAACTCTTTGTCAAGCATTTATGCCTCCTAAAAATCTTTTCTTAAAAACAATTCTACCTTTAATATTTTACCACAAACTTTTTTAAAATAAAATTACAATCTGCTAAAGAGAAG
>JAIMJY010000035.1:6629-13194 GCA_020692945.1 Caldisericum sp. | reverse complement strand
ATATTTCCTTTTTTTAGAATCCACTGAAAAAGATCGTGGATTCCAGAAGATAAACCTGCTGAAAAAAAGTGCAGGTTACAAAAACCCCAGCACGCCCATCCAAAATGTAGCGGCGTGTGAAATAAAAAAACTGCTGCGCCAATAAAACCCAAGCCATAAACTGCGCCTGAGGCACCACCTTCGTGAATTCTATGTTCCATAATTCTACCTCCTTTTAATTAAGATGAGATATTTTCTCTTTACCATTAACCAACAAATATTCAATTACCTTTTTCAAGTTTAACCCTTTTTGCCTTTTTTCCAAGTTTTTGTACGCGCCACATACGTTTGATATTCTGGATAATATTTCATTTGCAAAGACGGCGATTTACTCCTTTGCAATCTGCACTCTTTTTTATAGAGTTTATTCTCTGTGACTCGCACTCTTTTTCAGCAGGTTTAATCTCCTGTAACCTGCGATATTTTTCAGCAGGTTTACGCAAGAAACAGATTGCGAAACGACAAGCAAAAGCTGTGTATGGTGCTGGAGGGGGGAGTTGAACCCCCATTGGGATTACCCCACTGGAACCTGAATCCAGCGCGTCTGCCAATTCCGCCACTCCAGCAATTCTCTATTTGTGCTCTTTCAGTATGAGCGTAAATACGGTAGGAGATTTTTTTGCATTCTCCTTGAAGATTTTCTTGATGTTTTCCTCTACTGCAAATTCCAATTCTTCCTGCGTCTTTATTTTAATCAATTTCTTAATTGTTTCAACTATTTTGTCCTTAGTTTTTTTAATAATTTCTCCCTCAGTGCCTTTTAGAAGAACAAGTCCCCTTGTTTCAAGGTGGACCGGACGAGTAATTTCTCCTCTGTTGTTGAGCACAACAACTGCAATAAGTACACCCTTGTGAGCCATTTCTCTCCGCTCAGTTATGTAAGTAAGTTCTTGGTCCTCTCTCATTGGTATCTTAATATTGCCCTCAATGATAACTTCGCCTGATTGAATGCGTGGAAGCTTTCTCATCTTTCCATTTGTGATTCCAACTCCCATTCCGTTTTCGAGGATGAAAATATTGCTTTGTTGGATTCCTTCCTCTTCTGCTACCCTCTTCGAAAAAACAAGATGTTTGAATTCTCCGTGAACTGGTATGAAATACTTTGGCCTCAAAAGGTCTATCATAAACCGAATGTCTTCCTGCGAACAGTGTCCAGATACATGGATTCCATCCTCTTTGCGATAGTAAACAAACGCACCGAGCTTAAAAAGCTTGTTTACAGTATCCGACACTACCCTTTCATTACCGGGAATTGGGTCACCCGAAATCAACACAGAATCTCCCTTTATAATCCTGATACCATTGTGCATCCCGTTGGATATTCTTACCATTCCGGACATCGGTTCCCCCTGGGTGCCTGTTGTTATAAGGGTGATTTCCTTTTTTGCGTATGAAGATATATTTGCAAAGCTCGCTTCAATTCCGTTTGGAACCCTGAGATACCCAAGCTTACTTGCTATTTTAACTGACTCAACAAGGCTTCTTCCGTCAAAAACAACTTTCCTTCCAGCTCTTTCAGAAACATTGATCAACTGCTGTACTCTGTGAATATTGGTAGAAAATGTAGAAACAATCACTCTGCCCGGAGCCTTCTCAAAAATCTTCATAAGGCCTTGCCCTACGAGCGATTCGGAGCCCGTTAACCCTGCTTCATCAGCATTGGTGCTGTCCGAAAGCAATGCGGTGACTCCCTTCAAACGCAACTTTTCAAGCAGGGCAATGTCCATTAGCTTACCGTCAACAGGTGTCGCATCAAATTTGAAATCTCCCGTGAAAAAAACTGTACCTTGAGACGTCTTTACCGCAACTCCAAAGCTTCCCGGGATGCTGTGTGTCACTCTTATAAATTCGAAAGTGAATTTCCCAATCTTAAAACTTTCGCCGTTCTTTACCTGTCGGAACTCAATCGTGGATTTTGTTTTGCTTTTTACTGAATCTTTTACAAACCCAAGCGTGAGGTCTGACCCTATCACGAACGAAGGCTTTGCCTCTTCGATGAGGTAACCTAAAGCACCGATGTGGTCAAGGTGCCCGTGGGTTAGTATGACGGCTTTAAGATTAGCTTTCCTTTTAATAACATAAGAGAAATCCGGGATAATAAAATCAACCCCTGGCATATCTGCTGGCGGAAATTTAAACCCGCAATCAATTAAAACAATTTCGTTATCTAATTCAAGTAAAGTAGAGTTCTTTCCTATTTCGCCTATTCCTCCAAGAGGAATAATTTTCAATTCTTCGCTCATTTGCTCTTGACAACTCCTTTCAAATCTGTAGAATGTATAGGCGTTGGGGCGTCGCCAAGTGGTAAGGCAACGGACTTTGGATCCGTCATTCGAAGGTTCGAATCCTTCCGCCCCAGCCAGTTAAAATATATCACTAAAATATTCAAATTCATAATTCCCTTCTTTTTTAATAATTGTTACTACTCCTATCTCGAATGGCTCTTCTTTGCCTTTCATATAATAAAGAGCTGAATTCACCATGTGTTCTTTCTTTTTGCTTGTGATTGCCTCCGCAGGATGTCCACAAGACATGCTAGCTCGGGTTTTCACTTCAATAAAATAGGTCTTTTTGCCCTTCTCTCCGATGATATCTATTTCCCCAAACGGTGTTCTCACGTTTGTGCCTATGATTTTTATTCCCTGCCTTACAAGATAATTTCGGGCAAGTTCTTCTCCAAGCTTACCTAAAGAGTCTTTGTTCACGCTCGTTCAATTTCCTTAAGAAAGTTCTTCTGTGGATTTTGCTCGGGCCAAATTGAAGGATAGCTTTTCTATGAGATTCGGTAGCATAACCTTTGTGCTTTTCAAAACCGTAGTCAGGATATTTCTTGCTGAGTGCGGTCATCACCCTGTCCCTTGTAACTTTTGCTATAATCGAAGAGGCACTTATTTCATAAATTTTTGCATCTCCCTTCACGATTGCTTTTTCAGGAAAAGTTATATCGGGCACTGTCTTGTTGCCATCCACCAAAACCAGAGCATTCACAATTTCTTTGCCAAATTTCATCCTGTAGTTCATCTGAAGCGATGCAAGAGCCCGCTGCATAGACAATAGTGTTGCTTTTAGAATGTTTATTTTGTCGATTTCTTCTGGCGTGCTTAACCCAATTCCAAACGCAATTGAATTGTCAATGATTTGCTGAAATAAAACATCCCTCGCCTTGGGAGTGAGGGCTTTCGAGTCTTTAACACCTTTAATGCGCTTTTTGATTATGACTGCTGCTGAAACGACAGGCCCGGCAAGAGGTCCACGGCCTGCTTCGTCAATACCTATCGTAAATTTAAGGTTGCTCACCACTATAGGCGCAGAGATTCTCGATGTGGTTAAACGGCCAGTACACAACAATTGCTTTGCCAACAACGCTTGCGATGGACACGGGGCCAAAACTTCTTGAGTCAAGGCTAACGCTTCTATTGTCTCCCATCGCAAAGATGTACCCTTCAGGTATCTCGGTGGGAGCCAAATCTCCAATCATCGGTGAATTGATGTAAGGCTCGTTGAGTGGTTTGCCATCGATATAAACAATGTTATTTAAAACTGAAATGGTCTCTCCGGGCACGCCAATTACCCTTTTTATGTATTTGTCGACAGTTTCAAGAGGCGGTTTAAAAACAATAACGTCTCCCCTCTTTGGGGTCATGAACCTGTATGATAATTTATCAACAAGAACAAGGTCCTTAGGATAAAGAGTACTGACCATCGATGTCATATCTACTCTAAACGGTTGAGCTACATACAAGCGAATAAGGAACGACAGAACAAACGCAAGTACAATTATAGCTATCCAGCTTTTTAATTCTTCCATTGACCGATTCATTCCGAGGCTTTTGGCTCTTCTACTACCACTGTTGTTGCTTCTTTTTTCTCGGCTGCGCGTTCCTTAACAACCTGGGACTTGCCAAGTCTTGCCCTGAGATAGTAAAGCTTTGCCCTTCTGACATCTCCGCTCCTCTTCACTTCAATTTTTTTTATGAGCGGGGAATGGAGATGGAAAACTCTCTCAACGCCAACACCGTAAGAAATTTTCCTCACTGTAAAACTCTCCATGAGGCCACCGCCTTTCTTAGCGATAACGGTGCCTTCATAAACCTGAACTCTTTCTTTGTCTCCTTCTTTAATTCTCACATGAACCTTGACAGTGTCGCCAACATTAAACTTGGTAACTTTCTGTTTCATATATTCACGCTCAAGTTCTTTTATTTCATTCATAGTAAACCAACTCCTTCTTTAAGTATATTTTGTGCGATTATATATTTTCTTTATTCCTTCGTAATTTGCGCTATTTTTCAGCAGATTTAATCTCCTGTAACCTGCGATCTTCTTTAGCAGGTTTACCGTTGATATTATACAGAATTCATTCTCATTTGCAAGAAGAAGCAGTGACTTTGTTTTTTTTCGAAAAAATTCAATGCATCTTGCCAGGAGCTAAATACAGTATCTCAAATGTTGTGAAGCGTGCGACCTATTGCAAAAAAAATGATTACTGTACGATTAGAGGAAAAACAAATTTATCCCTCGGAAGGAAGGTGATTGTTTTATGAAAGAGGGCAAGGATCCGGGATAGGAAGGTGGAAAGTAGAAAAAATGGTAAGTGCTGAATTTGCGAAAAGAAAAACTAAAAACAAGGAGGTAAAAATGAGTAAACATTCAAAGTTGTTTTTGTTAGTAGTAGTGGCTGTTATTTGTATAGTTAGTTTTATGCAATTTAATTTATTTCAAGGAAGGGCTCAAGAGGATATTTCTGTTGATGAAGCGAAAACTTTTACTATGAACTACTTTGCACAAAGAGCTAATGCTGTGTTGAATGGTAATAAACTGGATAGCTATTTTTCTTCGAAGAACTCCAATTTAAAGGATTTCGAGATCAAGAGAGTGAATTTCTACAAAAATTGGCCAGGGAGTTGGGGAGGAACCCTATTGGATATAAACTCTTGTCCATACGTTGAGACCATAACTAATGATGATAGCGGTAATGTAAAAGAAGAAGTATATGAGTGGATAACCGTTAAATGGCATTCAAAAAAGGTTCAGCTACCAGATAACTTTGAGGAATTAAAAGGAGTAAAGGAATTAAGAGATTTAGAAAAAAGAAAGCCTGAATTAAAAGGAGTAATTGAAGACAAAATAAAATATATTATAAAAAGCTACACTGATTACCCAGAGATTGTTGATACCGGAATAGGGGTTAAGCATGAAATTACTCTAACAAAAGAGAATGGGAAATTAGTGGTTTTAAAGGATGCTTACGACGAAGGACCTGATTTAACAACTTCACCAGATTTTGTTAAAGTTGAGAATAAACCAACACAAGACAACAATAAACCCGTACAAGACAAAAATGTTACTCAAGCTAGTACGCTCTCTACAATTTCCTATTATTACAATGGATACAACGCTGGGACTTATGCAGATGGACATGCTATTAAAAGGAAAAATTGTATAATTTCAGATCTTACTGTATACTTATGTGTTAGGAGATGAAATAAATGAAGAAATATTTAATTATTGCATTGATAATTATAGCAAGCATTTGTATTGGCTTTTTCTTGTACAAGGTAAACCATCCTGGTAGAATAAATCAAGGAAGTAATACTTCGCAAAATACTAATAATCTTTCTGTTCAAGAAAGCAATATTTCGGATGTTATTAGTGATATTTCTGACCAAGAGAGGAATACTGCAGAAATTCTTTTTATAAGGCCTGTATCAAAAAATATATTTAAAGTCTGTACTATTGGCATTGATGGAAAAAATCTTAAAGAGTTGTTTACTGTAGATAATAGTGTTTTAAATAGCAACCCGATTTATAGCACACTTATTCAAGGAGGAGGGGTTGTTACTACAGACCAGACAAATGTAAACTATATAAAAAATAACTTAGGCAAGTTTAAAAATGCTTTTACCCATCCTCTACATGATTTATCAAAGAATTTCTATGCTTACCCTATGCCTATAGAAGAAAGTGACATTGCAACAAGTGCAGATGGAAAAGGAATATCAGGCAATGTGGTTGATGTTTTTAAAGGAGTTTACCTTTGTAATGTAGAAACTGGTAAAACCGTGAGGCTTGACAAGGATTTAGTTAACCAAATGCCTGACTCTTCGTTTTCAAAAGACGGGAGTTTGTTTGTAACCTGTCTCTCATTCTCGCATGATGGAAAATTCTTATTTGTAACCTCTATACCTAATTATTTATCCATTTTCTCAATGGAACAAATGAAATTTATAGAAATTTTCAATACAAACGATGTATTTGCGTATTACATACACAATGTTGATAAGGCGTTAAACAGTCTCTATATTTTGGCTGGAACAGATTCCTCTAATGTTTACAAATTTGATATGGATAAAAAAGAGCTTAAGCCTTTAACAAATTGTCCAGAATCAACTTTTTCAATAAGCCCTGACAATCAAAGTTTAGTATTCACCGAGACTTATATAGATGGAAAATCTGATCTTGGTATTTTGAATTTAGAAAATGGTACTCTTAAAAGGATAGATTATCCAAAAGGAGGCGAAATTGC
>JAIMJY010000035.1:0-6609 GCA_020692945.1 Caldisericum sp. | reverse complement strand
AACATTTAATCATAAAACGCTCTACTGACATTAACTATCATATTGCTATTTATTTGCTTAATCTTAATACTCTTAAAGAGGCAAAAATATATGCAGAAACAGGAAGTTAATAAATAAAATTTAAAAAAGTGCTTCTTAATAAATACTCTGGGGGGAACTAAACTCTTCTTCATATTAAAGCCTGCTTGTTTGAGGTTTGTTAGAATAATTCCCTTTCATCTTCATATCTACCATTTTTATCTATTATTGCCTCGGTTGTTTCACAGCAAAGATGTTCATGGTTTTAGATTTTTCATAACAATATGAGTACCTGTAAGGAATAATTTTTTACTCATCAGGATTTCTATCTCGTTGATTCCCAAAGCGGAGGTATTGTAAGCTTCGGAGGCAATGTATCAAAATGGGTACTGCCAAAACAAAGGTAAATACGATAGTGGAAATTTTTTACTTCAAAAACATTTAATTCTTTGGAACCTGCTTACAAGAGAGCGCAGGTAAATTGCAAAACCAGCAATTTAATCTTCTATAATCTGCGATTTTTTCCAGCAATTCCAAAGGAATAACCTGCTTATAAAGAGCGTAGCTTACAAAAGAGTAAAGAGAAGATTAAAGATTGGTTGACGAGAGAATTTGAAGACTTCCTAAATAGTCCAAAAAATAGTATAATGGCATGAGGTGGTTGATATGAAAGAGTTATTTTTCATTGTCGAGGAAGGCCCAGAAGGAGGCTACGTTGCAAAAGCCCTTGGAGAATCAATCTTTACTGAAGGATAATCAATTGAAGAAATAAAAGAAGCGATAAAAGATGCAGTAAAGTGCCATTTTGAACCTGGCGAATTGCCACAAATCATAAGAATCCACTTCGTGAAAGATGAAATTCTCACAGTATGAAAATACCCAGGGACGTCGGATAGAATCATAGAGACGATGATTACAAAGAATTAAAAGATTTAACAAAGTCTCTTGAAAGAGTTGGTTATAAAGTTTCTCGTCAAATTGGAAGCCACATAAGGCTTACTGCTAAAATTAAAGGGAAGACACACAACATAACAATACCTGCACATAATCCTATAAAAGTAGGCACTCTCAATGCAATTATAAACGAACTGAGTGATATTCTTGAAATCCCAAAAAGTGAGCTTATAAGAAAATTATTTGGGTAAAATATTATCCAGAGTCCCCAATGTATATAACGCGTATATTTATTTGAAAAAAAGTGAAATTTTGATAAAATGAAGTCTGAAAGGAGGCTTTTATGGAATACAAAATTATCGAAGGCCTTTATTACACGAAAGGCGACGAATGGATTAAAATTGAAGGCGATACTGGAATGGTTGGCATCACGGATTACGCACAAGACAAACTCGGCGATGTTGTCTATGTAGAAGAGGCACTGGTTGGGAAGAAGATTAAAAAAGATGAAGCGGCTCTTACCGTTGAGTCAGTGAAGGCTGCATCAGATATCAATGCACCGGTTTCAGGTGAAATAACCGGGGTTAACAAGGGCGCCGTATCAGACAGTACGCTTCTTAATAAAGATCCTTACGGCAAAGGATGGCTCTTCAAGATTAAAATTGATAATCCGGACGAGCTCAAGGAATTGATGGACGCAAAGGCCTACTCTGAATATAGAAAAGAGTAATTATCTGATGAAAAAGAGTTCGGATTTAATCTTTTGGAGTCCGCTGATAAATCCACTGAAAAAGAGCGTGAATTACAAAGGATTAAAAAGTGCAAATTACAAAGAAGTAAACCTGAAAATCTTTCAGCAGGTTCCAAAGGAGTGAGCATGAGATATATACCCAATACCGAAGAGCAAAAGAAAGAAATGCTCGAAGCAATTGGAGTGGGAGCTTTTGAAGACATCATCAAATCCATTCCTGAAAAAGTGAGAGTGAAGGGGGAGTTGAACATTCCCCCTGCGCTTTCTGAAAGCGAACTCTTTGAAAAAATCTTCGGTACCTCAAAGAAAAACATTGATTTTCTTTCGATGAAGCCTCTTATCGGTGGAGGCGCATACAGGCATTATGTCCCTGAAGTTGTAAAAACAGTCCTGTCTTATCCTGAGTTCTATACTGCATATACGCCTTACCAACCTGAGCTGAGCCAGGGCACTCTTCAGACGATGTTTGAAGTGCAAACACACCTTGCAAGGCTCACCGGAATGGATGTCGTGATTCCATCGATGTACGACGGAGCTTCCGCTGCCGCAGAAACGGTGCTTATGGCGATGAGGCTCACCCACAAAAACAAAGTAGTTATTTCTTCGCTTGTTCATCCACATTACATTGAAACCATCAGAACATATACCGAACCGCACGGTCTTGAAATTGTTGAAGTTGCATTTGAAAACATGCTTTACTCCTCTGCAATCCACGCTCCTTTTCAGTGGATTACGGATTTCACCGAGCTTGAAAAAGCCATCGATGATAAAACAGCTGCAGTTATTATCCAGAGCCCAAATTTCTTCGGAGGCATTGAGGATATTGAGAGGATTTCCCAGATTGCTCATACCAAAGGGACAATGCTTATACAGGTCGTAGTGGAGAGCATGTCCCTCGGTATACTCAAATCGCCAGGCAAGCTCGGGGCAGACATCGTTGCAGGAGAGTCGCAGTCTTTTGGCATGGATCTTAACTTTGGCGGACCTTACAACGGCTACATCGCAACAAAACAATCTTTCATAAGGCAACTTCCGGGGCGAATCGCAGGTGAAACCGTTGACAGGGACGGAAAGCGAGCATTCGTTATGACGATGAGGGCTCGTGAACAGGATATACGCAGAGAGAAAGCCACATCAAACATTTGCTCAAACCATGCGCTTAATTTGTTTGCAATAGACGCCTATCTCTCTCTTCTTGGTGCCAACGGGCTCTATGAAGTTGCGAGCCTCAACGCGAGAGCCTCCCATTACCTGATGAAGCAGTTGGTTAAAACAGGCAAGTTTGAGGGGTACGCGTATCCTTTCTTCAACGAGTTTATACTAAAAACATCCATGGACATAGAATCACTGAGCGATAAGCTCGTGCAGAACGGTTTCATTCCACCGTTAAGAGTGAATAAATTCATGCCAGCACTTGAACGACACTTGCTATTTACCGTGACGGAAGTACTATCTAAGCAAGACCTTGACAGAGTCGTTGAGATAGCGGCGGGGGAGCGATGAAACTTATATACGAAAAAAGCGTTAAAGGAAGAGTTGGCTACTCTCTTGCCAAAGATAACTTCGGCGAAATACGTTTAGAAGAATGTATTCCTTCCTATGCTTTGTCAAAAGAGAAAAAGGCTCTGCCCGAGGTTTCCGAGGTGGATGTGGTGAGGCACTTCACAGCTCTTGCCAAAATGAACTACGGCATTGACACAGGCTTCTATCCGCTTGGCTCATGCACGATGAAGTACAATCCAAAAATAAACGAGCGTCTTGCTTCTCTTGACAGGTTTGTTTACGCACACCCGCTTTCAGATGAACGGAACGTTCAGGGAAGCCTTGAGATAATGTATGATCTTGAGCAACTGCTTAAAGAAATCACTGGAATGGACAGGTTGACTCTTTCCCCTGCAGCTGGAGCGCATGGCGAGCTCACGGGTACCCTGATAATGAGGAAATACTTTGAGGATCTTGGAAGACCAAGGCATAAGATGATCATCCCGGATTCTGCTCACGGCACGAACCCTGCTTCATCGGCAATGGCCGGATTCAATATTGTTGAAGTAAAATCAAATGAAAACGGCACAGTTGACATTGAAGATTTACGAAGATTAATGGATGAAGATACCGCAGGAATGATGTTAACAAACCCAAATACCGCGGGGATATTCGAAGAAAACGTAGTTGAGATAGCTCGCATTATCCATGAAAAGGGAGGGCTGCTCTATTACGACGGAGCAAACCTCAACGCACTGCTTGGTATCGTAAGGCCAGGCGATGCAGGCTTTGATATAGTACACTTGAACTTGCACAAGACATTTTCAACTCCACATGGAGCAGGCGGGCCAGGGGTAGGCGCAGTTGGCGTGAAAAAGCATCTTGAAGAATTCTTACCGGGGCCACTCGTCGGTAAATGCAGCAATAACCTACTGAAAAAGAGTGTAGATCATAAAGGATTAGAACCTACTCCCGAGAAGCGCGATTCACAGAAGAATGAATCCGCTGAAAAAGAGCATGATTCACAGAATAGTAAATACGCTTTTGAATACCCGACAAAAAGCATCGGAAGGGTGCGAGCATTCTATGGCAATTTTTCAGTGCTCGTAAAAGCGTATGCATGGATTCTGTCAATTGGCAGAGAGCAGGCAAGGGAAGTTGCCGAGATGAGCATAATCAATGCCAACTATGTGATGGCTCGCCTCAAAAAATACTACAGGCCTGCATATGACAGGTTCTGCATGCATGAATGCGTGCTCACGGGGAGGGATTACAAAGGGTACGGAATAAAAACCCTTGATATCGCAAAGAGGCTTATGGATTACGGCTTCCATCCGCCCACAATCTATTTCCCACATTTTGAACCATACGCTCAAGAAACGATTATGATTGAACCCACGGAGTCTGAAAGCAAGGAGACGCTTGACGAGTTCATCGAGGCAATGATTAAAATTGCCGAAGAAGCTAAAAAGAACCCGGGGCTTCTGAAAGATGCTCCTCATGCGACAGCTGTGAGAAGATGCAATGAGGCAAAGGCCGCTTTAGAGCCTATCTTGAAGTATACCAAATGAAAATAAACGAAATTAGAGCAATTATTGAGAATGCGGTTATTGAACTGTACCCTGAAATAAGTCCACTGAGAAAGAATATGGATTTACTCTTTTGTAACCCATACTCCTCTTCAGTGGGTTCCAAGGGAATAAATCTGCCCACGAAGAGCGGAGGTTCCAGAGAAATAAATCTCTCGGTGGACATAGTCCCGGCCCCTGAGGGGTTTGGGGATTTTGCAACGATAATTCCGTTCAAACTTGCAAAAATATTGCATAAACCGCCTCTTCTTATCGCAGAGGAGATCAAAAACAAAATTGCATCTCCCTATATTGAGAGTGTTGCCATTGCTAAGCCTGGGTATTTAAACCTCACGTTAAGCTTACAGGCGCTCAGGGAGCTATTTAAAGAGCTTGAGGGCAAAAAAGAAAATTTGCTCTCTTGGAATCCGCGCTCTTTTTCAGCAGATTATTTTAAAGAGCCGAAAAATGGCAAAAAAGTACAGGTCGAATTCGTGAGCGCAAATCCCACGGGACCAATCCATGTTGGAAACGGGAGGGGCGGAATCATTGGCGACGTGCTTTCAAACGTTCTTGACGCACGAGGCTATACGGTAGAGCGTGAGTACTATGTAAATGACGCAGGGAGCAAAATGGATCTGTTTGCAAGGTCTATCCGCTACTACTACTTTAGAAAATGCGGGGTTCAAGACGAGTTCCCCGAAGAAGGATACAAAGGAAAATACATTGAAGCAATTGCAGAGAAGATATTTGACAAATTTCAAGATAGCCTGGCTAAATTAGAAAGTCCTGATGTGTTAGCAAAAATAATGCAGCTTGGAAAAGAAATGATGATTGAAAACATAAAACATTCTCTTGAGGTCTTTGGCGTTCATTTTGATAGTTTCTTTTATGAATCGTCGCTGTACGGAGGAAGCGGTGCAATCAATAAATCTATCCAGATTTTTAAGAATTCAGGATACACATACGAGGCCGAAGGAGCGCTGTGGTTTAGATCAACCGCTTTTGGAGACGATAAAGATAGAGTGCTCATAAGGAGTAACGGAGAGCCAACATATGCCTTAGGCGATGCGGCTTACCACATAAATAAATGGGAAAGGGGATTTTCTAAGGCAATCGATGTGTGGGGAGCAGACCACTTCGGGCATGTTGTGCCGATGAAGGCACTTACCCAGGGGGCAGGCATGCCAAAGGATTTTCTTGACGTGATTATCTATCAGGTGGTGCACCTCTACGAGAACGGCAATGAAGTGATGATGTCAAAGCATACGGGGACATTTGTGACGCTTGACGAACTTGTTCAGGAAGTTGGGCGAGATGCGGCACGGTTTTTCTTTCTCGGAAAAAGTGCAGACACGCATCTAAATTTTGATATGAACCTTGCCAAAAGCCAATCAATGGACAATCCGGTATACTACGTGCAGTACACCTACGCAAGGCTCACCAATATCATAAACGAAGGTCTTTTACGCGGTATAAAATACACTGGCATTGATTCGGTTGACCTATCACTCCTTGATAAAAACGAGGAAAAAAATATCCTTCGAGCCATCTTATACGTGAATGAAGAGCTTGACTCAATTTCAAAAGACTACTCGGTCCACATGCTTCCTTTTATTACACTCGAATTGTCGCAGAAGATAAACTCTTTTTATCAGAAGTATAGAGTTCTTATGGCCGATGAATACACTTTGCCAAGGCTTGCACTCGTGAATGCATCGTTGACAACGCTTTCATTTCTTTTTGACCTGATGGGAATAGAAAAAATTGAAAAAATGTGATCTGATGAGAAGGAGTACAGGTTCCAGAGGAGTAGATCTGATGAAAAGGAGCACAGGTTTAATCTTCTGGAATCCGCTGATAAATCCACTGAAAAAGAGCGTGAATTACAAAGGA
>JAIMJY010000127.1 GCA_020692945.1 Caldisericum sp. | reverse complement strand
TAATAGATGTATTCCTGAGCATATCCTGCATAATCTCCAAAAAGTTTTCTCCCTTCATCCGTAAGTTTCTTTGTGCTTCCTTTCAGGCCAAGGAGCGCCTGCATGGCCCTATCAATCCATACGTCAACAGGGAAAGCGGAGAGTTCTCCAAAGCCAAAAAGCAAAACGCACTGAGCAACTTTTTCTCCTACGCCCTTGATCGTAAGGAGTGCCTTCCTTTTTTCATCGAAACTTTTATTAGAAAGCTTGTCAAAAAATTGTTCATCATAATTTTCGATGAATTCTTTCACGAATCGTTCCCTGAAACCAAGGTGCAGTAATTTAATGTCGCTTTCTTGAATCTTTTTGAGCGCAGTGGACTTTGGGAAAAGATAGTGCTTCCTTCTTCCAAGCGTTACGTAATCGCCCGCCATCTCTCCCAGTAGATTTAATCGTTTTCTAATGATCGGAATCGATGTTTGAATAGAGAAAATAAACGATAACGTTGTTTCGTATGGAAGCATTCGCATAATCCTTAGTCCTTTGCTTGCCTCAATTATTTCATGGAGCATTGGCGCCCTGCATTCTATATATGTATTTATCGAAGCTACGTCGTGATTAAGCCCTAACAAGTTCCTGATCTCCCTTTCTTGTAAATCATCTCCATGCGTTTCTACTGTAAGGTCTTTGTTGCTTTCATAAATTTCAAGAAGAGTGTTTTTGAAAGGATAAAAATACCGTCCATTAACAATCTCGAATCTGAATGTCTGGCCGCAATTCAGCGTTTTCGCAAGAGAAAAAGGCTCGTTTGCATTAAGAAAAAAAATATTATTTTGCAAGCTCGTAGATAGCCCTTCCGTATATTTTTGCAAGCATTACAAGGTGGTTGACTCCAATGTACTCGTTTGCCATATGTTCAACTTCTTCCATTCCAGGCATTCTTGGTCCAAATGCTACTCCTATATTCATCCCACGAGCATAAGTTCCTCCTCCAATCGAAATTGTGTAACCCTTTTCTCCCGTGAAATTTTCATATACTTCCAATAGCGTTTTCACGAGCGGCTCATCTTCTTTTACTAAAAGTGAGGGCTGGTCGTGAAATGACGAAACATAAAGGCCGTACTCTTTGGCAGTTTTGGTTATTTGCTCAACAATCTCTTTGTGGCTTGCAGTAACAGGGTATCGGATGTTAAATATCATTTCTCCAAAATTTTCGTTTATTGTCAGCACTCCAAGATTTACAGTAAGTTCCCCTGAAAGTTCATCTCTCATTGCAATGCCGAGGCTTTTACCGTTGGTTTCGCTGCCGATTTTTTCTGTTACAAAACTTACTATGCTCTTTACTTCGACATTGATATTAATTTTACTTAAAGCGGTCATAAGAATTGTTATAGCATTTTTCCCCTTTTCTGGAAGTGCCCCGTGAGCCGAAATACCTTTTGCAGAAATAATTTTACCATTTATATTTATGTCTGGGTTGTTGAAAAAGGGGTTTTCGAAATCGTCTCTGAAGACTGCTTCGGCACTATCCGGAACCATATTTGGACGCTCTCCACCTTTGACTGAAACTTCAGTATTTTTGACTGAAAAGTCTTTTCGCAAGGTTACATTAAGGATTCCCTTTTCCCTATTTATGACTGGAAACTCCGCATCAGGAGTAAAACCAATAAGCGGTTCTTTGACCTTATCTTTTAAATGATTCATGCACTTCCATTCGGTTTCCTCGTTTGTTCCAAAAATAATTCTCACCCTTTTAGAGAGCTTTAATCCGCTTTCCTTAATGGCGTATAACCCAAAAAGGGCTGCCATAATTGGACCTTTATCGTCAATAGACCCCCTACCATAAAGTTTGCCGTTATGGACTTCGCCTCCATAAGGAGGATAGTCCCACCCTTTTCCTTCAGGGACAACATCGAGGTGACCAAGCACGCTTATAACATCTTCTCCCTCTCCAAATTCAGCGTATCCGAGCACGTTATCAATGTTAATAGGTTTAAATCCTAACTCTCTCGCTTTGTTTAAAGCATAAATAAGAGAATTCTTCACGCCAATTCCAAATGGTGCATCGCTTCCTCCAGCTTCCTCAACACTGCGAATCTTTAATATGCCACTTACCATTTCGACTAACATCTCTTTATTTCTCTCAATAAAATTTTCCATTTTTTCCTCCTGATAGGTTAATTGTAAAACAAATTCCCTTTTTTAAAAACATAAACAAGTGTTTTCCAGTTCGACTTCCTCATTTTACACTGAAACGTTCTGAATTAACATTGTCCAAGGTCTCTCACAAAAGTATGGAACTAGAATAATCCACTGAAAAGGATTGTGGATTACAGAAGAATAAACCCACGCTCTTCTTCAGTGGGTTTCAAAGGAGTAAAATTCAGGGTGACAAAATAGCCTTCATAAATACTAAATTTG
>JAIMJY010000034.1 GCA_020692945.1 Caldisericum sp. | reverse complement strand
AACAAAATGGCGAACCAGTCTCGTTTTTCTCTTGCCACCCTGTCACCCTGAACGAAGTGAAGGGTCTCTCTTTGTTACTCTGTCACCGCGAGGAGTGAACGAAGTGAACAACGTGGCGGTCTCGTATTTTAGCGGCGAGATTGCTTCGCTTCGACTTGACTTCGTCAAGGAACAGAGCGCAAAGACTGGACAAAGACAAGATTGCTTCGTCGCCTGCGGCTCACTTGACTTCATCAAAGAACAGAGCGCAATGACAAAGAAACCAGCGACGAGATTCTTCGGTCGTTGCACTCCCTCAGAATGACAGAGAAAAAGCACTCAGAATGGCAAGGAAAAATGCTAAGAACGGCAAAAAAGGGCTGCACTCCGAAAAGTGAGCCCTCTGAACACAAAGTCAAATTTCTAATTATCAATGCCCGGAACTTTTGCTCGTATCTCTCTAAGCCCTGGCTTTTTCTCTACTTCCTTTTTAAAAGCTTCTTCTCGCAACAAATTTCTGTAGAGAGGGTCTTCGAAAGAATATTTAAAATTCGTATGAACGTCGTATTTCCCTTCAAGAAGCGCAACGGTATCTTCCGTCATTACGAGCTCTTCATCGGTGGGTATTACAAAAACCTTAACCCTGGAGCCCTCTCCCGTGATATCAGTCTCTGCGTTTCTTGTCCTCGAAAGGTTGTTTTTGGTTTTATCAAGGACCACGCCAAAGCCCTCAAGGCCCTGGAGCATTTTTTCTCTTTGAACCGGCCCCATCTCGCCTACGCCTGCAGTAAATACAATTGCATCTACTTTTCCAAGTGCCCCCATATATGAAGAAATATACTTTCTCCCTCTATAAGTCTCTATTTTAATTGCAAGTTGAGCCCGTGCATCTCCTCTTTGTGCGGCCATCTCAACGTCACGCCTATCAGTGTACTGCCCGGTAATGCCAAGAATTCCGCTCTTCTTATTAAGAATATTGTTCATTTCCTTGGTAGAATAACCAAGCTTGTCCATTATATATAGGTCAATTGCCGGGTCGTGGTCTCCTGCTCTTGTTCCCATGACCGCGCCCTCAAGAGGCGTAAATCCCATGCTCGTGTCAACTGAAATGCCATTTTTAATTGCATTAAAACTCACGCCATTTCCTATGTGTGCTGCAACGACATTAACTTCAAGCGACTTCTTACCAAGTAGAACAGCTGCTCTCTTTGCAACATATAGTAACGATGTGCCGTGAAAACCATATCGCCTTATATGAAATTTTTCATACCACTCGTAAGGAAGAGCATAAAGGTAAGCGTATTCAGGCATCGTCTGGTGCCATGCCGTATCCATTATTGCCATATGGGGTACATCCGGAAGCACTTCTTTTGCGGCACGTATACCCATAATATTCGGTGGGTTGTGAAGCGGAGCGAGGTCTGAAAGTTCCTCAAACGTCTTAAGTGCTTCGTCGTTAATTATAACGGACTTGTTAAACTTCTCTCCGCCGTGGACAACCCTGTGTCCCACTGCACTGACATCCTTGATGTCTTTTATTACTCCATACTCTTTGTTTGTTAAGGTTTCCATAATGAGCTGAATTGCTTCTTTGTGACTGGGGCAATTACGCTCAACCTTAATTTTGTCATTTCCCATAACCTCGTGGACAATAAAAGAGCCGCCAATGGTAACCCTCTCAACAATACCCCTTGCGAGTATTTTCTTTTCTTTCCATCTGTAAAGTTGATATTTAACAGATGAGCTTCCACAATTCAACGTAAGAATATCCATTATACTTGTTCCTCCTTATTTGAAATTAGATAAGATAGTATATACATTTTTTGCGCAAGGTCAACATCAAGAACTGCTGCCTTTCTTCTCGTTTTCAGGTGCAGGGAAAGCGGGACAAAGTTAAGGATCCCTTTTACCTTACTGCTTTCGAGGAGTTCCTTTAACCCGGGAAGAGCATGCTTAGGGACAGTAAGAGCCAAAATGTCTATTTTTTTCTCATGTACAATCTCAGGAAGCAATTTAACGTCATAGATTTCAGCATCTCCAATCTTTGTTCCGATTTTTTCAGGGTTATTATCAAACAGTGCAACGACATTATAGCCCGAGTCTTTAAAACCACCGTATCTTGCAAGTGCACTTCCAAGGGAACCTGCTCCGACAATGCATACATTCCATTTCTTGCGCTTTTTTAATATCTTCTCAATCTTTTTGGCCAATTTCCCTACGTAATACCCTGTGCCAACCTTGCCAAACCTGCCAAAGTATGAAAGGTCTTTCCGCACTTGTTCAGGACTTGTCTTTGTGTTTGTTGCAAGGTCTGCCGAAGAAATAATTTTAATTTTTTCGTCTTTTAAATGTCTCAAGCACCTCAAATAAGTTGCCAACCGCTCAATCGTCGCAAAAGGTATTTCCATCTTTTAGCCTCCGTAACTCTTTAAAAAAATTTTAATCTAAAACTTTACACAATATTATAATGAAATTGGGCGATTTTTTTCTCACTCTGTTAAATTTCACTACTTTTGGAGAAATTGCAAGTTTTTTAAGTTTGTTTTTCTTGCTTTTGCATTTTACTCTGCTTAAGGTGATTTGATTGAATGGTAATTTAAGCGTTTTTGATGAATATTATGCATTCTAAACATAGTTACCCTATCCCTTTTATTTACAGGTGCTTGGTAAAGGAAAATTAAATGGTCATGGTGGTTATCATGATATCACCCCATTGTGATAGTGCTTTATCACCCAGGAAATGAAAGCAAGAAGTTTTTGTTTCTCACGGCTCTATCTTTTTGATACCCAGTCTTTCAATCTTCTTATCGTAGCTCACGATCTCTTTCTCGCCTGATTTTTCCATATTAGCCGCTATATAGCAGTCAATAATATCTCCTGAGTAATCTTTCCACATTTCAAGAGTTCTTTCAATTACTCTTTTATCCTTCGTATATAAACCGTCGAATGAAAGCAATTCAAGCATCTTATTGATAATTTCTCCTTTTTCCACTTGATAGAAGCTCTTTAGTACAAATATTGCCTGAAAGAATACAAGGTCGAGGCAAAAGACCTCGATCTCACCTTTCTGCAGTTTAGAGAAAAAATCCAAAAGTCCCTTTGGTGGTTTTTCTTTATTAGTAACAAGGAAACGCAAAAAGACGTTTGCATCAATATTTCTCATCTTTGAATCCTTTAACAAATCCTTCCTCTGTTGCTTTCTCTATCTCTTCTTCTGTAAGGAATGGCTTGCCTTTTGCATACTTGTGAAATATACCGAAAAGTTCTTTTACATCTACCTTCTTTTTCACAGGCATAATCTTAATGCCGTCTTCCTCAACAACAATGTTCACTCTTTCTCCCATCATTATGCCGAATTTTTTTCTCAGTGCAGCAGGTATTACAACTTGTCCTTTGTTAAAAACTTTTGCTAACATTTTTTATCACCTCCGTTATACAGCAAAGTATAACATAAATGGAAAATTAATGCAAATTTGTTAGGGCAGGCTCTTACACCTGCCCTACTTTATGTTTCTCTTTGTTTGAAGTCCTGAGGAGAAGAAAAGTGAAAATGAAATAAAAACGCACTTTTCACTACAATGTTTTAAGAAGTTCATCAAAAGTGTTACAATATAAAAAATAGGGAGGTTAATATAGATGGCTACAAATAAACCAAGGGTTAATGTAGTACTTGATAATCAGTTATATAATATTATTAAGCAGCTCTCCGGGGAGGAAGATGTATTCAAGATAGGGAAGAGCAGATTATAGCGCAAGCTTAGATGGAGAGGGTTCACTAAAAGCCTTTTGATGTTAAAATTTCGATATGAAAATAATCGTTGGAATGAGCGGTGGCATTGACAGCGCCGTTGCCGCTTTTTTGCTAAAGAAACAAGGATATGAAGTGAGCGGAGCTTTTTACAAACTTTTTGAGAGCTCCAAAGAAGAGTCAAGATGCTGTGACCTGGACTCAGCACTGTATATTGGAAAACTAATTGGAATCAACGTTGCAACAATTGACGTATCTGCCGAGTTCAAAAAAGAAATAATTGACGACTTTTTGTTCGCTTACGGGAGTGGAATCACTCCCAATCCATGCACTGTTTGCAATGAAAAGATAAAATTCGGGCTTGGGCTTAAGAGAGCTCAGGAATTTTTTGGGAGTTTGCTTTTTGCAACCGGGCACTATGTCATTATCGACAAAAAAGAAGGAATTCATCTAATGAAGGCGAAAGATAAGATGAAAGACCAATCATACATGCTTTGGAGGTTATCGCGTGAGCAACTGTCTAACACGACGTTTCCTCTCGGAACGTACACTAAGGATGAAGTTAGAGAAATTGCGAAAGCTTTTAAAATGCCTCCTAAAAAGGAAAGCGAGGACGTATGCTTCGTATCAGGACGCTTAAACGTTTTCCTCAGGGAAAACCTTGGCGAGTCAAAAGGGGTAGTCGTTGACACGAGCGGCAAAATCCTCGGGGAGCATAGAGGCGCTTATCTATATACAATCGGGCAGAGAAGCGGCTTAAGTATTTCTTATAAATTCCCTCTGTATGTTGTAGCGGTTGATGTGGTTTCAAACACTGTCACGGTCGGGGAAAAAGAAGAGTGTTTTTTCGCTAAAAGCTTAATTGGCGATACAAATTTTATTGAAGAATGGAATGGGGAGCCAGTAGAACTAACAGGAAAAGTGCGTTACCGAAACGAGGAGAAAAAATGTATCTTGAGAAAAGAAGGAGAAAGCATACTCGTTGAATTCGCTGAACCGCAATTTGCCATAGCAGGGGGGCAGAGTTTAGTGCTTTACGATAAAGAACGCGTCTTTGGGGGAGGAGTCATTCAAAGAGCTTTCAGGTAAAGAGTCCTCTCAGGGCCGCCACTTTCAAAGACGAGATTGCCACGGACACAAAAGATGTGTCCTCGCAATGACAGGGGGAGGTGGCGAGATTCTTCGATGCGACTTGCCGAAAGCTCGAAAAAGAGTACAGAATACAAAGTATTAAAAATTTGATATAATTAGGAAAGAGGTGAAGAGTATGAAAATTGCACCAAAAGAGTTGATCTGGAAAGATTTTAGAAAACTGCAGCATATTGAAGAGCTTCTTACCGATCCAATGGTTGAGGATTTACTTTTTATGCAAACGATTGAGGGACATTCCCACAACGGTGACGGTGCTTTTAACGGGCAGGCGTTTGTTGATACGACTATAAACGACATAGTTGAAGTTCTCGGAAGAGACACTTTCATCGTTCGAGCCAAAAGACAGATGTTGATTGATGAAATTTACGATTTTGCCGTGAGGGTCATAAACGGAGACAAGCTCAATCGCCTTGTTAACATAAAAGGCGAGCCCTTGATGCGCTGTCCTCTCTTTCTTGATTGGGAAGTTGACGGACGAGAAGTCCTCAAGGGGCTCTACCTTGGAGGGCTCATGGACGATTTTGAAATGCGTAAGAAAGTCAATTCAAAGTACGACACACGGCTCGGCGGTGGAAAGCCTTATCTCGTTGATATGAGAGTGATGGAACGCCTCGGACTTGACGGAGAAAAACTTTCGCACGGAGACCATGAAGACCACCTTGAGAAATATCAAAAAGAAGGTTTAATCATTGAACCAAATAATGTGGATTTCCTCAGGCATTCCGATATACGATTTCAGTACATAAGACACAGGAAGGGACCTGGAGTCTCTGACGACCTTGCAGTGATAATGGGAGGGCTTCTCTACAACACGAGCGTTGCTCTCGGTGCATATCTTGCCGATGCAATTGACACCCTTGATAAATTTGCACTTAAATTCGTCGAGCAGGACGATTATCTTGCACACTCAATCAAAAACGGTTTTCCGGAACTTAACATAACCGACGACGAAGTTTACAAATATATTTATATGATTGCTATCCCTGAAGGGATGGAAGAAGATATCCCGGATTCATCTCAAAAATATTTCCTGAAAATTAACAAGGACGCTCAGATGACTACGCTTGAGTCTCATTACAGGTTTATTAACGGCTTACCTACCCCTTCTTTCAAGATAGCTTATGAGAGGGTATTCAATACGAAACTTTACGATTTTGTTAAAAAGAGGATGAAACAAGTTTCGTAAGATGGCGTTTGACAACATTAAGGGACAGGAGGTTGCAGTAACATTCCTCAAGCACGCTATTAAAAAGGAGGCGTTCCCTCCTACGCTTATCTTCGTTGGGAGGAATGGTACAGGAAGAAAACTCACTGCGAAAACATTTGCCAAAGCAATTAACTGCGAAACCAAAAGCGGAAATAGCTGCGATAAATGCAAAAGTTGCATTGCAATTGATTCAAACGTGCACCCAAACGTCTTGATGATTGGAGGAGATGGTAACGCAATTGGAATCGATGAAGTGAGAAAAGTAATCAACTCTTCATATGTTCCAATAAACCACGGTTTCAAAGTGAACATATTCGACGGAATAGATAATGCCTCTGAAGAAGCTTTTAACAGCATGCTAAAGTACTTTGAAGAGCCACCGGACCGCACGATCAACATTCTGATATTGGAAAATGCTGACAATCTCCCTGAAACAGTTCGCTCAAGATCAATTGAGCTGAAATTCAGGCCACTATCCAGAGAAATAGTAAAAGAAGTCCTTTCCAAAAATGGAGTTGACGAAGGTTTGTTGGACACACTTTCACATGTTTCTCTTGGAAGCCTTGAAAGAATCAAGCCCTACCTTGAACAAGGAGGATTAGAAAAAAGAAAACAACTTTTGAAAGGGCTTCTCGAATTTATAAGAGGAGACAACACTGCGGGAGGTGTCATGCTGGATTACTATACACTTTACGGCAACGAGGTTAATAAAGAAAACTTGAACCTGTTTATTGAAGAATGCATCAATTTGATTCACGATATCCTCCTCGTTTCGCTCTTGAAAGACCCAAACCAAATCGTAAATGTCGACCTTTTGGGCTATTTTGCAGACAAATTTTTTGCTTTCGACACAAAAAAACTCATGAGTATTTTCAAGGTCTTTGAGAAGGGAAAAGACGCCCTTTTGACAAACGCCAGTCCTACGTATATAATGTTCTATCTGTTATTTGGAATTGAGCGAGTAGTTCATTGATTTCGCTTTAAAACTTAGAGGTGATTGATAACCTGCTGAAGAAGATCGCAGGTTACAGAAGATTAAATCCGATGAAAAAGAGCTCGGATAAACCTGCTGAAGAAGATCGCGGATACAAAGGAGTAAAATGACTGTTAAAGAAAAAATTGTGCTTGTTTCTCTTTCCTTAAGAAAGGATTGTCGTATATATTACAACACAAAACCTAATTTTCAAGTGGAGCCTAAGCAAATGGTAATCATAGAGGCTGAGAATGAACTTAAACTTGGAAAGATAATTAATCCATCGGTGAGTATGGATATTTTGCAATGGGATGAGATTAAAGAACGAACTAAAACGGGGCGAATCCTGAGGATTGCCAATGCACACGATACGGTTTTTTTTGACAAGCTTTTAGAAAAAGAAAACGGTGCTTTTAAAATTTGCAAAGAAAAAATTGCACAGCACGAGCTTCCTATGCACATTATTGAAGCAATTTGGGATGAAAGTGAAAAGAAGTATATTTTCTATTTCACTGCGGATTCAAGAATTGATTTCAGAGAACTCGTAAAGGATCTTGTATCTACCTTTAATACGAGGATACAACTTTGGCAAGTTGGCGCGCGAGATGCGATGAGATTCTTTGGCGGGCTTGGTCCTTGCGGATTTCCGATTTGCTGCACTACTTTTTTAAGAGACATCGAAGGCGTTGAGCTTTCCTTCGCGCGGTTACAAAATCTTCCAATGAACGTATCCAAACTCACCGGGGCTTGCGGAAAATTAGTTTGCTGTTTGCGCTACGAACTCAAGAAAGAGGATACGGTAAAGCCTGAAGAAACAATCAAAGAATTGCCTACCATTATTGAGCCAGACGACAATGAAGAAGGTTATTAAGCAAGTTCTCACCAATAAGGAGTCCAAGAACAATGGAAAACACAAAAAAAATCATTAGAATAGGGTTAATCGGGCAATCCGACAGGCCATTTGAGCTTGCTTCAAAGAAAATAAAAATTTTGGCTTACCAGATTGGATTTCTCATAGGAAAAGAGGGTTGGATTCTCTTTAACGGTGGGCGAGATGGCGTAATGGAAGCATCAGCGAAAGGGTGCAGAAACGCAGGAGGGATAACCGTTGGCATTCTTCCTTCTCTTGATGCTTCGGAAGCAAATCAATATGTTGATATCCCAATTACAACAGGGCTTGGCATGGGGATGAGGTCTGAACTTATGGTTCAAACGGTTGATGCGTTGGTGATGGTTGGCGGTAAGAATGGGACGCTGAAAGAACTATCCGCAGCCTATATGAACTCAAAGCCGATAATCATAGCAAAAGGAAGCGGTGATTTTGCTGATTCAATTGAGCAACTGCTGTTTGAAGGGAAATATCTTGATTCGAGAAAAAACGTTGAGATTCAATTTGCAAATAACCCTGAAGAATTAATCAAAAAACTAAAGAAAACGCTAAACTTATTAATGTGCTGAAGAGGAACGCAGATTACAGAAGACTAAACCTGGTAATAGGAATTGCTGGTTTATTTTTCTGTAATTCGCTGGTAAGGAGTGCGAATACAAAGGAGTAATTCACTGATAAAAAATGCGAATACAGAGGAGTAAAAAATATGCTTCCAGAATTGCTGACTTTAAAAAATTTTCTAAGTTATCGACAAAAACAAATTCTTGATTTCACAAAGTTCCACATAGCATTGGTTACTGGAGAAAATGGGCAAGGAAAGTCATCGCTTCTTGATGCAGTGACATTCGCTCTTTACAGCATGGCTCGAGGCGTCGAAGGGAATAAAAAAGGGATGGCAGACCTTGTTTCAAACGGCAGCGATACTCTTTCGGTGTCGTTAGCGTTCATCCAGGACAGGACTCGCTACCGGGTCACTCGCACATACGACAGAGTAAAAAGTGCCTCAAACGTTTTGCTCGAGGCCGAGAATAATGGAGGCTTTTCTAACATTTCTGAAAATTCCATTCGAGAAACTGATGACCTCATTCGCGAGATTTTGAAAATGGATTACGATACATTTATTATTTCTTCTTTCATTATGCAGGGAAGATCAGATTATTTCACCTCCAAAAGTCCAACTGACAAAATAGAAATCTTGAGAGAAATGCTAATGCTCGACCTTTACGAAAGCGCAAGAGAAAAGGCAAAGGAAGAACTAAGAGAAATTATGATTGGGAGCAAAGCCATAACTGACAAACTCGAAGACTTTAAACACAAAATTGCCGAGAAAGATTCAGTCGTTGCATCGCTCGGGAAGAAAACCTGCGAGCATACAAAAACAAAAACCGAGCTTGAATTAATAAAAAACAAGATGAAAGACTTAGAACAGAGAATATCTGACAAGAAGGCCCTCGTTGCCAACACGAGCAATATATCCAATAACATCAAAAGATTTTCGAGAGATTTGACAAAGACAAACGACCTGCTGAAAGAAAAAGAATCTAAGAAAAATGAAATGCTAAAAATACTTGAGCAACAAGAAGAAATCATCGCAGGCTTTGATGAACTTTTGAGCGTAAAAAATTCGCTTTCGGAATTAACAGAAAAACAGATAAAAATTGAAACTTTGAGAAGGCAAAAAGACGGCTTGCTCGCAGAACTCAAGAGCGAGATTTCTCTTCGGGAGCAAAAGATAAAAGATTTCGAAAAGCGCACCGAGGAAAAGAGAGAGGAAAACAAAAGGTTCAAGGGAGCTATTATCCTTAAAGAGAAAGACCAGAAGAGTATTAAAGAGCGAAAAGCCGCGATAAGCAAAGAGGAAGAACGCCTGAACAAAGAGATCTCTGATTTGAAGGCAAAAATTGAAATTTTAACGGACCTCCATGACAAAAAACTCAATGTTGAAAACTCAATCAATAAAATTGAAAGCATTAAGAATGAGAGGATGCGATTACTGAACGAAAAAATCATTGAAAATACTAAACAAATAAAAAGAACAAACGAACAAATGGCAAAAATTAGTATTCAAGAGTTGGAATCCGTTTTAAACAAAAAAGAAGCAGAGCTTTTAAACTGCGAAAACGTCTTGAAAAAGAAAACCGATTTGGCGAAACAAACATTTGAAATCAATAAAAATAAGGAAGTCCTCAGCCACCAACTAAGCGAAATAGGCAAGAAAATTGACCTCCTTTCTGACGGAAGAGGACACTGCCCTTTATGCGGTGCAGAGCTCACAGAAAAACATAGAAACAAACTTTTTGAGGATTTTAACATTGAACGAGAAAAGGTGCTCGATGCAATTAAAAATCTTAAGGAAAAGCTAAACAATATCGACAAAGAGATTTCTTTGTACTCCGAAATAACCGATGAGGCAGTCAGTAAAGCACGCAAAGGTAGGGAAAACGCCAATATTACCCTTGAGAAAATGAGAGAGATGCTTTCAGAGGCAAAGGAAAGAAAAGATACGCTTGAGAAAGACACGGAGAACCTTAAGCATGGCATTGAATTCAATTTGATTTCCGAAGGCGAAAAATCTGAACTTGAGAATCTGCGAAAAGAGTACGAGTCGCTAAAAGACATTGACAGAGATCTTGCAAAAGCAAAAAATGATTCTGAAAAATGTGAGGAACGCCTCAAGCAGGTTAAAGATAACTCAAAGAAATTCTTGGTGCAGCTTTCTTCAACAATTGCAGAAATCGAGAACCTCAATAAAAATATCTCGGCAAACGAGGATAATCTCAATATTCTTCATGGAAATTTGCTAACAATCAAAGAAGAGATGTCCTTAAAGAATTTTATGATTGACTTGAAGAACAAAATCTCGAAAATCGAGTCAGCAATTGTTGAAATTAATTTTGATGAAAAGCAATTGAAGGAACTAAAAAAGGCAAAAGAGAAACTTTCTCCGTTTGAAGAAAAGCACGAAAAACTCAAGGAAGCGCGCCTCAGAATATCTGAAATTGACAAAGCAATAGATGAGAACAAAAGATACCTGATAAATCTTTCAAAGGAGATCGAGATAGCAAAAGAAGAACTTGAAAAAACTGAGAAAACACTTTCAGATCTTGAAGGGATAGAAGAAATTTACAAGGAACTCAAGAAAGAAAAAGAAACCTCTGAAGAGCACCTTTCAAAAATTACTGAAGAAAGAGTGAGAATTGAAGATAAAATTACTGAAATCGAGAAGTTGGAAGCTGAAAATAAGCAAGGCGAGTCAATCTTAATTGAAAACGAAAACAAGAGGGAGGTCCTCGAAGTGTGCGTTGATATGTTCGGTAGGGAGGGCATCCCCATATCAATCATCCGAAGCATTTTACCTCAAATAGAAGCGTTTTCAAACGAATTGCTTTTTAGAATGACGAACGGAAATATGCAAGTCAAGTTTCAAACTGTAAAGGACAGTAAACAAGGCGAAAGAAGCACGCTCCAAATAGACGTGTATGATAACGGCGAACGCAGAAGATACGAATTATTTAGCGGGGGGGAGCAATTCCGCATAAATCTTGCAATTCGAATCGGCATATCTCTATTTCTTTCTTCCGAAGCACATACTCCCCTTGAACTGCTTGTGTTAGATGAAGGATTCGGTTCTCAAGACGAGACTGGAAAAGAGCGAATACTATACGAAATAAACTCCATCAAGGACCGCTTCAAAAAAGTCCTTATAATAACACATGTTGGAGACGTTAAAGAAAATTTCCCTTACGAAATTCGCGTCATCAAAGATTCGCATGGCTCTCGCCTTTTCATAGCATGAAGTTTGTTAGAACCAGACTGGGGCAGGAAACCATGCATCTTCCCTCCCCAGTCATTGCGAGCGAAGCGAAGCAATCTCGCCGTTAAAAGGCGAGACTGCCACGTCGGACTTTGTCCTCCTCGCAGTGACAGGGAGTGAGTCATTGCGCACTCCTTTCCTTGCCTTTAGCAAGTCGACCGTAGGGAGCGCGGCAATCCCGTCTCCCACAGTCATTCCGCACTCCTTTTCTCAACGAAGTCGAGTCGTAAGCGAAGAATCTCGTCTTTCAGCAGCGAAAAGAAGGAAATAAAGAATGAAAGCGACTTTCAAAATAACGGCAAATGATCTGCAAAACACGGAGAAAGTGGCAATGGCTTTTTTGCGTCACCTAATTCGGCATCTGAGAAAAAAATGCAAAGTTTTTGCTTTTGAAAGGACTTTTGTTATAATCGTTTAAGGAGAGTAACAATTTACTATTTTGTAACCTGCAATCTTTTTCAGCGGGTTCCAAAGGATTAAGTTGTAGAGGCGATATTTTACTCCTCAGTAACCTGTGCTCTTCGGAAGAAGGTTCCAGTGGAGTAAATTACAAATGGTAAATTCAATAAGTTGGGGCAGTAGTTCAGCGGGAGAACGCATCCTTCGCAAGGATGAGGCCAGGGGTTCAATTCCCCTCTGCTCCACCATGGGATACTCCATACTTAAATAGTTGGACTTTTTCAAGGTTCCACCAGAAAGACCAAAGACGAGATTGCTTCCTTTTTAAACAACTCTCTCTCAATGACGCCCTCACTCGGTCATCGCGAGGAGTGAACACAGTGCACGACGTGGCGATCTCTCTTAATCTGAGAAGGTGAATTGACCCTCTCCCCTCCGCCATACCTGGTGTGTTTTCCCACCTTTCTTCTTCATCTTCTTACGAGGGATAATAGAAGTTCCAAAGCCATTCCACTCGACGACGAATTGCTCTTTTTCAGCGATGATTTTTTTTATTAAAATGTGCCAGAAATAACTTTTTTCTTCTCTATCATATAAGGGTAAACTTCATTCAATTCTTTAATGTATTTTACAATCTCCTTATAATCAACTTTCTTTTCAACGGGTTCTGTGAGCAGTTCTTTTCTCTCAGCCTTTAGATCGTTGATTCTTTTTGAAATAGACTGGATGTCGCCAGACTGTTCCGCAAGTTTTACGAGTCTTGCTATCTTTTGGTCTATCTCCTTAACTTTACTCTGCGTGTTATTCTTTTTCTCCTTCGGATTCTTAATTAAAACAAGCTTGTTTGCCTCGGTCAATAATTTTTCTTCAAGATAGAGTTCATTTACATATTGGTAACAAGCAGATCCGCCTAATTTAATGGGCTCACACAAATAATAAAAAGACTTCTCTTTTCTCCTTCGTGCGTCTGTGTGAAAAGTTAGGTTGTGTTTGCAGTATGGGCAGTATATGAGTTTAGAAAAAAGTCTCACATTCTTTATTTTCGAGGTTGCTCTGCTCTTGTGTTTCCTTACCTCAGATACATGTTTATATGTTTCCAGGCTCACTATTGGCTCGTGCTTTGCTTCAAACCATTGCCAGTCTCTCTCGGGCACTCTTCTGTTTTCCTTACTTCTCCTCTGCACTAAAAAACCGCAGTAAAATGGATTTGTGATGATGCTTCTTATATGGTATTTTTAAAGCCAGTCCGCCGGGAGATTTCGTTCATGGAGCAATTAAATTTCTTATTTTCCTGTTTTTAT
>JAIMJY010000126.1 GCA_020692945.1 Caldisericum sp. | reverse complement strand
CAATATTTTTCTATAACTATATTAGTGAGAGTAATGATAGTAATATTATTAAAAAATAATATAATTATAAGATAAAAGGAGATGAATTATGGAAAATGAGACAATAGTTGGTAAGGAGCCAGTGCAGAAAAAGTTAAGAAAGGCTTTTCTTTTGCCGTCTTTGTCTGTTCTTGACGTTCTTAAAATTCACGCACTCAAAAAACATATGCGGTATGAAGAATTTTATTATTACCTCATCCGCGAGGGGTTTAAGTCTGTATTCGGTAAGTATCCAGAGGAAGATAATCTGTAATGGCAGAAAATACTAGAACCTTTTTAGACATTAGTTTGTCTAAATATCGTAGGAAACTTGTTGCGCTGTACATTCTTTTTTTCTTTTCATTGTTGGCGTTTATATTAGATCTTTTTGCTGCTTTTCTATTTTTTACCATTTTACCATACCATTCCATTCCAATTCTCACTCATTATAATTTGTCATTAAGGTTTTTAGGTATTTTCGGATTGCAGATTTTTTTCCCTGTATATGTTTTTTTTGTTGGTTTTTCCATTGTGAGAGAATATAAGGAGCAATATGAAGTCTTTCAACGGCAGAAATATGCAGAAAACTTATCTTATAATACGCTTGTTAGCTCACTTCCGAAAGATTTCTTGATCTTTCGGAACGTTTCTTTAGGATATGGGGATATTGATGCCATAATCGTTAGTGTGAAAGGTATCTATGCGATAGAAGTCAAATCTAATAGAGGTACTATTTATCTTGATGATACTGGTTACATTCATGTTAAAGATGGCGATACGGTTACCAAACAATACAGGAGGCAGGTTATCTCTGAGTCAAACAGACTTAAAAGGTATCTTGATGCGGAAATAGGAAGCAAGACTTTTGTATATCCCGTTCTTCTTTTTCCTCTTGCTACTGTTATGAAAGACATGTATTTGCTCAATGCTAATGATAGATACAAAGTGCCTGTATTGTCTTTGAATGGAATAGTAGAGTACATACGTGCTCAAGAGACTCTTATCATGACTAAAGATAAGGTTGAGAGCGTAGTTAAAGCTATCAATAAAATAATCGAAGGAAAGGTGATATTTAATGATCAAAAAGAGTAGCATTCTTGCAAATATTGATTGGAAAGCAACTCCGAAAGAAGTTTTTGCAGATGATACTGTGGCACCAGGCAAGCGTGTTTGCTTTATAGACCTGTCAGATTTTTACCCCGAAGTTAAGACGATTCTGCTCAAGGTGGGGAAAGTGTCTTATGAAGTTTTATCAGTATATTCTGATATCCCGGATAGCATGGTAGAAAATGCATTATTTGAGGAACTAAATCTGCCTTTAGCACAAAGGCATTCGTGGGGTGGCTGGTACCCTGTGAGCAAAGAGATCAAAGAATTTATTAAAAGAAAAGTTAAAAATGCGGTTCGACTGGACGAAGAAAAAAATAGCTGAAGGTTATGCCTCCAGCTATTTGTAGATTTTTTATCTCTTCTCTGGCCCTAACACGCCTATCGTTGGTGTTAGGGCACAGTAATCACCTACCCCCATTATGCTGAATTCAGGAACATAATTACCATTGCGCTTGTCATGCTTTCCGTCTAAGGTAATTGAATTAGATGTCAGTTTATAATCTTTTTCTTCCTTAAAGATTTTTTCGAAAGATATAAGTGGCTCATTTCCTTCTTTCAACATACTCAGCTCGAGCAAATTAACAACAGGTTCTTGGGTCCATGGTCTCATGGCGACAAAAGGAAGATGTAAGTTGAAGACGGCTTCTCTTAGTTCGTTGTATTGTTTAACATATATACTTGAATTTTGAATCTCATTAATGGGGGTACTATCAACCCCTATCTTTAATGTAACAGCGGTGAGTTCAATATCAACTTTTTGCGCCTTTTTATAAAGGGTTTCCCAGACATTATTAATGTGATTCTGCAATACTGCTCTTCTCCACCTGATTAAGTTATAAAGGTAATTATCAGCAATTGTAATCAATGATTGAGCGGTTCCTATATGCTTGCATTCTTTGTGCCTGTATATCCATTGTGGACAGGAACAGGAATACTTACCGTTATCGTCAAGCGATACGGTATAGTATTTTCCAGGTTTGCTCTCTGATTCTATTTGCCATTGTTTTAGATATTTCATCTTTACCTCCTATTTTTATTTATATCCTTATATAAAATCTTGTATGGTTTTCATAAATGAAAAACTTTATATAACACTGTGGAGAGGCAAAAATGCGAAAAATTATAATTTGTATTTTAATTATTATGCTTAGCTTTGTAATTACTCCAGAGGATCCTGCAAGTGCTGAGGATATCACAATTTCCATTAACAGCGGAACAGTCGTTAACCAAAACGTTTCATTCACGATATCTGCTTTAAATACTCA
>JAIMJY010000125.1 GCA_020692945.1 Caldisericum sp. | reverse complement strand
CTGAAAAAGAATGCAGGTTACAGAAGAGTAAACCTGCTGAAAAAGAATACAGGTTGCGGGAGATGAAGTTTTAAAAATACTAATTTGAAAGGTGGAAAAAAAGTGAACGATGTCAACTACAATGAAGTAAAAGCAGGACTTGAAGAAATGCGTTCTTCTCTTGCCATTGCAAAATCAAGTTACGACAAGTTGAGAACATACATTGCAATGGGCAATAGTTACATCCTACTATCTGATTATGAAGATCCACGTACTAATCTCGTGAGCGCCCTTTTGTCATTCGACGAAGCCGAGAAGATTGTACGCAAAATTGAGGGTAGAAGTTCCGCTGAAATCGAAACTCAAAAAGGATACTTATTCTTCAAGCTTTCTTTCGTTGAAGACAAGGACTTCAATCTGAAAAAGTCAATAGAACACTACTTCAACTCGATTGAGCTTCTAAAAGAAGAGGCAGAAATATCTAAAATCCTCCATGTAAAGTATAATCTTGCAAACTCCTACATCGCACTCAAAGGCGACTCTCACAGAAACAATTTGATTAAGGCAATTGGGACTTTAGATGAAGTTGTGAAAGGTGCCTTTGATACAGGTAATGCAGAAATGTTTGCTATAGCCAAAAATGCATTGGGAGTTGCAAATTTAATGCTTGCTAAAGTTGGAGAAACCACTAATAGAATAAACCTTTTAACAAAGGCAAAAGAAAATTTCAGTGAGGCAGAGCTCTTCTATACAAAAGACTCTTATGCGTTAAATTACGCCTCCTGTGAAAATGAAATTGGTGCTGTTTTGCTTGAGATTGGATTTGAGGGTATAAACACTGAAGAAAGTTTAGCAGAAGCAATAAAACATTTTGAACAAGCTCTCACTATATACAATTCTAATGATATGCCATTTGATTTTGCTTCAATCCATTACAATATTGGCATTTCTTATTCTAAACTTACGAAATCAGATGACCCTTCCAAAAAAGATGCTGACGCAAAAAACTCGATTGAACATTTCGAGAAGGCTCTTGAGGTTTTTACGCTTAAGGACACTCCCTCAGAATTTGCAAGGAGCAATTATGAACTGGGGATGGCGAGAAGGAATTTATTCTTATCAGATAACAACAAATCGCAAAGACAGCGATTTAATCTTCCGAAACCTGCAATCCTCGTGAACAGGTTACAGAGAAGTAAAACAATATTGGAAAAGGAAATTGAAAACTTTTCAAGCGTCCTTAAAGTGTTCAATAAAAAAGAAAACCCATTCACTTATTTAACGGCAAAGTTCTTTATAGGCGAAGCATTATACTCTCTTGGCAGAGTCGAAGAATCAATCGCTTACTACGAAGAAGCAGAAAGAGTTGCCATCAAAGTTGACAAAAAACTTGCGCAGGAAATCAGAGAGATAAAGGACAATATATCAAAGTTAATCTAAAATTTAAACAAAAAAATAAAAATAAGGGAATCTCTAACAAGGGCCCTGCTCTCTTTATCAGTATGTTATCGTAATTGTCTTTGTAGTATTATCCCAGGAAACGTTTGTGCCTAATTGCTCTGAAACGAATCTCATAGGAAGCATTGTTCTTCCATTAATCCGCTTAAAAGGAGCGCGGATTACAAAGGAATAAATAATCTCTGGTACAAATTTCGAGTTAGTTGAATCGATGAGCTTGCTAATCCCATTTACCTTTGCCGTATTATTTCCAATCCAAAGTTCAATCTTTTTGCTGTTTAGCGAAATTATGACTTTCTTTTGAGTTGCATCCCAACTAACTGCGCCTTCAAGAGATTCAACAACAACTCTTATTGGTAACACTGTTCTTGAGTTTTTAATTACAGGGATGCTGCCTTGATCGTCATTTTTTTTGACAAGCCATTTACGACAATTAATGGATCTCCTATTTTAAGAACAATTGTAGTGGCAGGGTTTATTAGAATAACTAATGGTGCAGCACTATTTTTACCCCCACCTACCCCCGCAATCATTAGATTAGATGTTCCAATAGCGGTAAAAGCTGAAGTTGAAATCGTAAGAGTAGAAATTTCTCCGTTTTTTGCAGGGTTAAGATTGGAAGGATTAAAAGAATAAGTCACTCCCTTAGGTGGGATAGAAACAGATAAAGAAACCGTCGCGTAAAATTGCTTCCCAAATGCAATAGTAACCATGAAAGTTGCGGAGTTGCCACGGTTGAGTTCTTGAGCAGTTGGTGATACAGACACATTGAAGCCATCTATGGGAGTCGCGGAAGTAACGGCATCTAACTCATTATTTATATTGTCTTTACCAATAATACTGGTTGACGTACTTATTAAATTAAACATCAAAACTATTGAAATAATCAATAATGTTTTTTTAATTATGTTCATCTCTTTATTTATATTATAGGGAATTTTTAATAATTACAAAAGACTTAATGTATTTTTTCATAAGTTACGATTCGAAATTTATTGATTATAGAATATAATAGCAGATAG
>JAIMJY010000124.1 GCA_020692945.1 Caldisericum sp. | reverse complement strand
AGATGTTCAGGTTACAACAATCTGTGATGGAAAGTGAGGGATTTGTTTATTCGAATAGACTTTTGTAATTAAGAACACTACTAAGAATTATAATGAAAAGGGGGTATTGTTGTATGTGCCCCTCTATTTATTTTCCATAAAAACCTCAGGAAAGCCTGCAATGAAAGTTGGTAGCACAGTTCACTTGAGCAAAGTTTAAAAATTCTTTTAAAAAAGTGGAACTTTTTTCAAGTTTGGGAGTCTAATATATATGAGAGGAGAAAAAATCTCTCAAAAAGGAGATGGTGCAATATGAATGTCTTGTAGCTAAGAATTAATGCCGATGAGACAGCTGTTTATGGAAAAAAATGCAGAGGCGGTTTCAGGAAGTTTACAGTAGTGAGATCTCTTCAAAACTTATTTTAAAGTTCTTAAAAGTAAAATTTATCCAAGAAGGAGGATAAAAATGAAAAAAGTTATGTTAAGAGTAATTGTTTTATTTTTAGTGATATTTTTTATAGGAAACAGTTTTGCTTATGCATCATGCTATAAACCGGGTAGAAGTGAAATGACGAATGACACCGAAATACAGTTAAAAATTCAAGAAAAAAGTTGGGAAGATCCAGTGCACGTTAAGGTTCTAACACGAGAAGAGTTTTTAAAAACCCTTGCATACTCTATGAAAATAAGTCTTATAGAAGCTCAAGAGTTTGATTTTGAGAAAACAATGATGTTTGAGAAAATTCACCTGGGTTTTGTACCATCTATCTCTATAAACTCAGGACATTATGAGTATATTACTATACAGAATTCACAGTTCTTTGGCCCTACTTTAAAAAGTTATATATATGTAACAGAATACGCGCCAGCAAAAGTCTATGTAGACGGATCTTTTAGACAATTTATTTATGTAGCCAATCCTTATTCTGTCCCGTCTTCTGGAGATTATACATGGTATCAAACTTATTCATATTCAGATCTTGCTAATCCGCCGGTGACAGTAACTTTACTCTGCGACGGTTATGCAGAAGTATCAATAAATTCATCAGATCAATGGACTTTAGGTGTTCAACTTGAGGGTCTGGGCTTTTCTTTCAGTCATTCGGTCGGAACGATTTACTATTACCGAAAGTATTGTCATTTTTACCCTTATACGTATAGCCTGTATTAAAAGGAACGAGAGGTCTTTATGGATACAAGAAAGAAAGCATTAAGCCAAAAAGTTTATGTAGGCCTACTCATTGCCATGGTTGGAGCGTGCTTAGTAGGTGGCTCTAATCTTTTTTGGTTGTTTACATTGGCTATAAGTATTCTCGTCATAGCTACTAATATATTTGAACTACGGTTTGATGATGAAGTGGAAGAATTTTTTAAATTACAGATATTTCTAGTCATCGCATCGATAATAGTGACTACATTCTTGAGAGTTATTCCTGCAATTTATTCTTCTGTTTACATTACTCAAAAGCCAGCAGGAGCTTCTTATGTCGAGAAAGTTTCAAATGCAGTAATTGCTCGAGTAATTGTTACAGCGCTCTCCGGGCCGATAATAAATTTAATAGGTTTTTTGATAGCTTTAGTTGGAGTAAAGAATAAGGGGAATAAAACCAAAAAGGAAAATTTATAAAAAAAGACAGGTCTTGTAAGATTTTATAACTGCGAGGAGAGAAGTTTCATACCTTCTTTCCTCGCAAAAAAATTGTATAATTACAAGTTTTGCTATAAACTTATATTAGGAGGTTAAAAAAATGAAAAAATATTTAAGTATTATCCTTATAATTGTAGTAAGCGCTTTTCTATTTGTTTTTTCCTATACAAAGTAGGTAAACCAAGTAGACAGGTAAGTACTACCCCGGAAATTCTTTTTACAAGAGATGTATCAGACGATGCATTTGAAGTCTGCACTATTGGTATCAATGGAAAAAATCTCAATAAACTGCTTACTATAAATAAAGGGAATTTATGTCATACAGATGTTGTCACAGACTCAACAACTGTTGATTATATAAAAAATAACCTCGGCAGATTTAAGGATGCCTTTACTCATCAGCTATGTGTATTCTCGAAGAATCTCTATGCTTATTCTACCCCGATAGAAGAAAGTGATATCAAAACAAGTGCAGAGGGAAAAGGGGTATCAGGTGGAGGATACTACAAAGAGGTTTTTCTATGCAACACAGAAACTGGTAAAACGGTACAGATTGACAGGGATTTAACCCATCAATTACCTTCTTCATTGTTTTCACAAGATGGGAGTTTGTTTGTATCTTCTCTCTCATTCTCGCACGATGAGAAATTCCTATTTTTATGCTCTTTGAATTATTTATCCATTTTCTCAATAGAGCAAATAAAATTTACAGGGATTTTTCATATAGATGTGAGGGGTATGAGAAATGTTGATAGAGTTCTGAATAATTTGTACTTTGCTGGAGGAACAGATGCCTCTAACGTCT
>JAIMJY010000033.1 GCA_020692945.1 Caldisericum sp. | reverse complement strand
TTTTCAGCAGGTTTACTCTTCTGTAACCTGCATTCTTTTTCAGCAGGTTTACTCTTCTGTAACCTGCATTCTTTTTCAGCAGGTTATTATAATAAAAGCAGGGAAAAATGTCAGAATTTCTAAGCAAACTTCATTGAAACAACTTTTGAAATCCCTTCCTCTTCCATTGTCACTCCATATAGTATGTTTGCTGATTGCATTGTCTCCTTGTTGTGAGTTATAACTATAAACTGTGACGTTTTAGCTTCTTCATTTAGCAATTCACAAAATCTAACGACGTTGTCCTCGTCTAGTGCTGCGTCTACTTCATCAAGCACGTAAAAAGGGGATGGCTTTACTTTGAAAAGTGCAAATAGAAAAGCAAGCGCCGTGATTGTCTTTTCTCCTCCGGAAAGAAGCGGAAGCGACTGCTTCCTTTTGCCTGGGAGTCTTACGTTCAATTCTATGCCTTTTACCTCTCCGTTTTCATCGTAGAGTTTTTCAATAGATGCTTCTCCTCCCATAAACATTCTCTTAAAAAAAACCGCAAAATTTTTCTCAACTTCGCCTAACGTCTTTTCAAATTCTGATTTAATTTGTTTTTCAGTTTCGTCAATAAATTTTTCAAGTTCCTTCTTTGCAGTTTTTACATCACTATACACGCTTTCTTTCTCGTTTAACTCTTCAATTATTTTCTCTTCTTCATCAACGCTCGTAAAATCGATAAGGCCAATTTCGTTTACTTCTTTTTTGAGTTCGCTTATTTCATTCTTTAACTTTTCTGAATCAACTGGATGATCAATAATGCGTTGTTTCAAATCCTTTTCTTCCATTTCTCTGGTAAGACCTTCTGTCTCTGTCTGTTTCTGTGCTACTTGTATATGTGCTTTCTCTATTTTTTTCATTAAAGATTCCCTTTTTTCCAATAGCTTCGTTATATTAATGTTTATCGAACCTTCTTCATCCAAAGCCTTCCTTATTTTTTCTTTTAGAATTTGTTCCCTTTCAGCAATTTCTGCAAAATCAAGTGATGTTGCGTTCAAAGCGTCTCTTGTGTTTCTTAAATCTTCTTCAACAGCTTTGATTTCTTTTTGATTATTTAGGCTTAAATTCACAACCTCTTCTGTTTCTACAGAAATGTTTTCATTTCGGATTTTCTTCTCTTCGAAATCTTTTTCAACGGCTTTGGTGGAGAACGATAGTTCGGTTATCTTTGCATCAATTTTAGAGATAGAATTTTTTAATTGTTCAATGTCCCTATCTTTTTTTACGAGGGCTTCGTCGGGTAAAGAGTCTCTTACTACGTTCATTAGTTCCTTAAGAAAAGACTTTTCGTTAGTTATACGCTCCTCTTTTTCGGAAATGCTTAAGTTTAAAAGATGCAGTTCGTTTTTTTTGTTTTGTGCATTTTTAATTATTAAGTTGATTTCTTTTGCATAGTCAAGGTCTTTCTCGAGTTTTAACACTGATATGTCGATGTTTTGAAGCTCAGTCTCCAAAGCGTTTATTTTGAGCTCATTTTCCTTTTGCTCTTCTTCAAGTACTTGCATTTCCTCGCGTTTTTTGATAGCAGTTATCTGCATATTTATGCTAATTTCGTAGGGAGAACTAACAACAAAACCATCGCTTGTGATTATTTTTTTTATATAGAATTGCAGGAAGTTTTTCTTAAATATTTCAATGGCTTTGTTAACATTTTCTGCATAATAAATTCCATCAAAATATGGAGAATCAGTTTGCAAAAAAGCGTTCATTGGCATAATTTCATCATCACTAAAGGTTTTCATTCTTTCAAATATTTGGCTTATAAGGTAAGTCCCTTCTTTTCTACCTTCTAAACTCTCAGTACTATTTATGATTTTTGCGTTGAGCTCGTCTTCAATACCAGGGAACAATTTTTTAAGGGCAAGAGCTCGTCCAAGAGTCCCTTGAAGAAATTCAAAATAATCCTCGCAACTCATTGATTTTTTAATTTCAACAATTCTATATTTTAAAAGCGACCTTTCTTCATAGAGTCTGTTTATTTTTTCTTGTATTTCGCTCTTGGCATTCCTAATTCTACTTATCGAACTCAGGATATCATTTTCCGCTATCGGTAATTTTAACTCTGCTTCTTGTATGGCCATTTCAAGATTTGCTGCTTGAGTTTGTAGGTACTTTATGTCAGTTTCGAGTGCAGATACAGTTTTCTCTTTTTTCACCCTCTCTTCTTGCGCCTTATTTATTTTCAATTGCTTCTCTTCTTCTTGCTGGATAAGTGGCGCTATTTCTTTGCTGAGTATATCCAATTGATCTTCCAATTGTTTACTTGATTCTTTTTCTTCGCTCAATGCTTTGATTAGTTTTTCTCTTTCAGAATCTATTGTTTGCAAGTTGCTGTTTAAGTACTCTTTGGTCCTTGAAAGTTTTTCTAAGCGAAGCTTATTGTCTGTGGTCTTCTCTTCAAGCATTTTAATTTTGTCCCTGAGTGAATTTTCTTTTTCGTTGAGTTGCGCTTGCCTTACGAGTAAATTTCCTTTTTCCTGTTTAACTATTTCATATTCGTTGTTTAGCGTGATGCTTGTTTGATGAGCTTCTTCAAAATCCTTTTTTCGAGCTGATACCCTTGAAAGCATTTCTTTGTCTTCTTTCTCAAAATCATTCAGATTACGTAATACGACATCAATTTCATTCTTTAGGCGAGTTGAAACGCTATTATAATGAGTTTCCTCAAGATTTTTGAGTTTGTCAACAAGCATGTAGTAGAGGTGTGCTTTTTTTGCTTCACTTACGATACGGTTTGCCTCTTTTCTTAATTCAGCAAGTCTATCGTAAACTCTTATGAGGTTTTCCTCTGTTTCATTGAGTTTTCTGACGGCCTCTTCTCTTCTTTTCTTGAAGCTTTCTATTCCGGCAACTTTATCGAGAATTGCCTTCTTTTCTTCCGGTCTTGCGAGCAGTATTTCTTCGACTCTACCCTGTCCAACTATTGCAAAATTTGCTCCAAATATACCACCTGAGTTGAAGGTTGAAAGAACGCTCTGTAGGCTTGACTCTTCTCCATTCAAATAGTAGTGAGATTCTTTGTTTCTGTAGATTCTACGCTCAATTATAAAACGAGGCGTCTTTATGGGAAGTGTATGTTCCTCGTTGTTAAAAATCATTTTTACTGAGGCGACACTCAAAGGACTTTTAATATTTGACCCAGAAAAGATAAGGTCGGAACTTTCGGAAGCCCTGAGCAGTGTCATTTTAGTTTCTCCAAGAATCCACCTTATCGCATCAACCATATTGCTCTTGCCAGAGCCATTTGGCCCTATGATTGCCGTGATGTTTTTGGAGAGAATGACTTTAGTGTTGCTAACAAATGTCTTAAACCCGTAAAGTTCTATTTCTTCTAAATACATCAAAACCTCTTTGAATTCTTTTTCAGCAGGTTTACTCTTCTGTAACCTGCATTCTTTTTCAGCAGGTTTATTGCAAAGTTTTTGTAAATGTTAACAGTGTGATTTGCCATAATTTGTCACCTTATAACATGTTTTCCGCTTCACGAACCATGTATTCTATTGACTCTTTTGCTTTGTCAACCGCATTTGCTGCATGTCTACGCTGCTCTATTGGGATTTCTTTGTTTGGTGGATTAAAAGATTCTCTTCCCACAGTCCTGCCAAATTCTTTCCAGTAGAGAATTGCATCATCAGCGCCTTTCAACATCCTTCTAAACATTTCTTGTTCGCCGTGATTAATAAAATAGTAATATCCCAGGAAATAGGAGTTAACTCCATAAATAGCTGTCCATTGAGCATAAGATGCTTGATTGAGCCATAGTTTAGAACTGCTAAAATCTTTCTGAGAGTTTCTTAGATCCATTGCAAAATCTTCATATGCAGCGAATCCGGCGCTTATTCCTTTGTACTCTGCGCCCTTTTTCAGCAGACTTACTCTTCTGTAATCCGCACTCCTTTTCAGCGGGTTATAATTATTAAGCAAAAGAGATATAATTTTCATAAATAACTCACTTTGGTAGAGATCTTTCCGTGGAAATGCAGGGTTATTAAGCAAAATCACTACTTTTGAGTTTCGATTTATTATTTCTTCAGGGTTTCCTTCCTCCTCAA
This sequence comes from Caldisericum sp., assembly GCA_020692945.1. Taxonomy (GTDB): domain Bacteria; phylum Caldisericota; class Caldisericia; order Caldisericales; family Caldisericaceae; genus JAIMJY01. The sequence continues at coordinate 10,120 of JAIMJY010000033.1, read as the reverse complement.
AAAACATCCTGTGATATGTAAACCTATCTTCTTTAAACGCATAAACGAGAATATTTTCAGGGTAGAAGATCATAGGAATGCCTTTATTAATTCTTTCTAAATAAAAGCCGATATCTTCTGAAACATCCTCTATATTCAGTTCGATACCTAAAAAATCCGATAGGTTCTTAGCTATATAAGAGAGACTATTGTTGTAAATCTCGGGCGATTCGTAACTATAAACGAATCTCAAAGCGTACCCGCTAAAAACATTAAGCTCACTTAGAAGGATTGGGGTATTGTTAAGCATTAAAATTTTTTCAAGCTGAACGAGAAAGTCATATTCACAGAGCTTATCTGTGCCCTTAATTGTTTCTGAATTTTGAGTAATACTTTTTTCCACACAAATATTATAGTTAATTTTTGGTATTCTTGCACAATTTAGAAAAACTGCAATTGTGATATAATTTTTGCTATGGAAAAAATCGAAATTGATTTTGTCGTTAAAACGTTAGAAAAATATATTGGACAGTTCAAAGAGCCGGTGATAGGAAAAATTGCAAAACAAAAAAGAGACCCCTACAGGATTCTCATTGGAACAATCTTAAGTCTCAGGACAAAAGACCAAACAACCTATGAGGCCGCAGAAAGATTGTTTTCCAGAGCAGAAACGCCTCAAGCAATGTTGCAACTTTCACAAAAAGAGATCGAAAAATTCATTTACCCCGTTGGTTTCTATCACAGAAAAGCATCTCAGATAATTGAAATTTCAAAGTTGCTAATAGAAAAATACAAGAGTGAAGTGCCTGACTCATTCGACGAGCTCCTCTCTCTCCCGGGAGTTGGCAGAAAAACGGCAAACCTTGTTCTAAACGAAGGGTTTAACAAGCCGGCCATTTGTGTGGATACGCACGTTCATCGTATTTCAAATAGGCTTGGGCTCGTACACACGAAAATGCCTGAGCAAACTGAATTTGCTTTAATGAAGGTCGTGCCGAAAAAATACTGGATAACAATAAATCCAATTCTTGTGACTTTCGGACAGAACACGTGCAAGCCGGCGTCTCCCTTGTGCTCGAATTGCCCTGTGAACGTAGTTTGCACTAAAATCGGCGTCAAAAGTCACAGATAGTCATCTTTTGTAAAAATCACCAAAAGGTATAAAATCACTGTATGAAAAAGTTAATTGCTTTCCTATCAGCGATAGTTGTTTTATTAATGTTTTTAGTCGGTTGTGCTCAGAAAAACGTAAAATTGCAACTTATTGATAGCGTAACAAACTTTCCTCCTATTACCAAAAAAATTGAAGTAAACGGAAAAGAAGTGCAAATGAATGCCGGAGAGCTTATTGTTCCGGAAGGTAAGTGCACAATTTCCGCAGACGGGTACAACTCATCTCAGGTTACAATTGACAAAAGCACAGATTATTACAAACTTTTACTTGAACCTCTGGCATACCTTACAATCACAACGAATGTCAGTGAACCACAGATTAATATTGACGGTGTAAAAGCTGAGTATAGGGATTTTGTTGCTGTAACAAATTCAGTGGAGTATTTCAAGAGTGAACATACTATTTATATCTCTCCTGCTCCTCTGGGAAATCACAGTTTGAAGATAGCAAGCGAGTATTTTAAAGACTCAACTTTAGATGTCTACGTAAAAGAAGGCGTCAACAATATTAAATTAATACTTTTGCCTGATACAGCAAAGGTAAGCAAACTCATTGATTCGATTACTTTCCCCGAAGACATAAAAGATTTTGACTTCAACATACGCATAGTTGGAATTCTCAATGACTTACCGATAGACAATTCTCTTTCTGGAAAGATTTCAATGGGGACTATTGCAGAAATTTCTGACGAAAACATAAAATACGATTTTATTGATGACAAACCGTATGTTGATAATAAAAGCGTTACAGATGATGAAGAGCTGTCAGCTCTTATATTTGCAAGAGATACGGTAAATAATTTCCTTTCTTTCAAGGAAAAAATCAGCAGTTTGAGTATTTTATTGGTGAAAGATGGCTCTATTGTTTTAGCGGGAGAAAGAGATTTTGAGGGAAGAAAATTCGGCGAGCATGTATCTATCGATTACGAAGGTAATTCAATTTACAATATTTCTTTGGGCATGGATTCAGACGAGTTAAAGACGCATCTCACAGTTGATATATCCATAAATAACCTACTGAACAAATCATAGGTTACAGAAGATTAAGGAGGTAGGAAAATGGCATTCACACATCTTCATCTTCATACTGAGTACAGCCTACTCGATGGCTTGAACAAAATCGATACGCTTGCCACACGAATTAAAGAGCTTGGAATGGATTCTGTAGCAATTACTGACCATGGAAATATGTATGGAGCTATTGAGTTCTACACCAAAATGAAGAAAGCTGGCATTAAGCCAATTATTGGAGTTGAAGCATATGTAGCACCAAATGGTATAGAGGTAAAAGGCAAAGACGAAGACCGCTTTCACTTGATACTTTTAGCCAAAGACAATGAGGGGTATAAAAACCTTTTAAAGATAGTTTCCAAAAGTTATATTGAGGGTTTTTACTACAAACCAAGAGTTGATTATAAAATACTTGAGGAGTATGGCAGAGGCATTATTGGAATGAGCTCGTGCCTTCAGGGGGAGATACCGCAAAAGTTACTCAAAGAAGGTAAAGATGCTGCAAAGGCATCACTTCACAGATATTTTGACATTTTTGGCAAAGATAACTTCTTCCTTGAAGTCCAGAATCATGGCATAAAAGATGAAGAAACAGTCATTAGATTTCTTAAAGAACTTTCAGAAGAGGAAGATGTACCACTCATCGCAACAAATGACGCTCACTATCCGAGGAAAGAAGATGCAAAAGCTCACGATATATTGCTATGCGTACAAACTCTCTCGAATGTAGCTGATCCCGAAAGGATGAAATTTGAAACGCAAGAGTTTTATGTGAAATCAGAAGAGGAGATGAGGGAAGTTTTTAGAGAGTTGCCGGAAGCAGTAAATAATACTCAATTAGTCAAAGAAATGTGCAATGTTGAACTTGATTTTTCTACTTATCACCTGCCACATTTTACCGAAAATGGTCGCGCATGGGATTTATCGAAAAACACACAACTTCTTGAGGAATTGACATTTAAAGGTTTGAAAAACCTTTATTCCGAAGGCTTTGAAGAAATAGAAAAGCGTGCAAGATTTGAACTTGACGTGATTGAGAAGATGGGCTTTACTGATTATTTCCTGATTGTCCAGGACTTCATTAATTGGGCAAAGAATGAAGGCATACCGGTAGGACCTGGACGGGGTACCGCAGCAGCAAGCATCGTTTCATATTCTCTGCGAATTACGGAGATAGATCCTTTACGGTATCAGTTGTTCTTCGAAAGATTTCTAAACCCAGAAAGAATCTCGATGCCAGATATTGACATCGACTTCGGCGACAAAGGAAGAGGGCGTGTAATTGATTATGTAAGAAAAAAGTATGGGGAAGATCATGTAGCTCAGGTTGCAACATTTGGAAGGATGGAGTCCAGGGCAGTTATAAGAGATGTAGGAAGGGCCCTTGGATTTGCGTATGCAGAAATGGACAGAATAGCAAAACTTATTCCTATGGGCTTTTCATTAAACGACGCTATCAACACTGTTTCAGAATTAAAAATAACCTCGCAAGACCCTAAATATAAGGAACTCTTTGAAGTAGCTCTTAAGCTTGAAGGAGTTGTTAGGAACTTTTCAACTCATGCTGCGGGAATCGTAATTGGAGATGCCCCTCTCACTGAATATGCACCGCTTCAAATTGGTAAGGATAATGCGGTAATCACGCAATTTGATAAGGATGTTGTAGAGCACATAGGTCTCCTAAAGATGGACTTTCTTGGGCTTAAAAACCTTACAATAATGCAAGACACCATTGATATGCTCAAAAAAGAAGGCATTGAATTAGATATCAAGAACCTGCCTGAGACAGATGAAGCCACATTTACAATGCTGAAGCAAGGTGATTCGGTTGGTGTGTTTCAACTTGAAAGTAGTGGAATGAGAAAAGTCCTCAAAGGAGTACAACCCGAAAGTATCGAAGACTTGACTGCTGTAGTTGCCCTTTACAGGCCTGGAACCATAAAGGCAGGTGGCATTGATGAGTATATAAACAGAAAAAAAGGCACAACTAAAGTCTCTTTTCCTCACCCAAAACTTGAGCAAATCCTTAAGGGCACTTATGGAATTATTGTATATCAGGAGCAGGTAATGCAAATTGCCAATGTACTTGCTGGCTACACACTCGCAGAGGCTGATACCTTAAGGAAGGCAATCGGTAAAAAGATTCCCGAAATAATGAAAGCACAGCGAAGCGTTTTTACTGAAAAGGCTAAACAAAACGGTATAGAAGTAAAAGTTGCAGAGAATATCTTCGACCTGATAGAATTCTTTGCAGGCTATGGCTTTAACAAAGCTCATGCAGTATGCTATGCAACAATTGCTTACAGAACTGCGTATCTTAAAGCTCATTATCCAAAAGAATATTTTACGGCGATACTTAATTCGTATATCGGTAATGAAGATAAAATTACTCAGACATTTTATGAAATAAAAATGAAGGGCATTAAGATTTTACCCCCGGATATAAATACTTCAGATGTGTATTTTAAAGTTGAGGACGAGGGAATAAGATTTGGCTTACTTGTGATAAAAAATGTTGGTGAAAAAGCCCTCGGAGAAATCATTGAGGAAAGGAGTTTAAGAGGTAATTTTAGCACCTTCAAAGATTTTGAAAACAGAACAAAGGCTCTAAAAGTTAACAAAAAGGTCAGCGAGAGCCTTGTTAAAGCAGGCTGTTTCGATTCTCTTAAAGAAGACAGAAAAGCAATTATTGAGGGAGCATCTTCTGAGGTGTTTGAGTCAATTTCTCTTTTTGGAGGAGAACCCGCTACAGCTAAAAAAGTTAGTACAACGAACGCTGATATCTTGAACTACGAAAAAGAAATCTTCGGGTTTTATGTTTCTGATAACCCAATTAATGCTTATGTTCCGCTACTCGAGGAAAAGGAAATTCCAATAGTTTCTAAAGTAGTCGAGGATGAATTAGAAGGACATTTAAAGGTGGCAGGTATAATAAGCTCTGCAAGGAAGACAAAAACTAAGAACGGAAATTTTATTTACAGGTTTAGTCTTGAAGATGGCGTTACAAAAATAGATACTCTTGTATTACCTAAGTTTCTTGATAATTTCAGTGATTATCTCAATAAAGAGGGAGTAGCAATAATAGAGGGACAAATTAGAAGAGAAGAAGAATCAATTACCCTTTTTGCCGAAACGGTTTCTGAGTTTCTAACCGATAAAGATTTGTCAAAAAAAGATAAATATGCTTCATTGCATCTTTATATTAAAGCAGATGTTCAAGAAACGCTTGATAATGTAGTAGATAAACTCAGTAAGTTTCGGGGAGAAATTGAACAGCACAAGGGAGGAACACCTTTAATTCTTCATTTGTTGTACGAAGATAAAGAAGTAAGGATTACGGTTGCCCCAAAATACTTTGTTCTTAACTCTAAATCTCTGCAGTCTTACGTTGAGAATTTATTCGGGAAAGGTTGTCTAAAAATAAAATCATGGAATGAATAATTGCAAAAACGGAGGTATTTTCAAAGGAGGACAAAATGACTAAAGAAGAAATTTTAAATGAAGTAAGAGACCAGAAGATTGACGTTGTTTGGCTTCAGTTTGTTGATATACTTGGTTTCCCTAAACTTGTAGAAATAAGTGCAAAGGCACTTTCTAAGGTTATGTCAGAGGGGATGTCGTTTGATGGCTCATCTATTGAAGGATTTGCTCGCATAGAAGAATCTGATATGATCCTTTGGCCAGACCTTGAGACTTTTGCAATTTTTCCATGGACATTAGATTCAGATTTGAGGATTGCCCGCATAATATGCAATGTGTACAATGGCAACAACAAGCCATTTTTAGGAGCACCAAGAAATGTTTTGCAAAAGGCAATTGAAGCAGCTGATAAGATGGGATTCAGGATGCAAAATGGTGTAGAGGAAGAATTTTTTCTTTTCAAACTTGGCAAAAATGGAGAACCTACGACTGATATTATAAGCAATGGAAGTTACTTTGAAATGTTACCTGAAGATGTTGGGGAAAAAACGAGGATACTTATAGCAAAAAATCTTGAAAAAATGGGTTTTGAGATAGAAGCCTCTCATCACGAAGTATCTCCTTCACAGCATGAAATAGACTTTAAATACGCTGACCCCGTAACTACTGCCGACAGGATAATTACTTTTAAAATTGTTGCTAAAACGATTGCACTTATTAATGGGGTTTACGCAACATTTCTTCCTAAACCACTTTTTGGGATCAATGGCTCAGGTGCTCATACAAATATTTCGCTTAAAGATAGAGCCGGTAAGAACGCCTTTTATGATAGTGAAAAAGAGTATGAACTTTCTTCTACCGCAAGATATTTTATTGGAGGTATATTTGCACATATTGGTGCAATTACTGCAATTACGAACCCTATTGTAAACTCATACAAGAGAATCGTGCCGGGTTATGAAGCTCCGGTTTACGTTTCATGGGCAGCTGTTAATAGGAGCGCTCTCATTAGGATACCTAAGGCAAATCCTGAAACGAAAAGAATAGAGTTCAGAAGCCCTGACCCAACCGCAAACCCATATCTATCTTTTGCCACAATCCTGATGGCAGGTCTTGATGGAATAAAAAATAAAATGGAGCCGGTAGAACCAACTAATGGCATTAATATATATGAATTAAGAGAGGACGAAAAGCGTAAATTAGAGATAAGAACACTTCCACCAACCCTAAAAGAGGCAATTGAGGAACTTAAAAAAGATGAAGTTATACTTGGTACCCTTGGAGAGACTGTTGCCAAGACGTATATTGATGCGAAAGAGAGAGAATGGGAGGAATACAGAGTTGCTGTAACTGATTGGGAGATCAAAAACTCGCTGCCGATTTATTAAAGTCGATGTAAACAAATTTTTGATTTTTTTGGAAATTACTATATAATTAATCGGTGCTTTGAAAATGAAGAGGATAAATAAAACTGAAGAAATTGTAGGTGGCTACTTTTTCTTCTCTATCATTATTCCTGCTCACAACGAAGAGCAGTATATCTCTAATACTCTTGACTACGTTGTAAGCCTTGATTACCCGAAATATGAGTATGAAGTGCTCATAATTGAAAATGGTTCTACAGATAACACTTTAAGGATGATTGAAAGATATAAAACAAACGGAGTGAATTACCAAGACGGCGGTTCAATAGTAGTAAAAGTGTTCTCGATAGGTGAAAAAGGCGTCTCGAAGGCGAAGAATTTTGGTATTGAAAAAACTTCACCACATTCTGATTGGGTTATTTTTCTTGATGCAGATACGATATTGAAAAAGAGCTTTCTTACAAACCTAAATGCTTTCCTTAAAGAGAAGGCAAGCAAACATCTTGTGGTTGGGACAACCTCAGTGCTTCCCATTAAGAGCTCCAATTATGCCAGAGCCTGGTTTGGTTTTTATAACCTTGGGCATTGGCTCATTCAAGCATCATTTTCAATTCAAATAGTAAAAAGAAGCGTCCTCGATACTATTAAATTTGACAAATGTCTGTCTTATGCTGAGGACTTAAAAATAATAAGGGAGAGCCAGAGAATCGGAAGATTTTTCTTTTTCTGGACTGAAGAAGTATATACATCAACCCGAAGATTTGATAAAGAAGGCTGGTTTAAACTATTTTTTAAGTGGCTCTTTAGGGGCTTATTGCCCAATAATCTAAAGAAAAAAGTCAGATATGAGGTGATAAGGTGATGCGAAGGAAAAAAATTCTTATAACTAATGACGATGGTATTTATGCTGATGGAATTAATGCTCTTGCAGTTGCTCTTAGTAGAATCGCTGAAGTTACAGTTGTTGCCCCCGATAGGCAAAAAAGTGCAACGGGTCATTCGCTAACGATTGACGATACACTTCTCATAAAAAAGATAACTATGCCATCAGGTCTGAAGGGAATTGCTGTTGTAGATGGTACTCCCACCGATTGTGTTCTAATTGCAATTAAAGACATAATGAATGATAATCTTCCAGATATCATTGTATCAGGAATAAACCAAGGGGCGAATATTGGGGGAGATCTTATCTACTCGGGAACAATTGCTGGAGCGTTAGAAGGTCTTACTCAAGGGTTTATTTCTTTTGCTGTTTCTCTCGACACGCATGAAAAGGGGTACTTTGATACGGCTGCAAAAGTTGTAATCAAAATAATTGAGAAACCAGAGTTCTATATAAATATCGTTCAAGAGAAATCTATCCTAAGCATAAATGTGCCAAATGTTCCTTACGATAAACTTGCTGGCATTTCAATAACGAGGCAAGGAGATGTCTCGTATCAAAATTATGTTGAGAAGTATACCAGCCCAACTAAGAGGACTTTCTATTGGATTGGGGGAGACAGACCACCCCATGAGATTGACCAAGAAACAGATTCTTATGCAGTCTCTAAAAACAGAGTTTCCGTAACTCCTATTAATATTGAGCTTACCAATTTTACACTCATACCTCGCCTTAAAAAAGCCGTTAAGGGCTTATCAATTCCATAAACTCAATGCAATTTGTAGACTCTCCAAGTAAAACCGATTTGTCCCATTCGCATTAAGGGATTGACCATGTTCCTATTTGTGTCTGCAATCTGAGAGGCACTTGAATATTTCATCTTAAGCTTTAAGCCACTTTCAAATGTTTTCTTATAGAGGAGTGCATCAAGACCAATTTTTTTCTTTAGAGTTCCAAGTATGAAAATTCTAGCTGAATCAAAAGATTTTACTCTGAGGGCATCTTTTGTAGCAAAAAGAATTTTTAAATCACGCCTGATATCACTTACTCTGAAGGGGTTGTCTGATGGGACAAATCTCTTGTAATATTTTGAATCGATGCCCCTAATTATGTTGTTAACATTAGGAATTGTTACTGATACACCCACAATTTCTTTTTTGCCAGGGCATGATTCGCATTTTTCCTCTGCGATAAAAATAAGATCGGAAAGTGCAATTGTTTTCAAGGATGCAGCAATGTAGTCGAACTCTTCGTCAGAAAATTTTTCAAATTGAGGGTGCTCTACGCTATCCCACGCAGCATTATAGACGAACTTTATTTTGCTTATTTCGTTGCCATAGTCTTTCATAACGGCTTCTCTTATTGTGATGTTTGCATTCATAAGGTGGTCCTCAATTGAGTTGCCGTTTAGCTCCAGACCATGTATTTTGTTAATGTAGCCAATAACGGAATTGTAATCAATAATGAAGGAATACCAATCATTTTCTTTTTCGCCAAATTTGTCAAAAACATCTTTGTAATACGGAGGATTGTATGGCTCCATTGTCATCGGCTCGATATCAAAGCCGTCAATCAGAAGGCCGGCTTCTCCAGAGGCGTTAAACCTCATTGGACCTATAATCTTGAGGGTTTTATTTGCTTTGAGGTCGTTCATCGCTAACTTAATCAGGCTCTCCCCAGCTTCTACATTTTCAGCTTCAAACAAGCTAACAATACCAACTTTACCTTCAAATTTTTTCTCTTTGTAATTCTTATCAATTATAGCAGCAATTCTTCCAACAGGAGTTCCGTTAGAATATGCAATATAATATTGAAGAAATTCAAGATGCTTGAAAAAAGGGTTGAATCCAGGTAGATATTTTTTGAGAGCGCCGTAATCAGGGTTAAGGTCCATCATCTCTTGTAAAACAATAGGAAAAATCTTTTTAGATTTGGGACTCTTATACCATGATATGTGCCAGGGAACAGAAATAAACCTCTTAAGGTTTTTTAGCGAGATGGAAAATCTTGAATTCTCATCTTCTATGGCGCCATTTGGGTTAATAATAAGCCCTTTAATATCTATGCTCATGTTTACCTCCAGCGTTTATTTTCTTCAAACTACAATATTGTACTTAAATCACCATTTTGTCCAAACTTTTTACTTGTTTGCGTATATAGTGCTAATTTGATTGGCTTGTATTTCCTGAATGCTCTAAATATTTGTTACACAAATAAAATTAAACATTCTAGATATTGATTCTTTTTGTGGCGATAAACCCTATTGAAAAAAAGCATCAAACTGGTAAAA
>JAIMJY010000032.1:3594-14531 GCA_020692945.1 Caldisericum sp. | reverse complement strand
AGTGAGATACCGAAAGGACAAGGCGTTAAAGAGACTGAAGAAAGTCATTTTAAAAAACGAAAAATAAATGAGTTACCGTACATACGAGACTACCTATGCCCAAAAAACTAATGTAGCATATTGCAAGTATTTGTAATGCTTCAATGTCTGTATTTGCCATTGATTTTAATTTTTATCTTTTCTATACAACATCAATTTCAGGGAGAGATTCTGAGAATTCTTTATCAATTAAGCTAGCCTGTTTTCTTATTATCCCTCTCATTTGCAAGGCAGGCATTAAACAATATTGCTTAAAAGTGTCTTTGTCTATATCATTTGGGCTCTTGACATGAGGAAAGAGCAATTTTAAATATCCTGAGCAAACTCTTTTAATTGCTATTGTGTCTCTTGTATCAGCAGTTTTAGGGATAGAAAGTAAATCTCCTATAATTTCAGGAAAATCAGGGGAGATCCTCAATTCATGAAGGATCTCAGAAAAATATTCTACATTAAGTGTATATCCATTTAGTTTCATATTTTCTTTTATTCTTGGAAGTTTCCATCCCTCTATAAAACCATGAAACCTGTCTAATAAGGCTGAACTTTGGAAAAACTCTGGCAAATCAAACAAATGATTGCTGTAAATGGGTTTCTTATATTCATTAAGTTGAATGTTGCCAAGCAAAACAAGTCCTGCAGAAGAAGTTCCCTTATGGCTTGCCATTGTAAATGTTCCTGACGCCAAATAATTTTTTAAAGCACCTTGAAGCTCATTTTCTTCTCCAAAATCAATACTTTCAATCTCGTCAAAAGTAACAAGGTCATATTTTTCAATAATGCCAGATTGTTTAGACGAAACATTATAGAATAACTGAGCTCTGGTGATTTTACCACCGCTTACTAACCATGCATATTTACTTAAATTTGAAAATACATAAGACTTTCCAGTGCCTTTTGGTGCCAATTCTATTATGTTCAAATTTGACTCTATAAAAGGCAAAAGTCTGCTAATAAATAAAAGTTTTTGTTGAGTTGATTCAAACCCGTCAGGATTATATTCCATTGAGCGAATCAAAACATCTATCCATTCGTCTGTTGTAAATTCTTCCCGACTTTCCCTGTAGTAATCAAGATTTATTTCGTATGGTTGGAAAGGTTTAAAATCAATCATTTCTATGTACCCTCGTTGTTTGTCTTCGGGAGGTACATAAACAAGTTTAATGATTCCCCATGTTTCTCCCCCCAAAAGTTCTTCTTTGTTTTTATTTACAACATACATGGGTATTATGCCCTCGTTTGACTTGATATCCGTATCAGGAATTGAAAATTTAAATACTCCTGTTAACACATCAGGCTCTACAATTATTCTTGAAAGAAGTGTAACTTCTCTATTATCCTTTATAAGTGACCCTTTGAGCTTAACACCTTTCTGAACGATGTGTTCTTCAAGAAAAGATTTCAAGCTTTCAGCATCAATTTTGCCTTCTTCATCAGAAAACTTTTTTGCTATCCAATCTTTTATAAAAGAAGGCAAGTTATAACCAGAGAAAATGCTATTTACTGCAGGCGACTTAAACAGTGACTCATTAGAAAAAACATTTTTAATCTTATCGTCTAAGTTGTTCATAGGAGCTCCTTTTCTTTAAATCCACCTTTCACCTCTATAGTGATTTTATACTTTTTTGTACCGATTTCAACTTCTAATTCATAAGTGCCAGGTTTAATTTTATTTAAATTGGTCTTGTAATTGTTTTCCTCTGTATTGTTTAGCTCGAAATGTTTATTATCAAGATTTATGCTTGGCTTATATTTGGGTTTTGGTTTAATGGTTATCGTTAAGACAGGATTTCTTGATTCAACCACAGAATGCTTTGGTGAAATAACATACTCCTCAGATTCGTTATTTTTAGTAACTAAAATAAATGGAACAATTACTTCTTCAGGAGTAGCACCTCCATGAACTTCTCGTGCAGGAACATCGTCTAATGAATGATGTTTAAGTGCAACTATTGATTTTTGATTTGCGCAATCTCCAGAATCAGCTGATAAGGTAACATAATATTCGTCGTTAAAATCTTTTTTAACGTTCTGAATGCATCTTCCATCGTGTTCAGCTCCTTCAAAATCAAGCCTTTTTATTTGGCCATACCTCTTTTGCGATAAAAAGGTAAACCCGTGATCTGAAACAATGTAAACTGAATTATCACTTTTACTAATTATTCTTGAAGCAATGTTTTTTATTATTTCAAATTCCATAATCATATCGTCAGGATGCTTATAAGGACTCTCAGAGTGAATATATTTGTCTAAATCATCTATCTTATCTGCACTATATCTATTGCATTCGGTAATTGAAGGCAGGTTAGCTCTTGTAAATTTCTTTACCTGTATAAATTTATTATTTTCTTTTCCATACCGTTCAAGATAGTAAGACAAAAGAGGGAACCACTCCGCACCTAAGCCATCCACCCAAACGACTTTGTCAAAATCATGAGGTAATTCTTTTTTAATTTTGTAGTACCATTTAAATAAAGCATTAATATCCTTGTTATAGGTGTTTAGAAGCTCCTCAATTCTATCTGATTTCTCATCTAAAACTTTTGACTCATTATACTCTTTGAAATACTCAAATATCCAGCCTTCTATCTCATTCTCAACTTCTATGTTGTTCCAATTAAGATAATGGTAAAGCTCTGGATAAATATCTTTTAAAATCTCTTTGTCGTCCTCAAAGCTTTCACTCTTTTTTAAAGATTCAATTATATGTTTTCTCTCAGCAAAAGTTATTGAGGTTAAAAGTTTAGATTTTTCCTTTAACGGTATATTATCATATTCTTTGAGTTTCTCAGAAAGCTCTTGTTCAACCGGCAAAAATGGTTCCTTTAATGACTTGTGAATGTAATAAAGATAAAGCTTCCTTTCCTCGTAATAATCGTCATCCTCTTCATCAAAAGCTTTCAACCACAAAGACTTTATAAAATTTAATTTATCAAGACTTTCAGTGTTTTCAAGGACTGCTTGCAGATATTTAGTTTGAGAGATTTTACTCTTCAATATATATTTTTTGATAAGCCACTTGTCAAATTCCGGCGCACTTTTGATATAAGTGCTTATGAGAGTCTGAACATCGATCTTATCAGTTGCTTTGTAATTGAAATGATTTAAAAACAAATCTTCAAAACTATTTATTTTAAAATTACTAACTTCTTTTATAATCTCTTTCCAGTATTTAGATTCTGTATCGCTGTAATCAACCTCAAGCTTAGTGTTTTGCAAATAATCAAGATATTCTTTATAGTTATTAACTACTTTAAGGTCAAAACGAGAGTCTGGAAGAAAATTATTGTAAAATAAGGCAAGCGATTTAGAGGTTGATAAAACATTTCTTAAGTCATTCTTTTCGGCAAGCTTGAGCCATTCAAGAGTATTATTGACTTTGTTAAAGCCGCTTGGTACATTGGCAAAATCTTCTAAATCAAAATTAATCTGATAAACAGTTATTTTATCTGACGCCTCATTTAACATCCAGACTGGTGCCCACTCATCTTTCCTGTAAAAACTGTTCCAAAACTCAATTTCAAACCTTTCTTTCAAACCAATCATAGGCATGTAAATTCTGATGTTAGTGCTGCTTTCAATTTCTGAGATGGCTCTTAAAGTATTAGAGAAATCATCTTTACTGAAGAATCGCAAGACCTCAGAAAGTGGTAAGATAAAACAACTTTCATTAGCACTCTTAAATACTTTTTGAATATTACTTGGCGTAAGCCAACCATCTTCATACGGCAGAGAGTCAATTAAATCAATACGTTTTATTTTTTGTTCAAGCATAGCCTTTGAGAATTCTATAAGAGAGTTTTGGGAGTTCATAAATATAAACCTTACAGGATACCTTTTAGCAGAGACCGATGGTGACGATTTATCCTTCTCAAGCTCAGCGAGTAATTCTTTTAATTCATTAAACTCTTTCATTCTTAATTATCCAATTCCTGCTCTAACTTAATAGCTATATTATCGTCTTCAGCGAGTTTAAGCAAAATCTCTTTTGCCCGTTTGTCGTTAAGTCTCTTAACCCTATCAATAACATCTTTCTTCTTCTCAACGGTAAGAGGCAGAGGTGTTTGATCTTGTTTAGAGGACAGGTACAAATCTTGCTTAGTCACTTTTCCTGCTTTGTTTCGCGCAATAATAGTAAACACAGTAGGCTCTGAAATTGTTACGTCAAAAGAAAAAGTTCCGTTAGATGACACATCTACAGGTTCATCATTTATTGTGATTTCTATGTTAGGCTCTGTCATTCCTGTAATCGTTGCTGAGCCTTCTATAAAAGAATTGTCTGGTGGATATTTAATTACAATGGTAGGTGCCGCTGTTTTTTCAAGCCCCCAGTCTTTCGCCTTGTCTTTAACCTTATCTTCGTTCCATAAGGCAACTTCTTCCTGCATGTTTCTTTCTAAGTAACCCATTAATTCTTTGAATGGTTCTTTATTTAATTGTATAGTTGGAACAACTTTCTTTATCCATGATTTAAACAAAACATCTTCTTCGCCCCTCTTTAAGATTTCTTTCAAGTCAATAGTTACATCTTGAATAGCTGACAGATATTCATTGATTTTGTCTTGCGTAGTATCTTGGTCAACAGTTTCGATGAATTGGCTTATTGATTTTATTGCATTCTTCACCTTATCTGAAACCTGCTCATTTTCACAATAGACCCACAATGGAAAAGAATTTTTCCTTATTCTTTCTCTTATTTTCCACTTTACATCATTAAGACTTTTTGGGTCATCTATATCAAATACATCTTTGAGGGTTTCTATTAGAGATTTCTCTTCATCAGTTCCAAATCTCACCTGGAGTTTAAGTCGGTCGCTTCCATTTTCCCAGAATTTAAAAACACTTAAGACTTTTTCTCTCATGTTTTCCTTACCAATCGGGATGCCAGTTCCTATTTCGTAGAGTTTATCGGTGTACTGCCTCATTAGAAAAGCGAGAGTACCCATGCTAACTATATTCTGGTATAGTCCAAATGGTGGCTTCTTGAGAAATTCTAATTCTTGACCTAAATTAAATTCACCTTTACTCTTATTTTTCTCAATTGCTTCCTCTGTCTCAATAGACATTTTCTTAAGTGGATGGTCTTTATTTACACCTTGCTTAAAGTTCAAATTTGGGTCAACAACATAATCACCATCATCACCTTGAATTACTCCCTTTAAATAGCTATAAAGCCCTATTGCTGTTTTTTCTTCTATGTCGCTTCTTGCTGAGGCAAATAAAAATATTTCAACTGCTTTCTTTGACTGCTGTTTTTTCCAGGTGTTTATATTTTTCCTGCATAATGGGATGTTTTCAATGCCAGAGGAGAATATAGTAGTTGATATCTCATCATTAATATATCTGCTTAAAAAAGTTAAAGGAGTCTGTTTATGTTTATCTCTTAAATACAAACCTATGTATTTTGCAATGCTGTTGTTTGTCCATTCATCTATAACCTGTGCAGCGCTTCTTTCGTATTCTTTTCTGTCATCTGTGTGGTTGTGCCTTTCTGCAATCTGAGCCATTGCACGATAGTCAATGTATTTTCCGAAAGTTTGGTTATCAAATGGTGTCTCCAATAAGGCAAATACAATATTTTTAAATCCTTCTCTCTCTGTTAAGTTTGTGATTGTTTCTTTGGCTTGTAATATTTCCTGGTTATCTCTTCCAATGAGGATTGCTATATGAATGCTCGATTCGGTATCAAAAGCCTTGGCAAGTTTATTTTCTAAAAGGGAATCTGAATTCTTTGCATCAAGGAAAGTTATTTCTAATTCTCTCAGTGCTTGGTTAGAGATAGTTGTCACAAATTTATCCTTGGTGTGTTCTGTTAGAACTGAGGTGATATCTTTGTATTCTTCTCTTAACTCTTCTTTAGCTCTTTCAACCTCTTTTTGAGGAAGGATTGCACTTGTAACAACATAAAGATCGTTTGCACTTTTATTTAAAATTTGCTTTTCATTAAAGAAGCTAAGGATTCCATCTATGCTCCCATTTAAAGCTGTCCCTGAGAAAATTGATCTTATGTTGTCTTCCGAAGGTGCTAACAAAGAGGTTTCATCCAAATCAGTAAATTTGTAAAGAATATTGAGAAGCAGAATTACCTTGAATGTTTTAGATGCTTCTTTGCCACCCTCTTTTTCTACAATTTCTCTGTAAAGCTTATATCTTTCTAACGAAGAGGACATCTTTTCATCTTTTATTCTTTCAAATTCTTGGTAGAAAAAATCCCAGAGTCTGTCCGCAGTTAAAAATGTTTCTCCTTCTGGGTCGGGGTTCTTGTTGATAAAATCCTTAAAACCAGATTCCTTACCAAAAAGAAAGCTGAAAATACTTCTTTCTGTTGAACCTATATTCCTCGCAATAAAAGTTAAAAGATTCGCCGTATATGGATGTATTGGGAATAGATTCTCAATTTGTTTTCTATGAACTTCTTCATTAGCATATCCTCCTTTTTCAACCAAAATTCTTTTAATTGCATTATCAACTTTACTAATATGCTCGTCCTTTAGTTTATCCCATAATTCTTCGTTAACCTTTTTTAGTGAAGCATTCATTATGTGATATGTTGTAATTGGCTCCATCGAATAATCTAATACTTTGAATCTTCCTAAAATCTTTTCAACATCCTCACTTTTAAGGTTCGCTTGAGCGGGTCTCCTGTGACTTATAACGAAAAGATAGATGTCGTCATTTTTTGAAAGCTCTGCAATGTTTTGAATCTCGGAGAGAAGTGCCCCCGAATTAGGCATTTCTAAAACAGGTGTAAATTCATCCCAGAATATGACAAGGTCTGAGACATCTTTCTTAGCTTTAATTTCTGATACTGACTGCTTCAACCATTCAGTTAAATTAAGGGTGGAAAAATGAGTCCCGCTTTTTGAAAGCATTCTCTGCAATATAATAAATAAATTTTGATCTAAATCTTTAAGTTTCTTTACCAAATCCTGTGGAGATCTCACATAAGGCCTTAGTTCTGAATTTTCAATAAATTTTTGCCAGTCTATATGTGTAGGATTCGTTTCAATTTGATAAATCATTGTTTCAAAATCATCTTTGACAGCTATATCAGGAGCTGCCCTTTTAATTGCAATTTGTATTGCCAAGCTAAATGTGCTGCTGTCCGTGATCATAGATGTGCCTTTAAGAATTACGGGGCAAATTTTATTAGATTCCCTAAAATGCAAAAGTCTGTAGCTTAACTGTTTGTCCTCGAACTTATCAATGAAATCTCTAAAGTCTTCGACAGGATCACTAAGCAAATGTTTAACCACAGAAGTTGCATGGCTCTTACCCGTACCGTATGTTCCTTGCATCCAAAGCGATTGGCTTTCTTTTGGCTCACTGCTTTCAAGAGAATTGAGCGTTATGCGAAGGACATCATAAAACTTAATATTAGGAATAAAGCGCTCCCAGTAAGAACCGCTCTCGTTTGTTAAGTCAAATGCAGGCTGAAAGTTTTCATCTAAGGTAATTACTTCGTTGTACTTCATGTAATTCCCTCCTTATTTAAATAAAGCTTAAGCACATCTATATATGACTTTTGATTATTCAACTTTACTAAAAATGTATCATCATTAACTTCTATGCCAAGCAATTCTGTGTCTTCAATCACAAGGAGTTTTTTCATTATATAATCATCTTTGATTAATAGTATTTTTTGCGGATCGTATTGATCTTTTGCAAGCTCCCCAATCGTAAACTCATACTTGCTTGTTCTTTCTGCCAATTTATAAATGGCATACAGGATTACATATGGATTAAATGGAAATCCACCTTCCTTTTTTACGCTTCTCTCTCTTCCTTTGTGTGTGACAATGCCGATTTTTAAATCTGGACCAATAGGAGTGTATTCGAAAGTGCCGATAAGTGACATTAAGCCATTAATTACATACCTGTTTTGCTTTCCATAATCTATTACCATTAACTCTAAAATTTTATTTCGCGAATATGTTGCCTTTGGTAAATATTGCCACCATGAGAAAAGGGTGGAGTTAAAACAAAGGTTTAAAAATACTAAAGACCATAATGTTTTGGATTCAATTTTTTCATTTTTGTATATTTTCTCCATCACGTTAAACAAATTTGAGTTGATTTGATTTTTACTGTTGATCAGTTCTATATCTTTTAAATAATAGAACAGAGAATCTTTTTGGCGAGGACCCAATAATGACTCGTTGAACGCGCTTTCTCTGTCAGTTAAGAACATTTCGATCCATTCTTTTTTCAGACCAAAAGTTCCATATTTGAAATTAGATAGCATTTTTTTTCCTAAGATAATGTTTCAAAATATCTATTTCGTTTAGATTTTCATTTAAGAAAATGTTATCAAGACCTGCAACTAAATCAGCTCTTACTAAATAATCTTTCTCTTCCTGCAATGTTCTAAGAATATTTTCGACTGTTTCCCTTGAAGTCCCAAATAATCTGTAAGGACCACCTTGAAAATTTTTATAATAAAATTCTGACACAGTAAAATCCTTTCTCCGATATATAGAAGACAACTTATACAGGCTGTACAATACAGAGAATAGATTTATATTTTCTGTACCAACCTTATTTATCACTCTCATCCTTCCACTTTTTTGTATGAAACCAATTTTAAAATCATTTCCAATTGGGGTAGTGGCAAATAAATTTAATAGAGAATTTATTCCACTTTTTATTGTTCGTTCAGATACATTAGGGTAAGCTTCTTTAAGTTTCGCTTCTAATTCATTTTGAGGGATGGAAATTCCCCAATTTTCATAAAAGTCGAGGTAAAACTTACATATAAGCGAGTTTGTGGAAAGGTTTATCCACAATATTTCCCACACCATGTCCTTTTCAATCTTTAATAAGTTTGACAAAATTTTAGTAGTTTCTGTTATGCTACCCTTATATATCAACTCCATTTCCCTAAGCCATACGTTCATGCTTTCAAATTGCTTATTGCCAAGATTGTTTTTCAAAAGCCATTCTTCGGGATTCAAAAGAAAACTTTCTACCCATTCCTGCCTTGCTCCAAAAGTTAAATAGCTTCCTATTCCACCACGATGTTCTTGTTTCATGTTTCCTCCATTTTCTGCCATTTGTACTGATTTAGCCAATAAACATCCTTTCTCTGAAAAATCTACACAGCTTAAGCAATTAATACAACTTTGAGTGTCAACTTTTACGATAGGAAAAGTTTTTAGCGCTCCTGTAGGGCATTCTGCCTCGCAAGCACCACAATGCACGCAATAAGTTGTTTTGTACATTATCTTTTTAATATTGTTGTACAAATCCTTATTTTCTACAATGCCTTTGAATTGTACAGATGTGTTTGACAATTCTTGTTCCTCAATGTTAAAAGAAATGCTTTTGTCAACAATTTTTAATTCGCCTTCTGTTTTACTTTCTACATTTTTTATATACACTGATCCTAACACTTTTAGCCACTCATTTAAATTTTCTCTATGATTTACAGATGTAAAAAGGGCATCATTATTAGAAATAATGGACTTCAAGAATGTTCCCTTTGTATCAATCCCTTCCCCACCTGCTCTTTTTTTCCATTGGCCCTGAGCAATATACGCTTTAATTTTTTCTTTATCAGTAATTCCAAGCAATTTAACATGATTTTCTATAATTTTTAAAAGTTCTTTTGGCTTTGTTAAATCAAGCCTTGATAGTATTAACTCAGACCAAGATGAGGCAAAAGGACATATTAAACAACCAACCCTGCTTAATCCGTATCTGTATGCAGAATTGGTAGGTAACTTCCTAAAATATATGTATAAATAGACTTCAGTTGAATTCCATTGCTTTATCACTTCCGCGTTTAATTGATTTAAGTGTTTAACGCCAAGTGCTATTCGATTGTAATTGCTCCTCGTTGCACTTTCATCAGATCTTACTCCTTCGAACACAAGTATTCTCGGAGTTTTTTCACCTCCTTTTTCTTCGTAAAGCTCTCTTACTTTTTTTACAAACGGGGCAGTTTTCGTAACGGTACAACACCATCTGTGAAATCTGCTTGGTGGCCCAAAGTATCTCCAAAGATCAAGAGCATCCTTTACAGGCTTAACCGTGTAAAATTTGAGTTTCGGGTATTTTTTCTTATATTCTTCCTTGGTTCTTTCGACTGCTTCATATGTGTATGGTATTTCCATTGTTGTGTCTGAGAAGATCACGATGTAATCCTCAGGGTGCAATACTCTGCTTACGATATCAAGCACAACCTGAGAATCTTTTCCTCCGCTGAATGACACTGTAATAAAATCAACCTTTTTCTTATTTTTTTTGTATGTATCTTCTACAAAATCTATTGCTTCATTTTCAAGAACAAATAATAATTTCCTATTTTTTTTGATTACTTTTTTTATATTTATAGGCTTTAATTTTAAATCCTTTCCCTCTTCTGTTATTATAATTTCTGGCGTTTCGTATAAATTGCCCCCTTTGGCTTCTGCAACAAATACTCCTTTGCAAAAGTATTTTCTCCCTATTGCCCACAAAAGAGGCTCTTCAGATTTTGGATAAATCCAATATTTGTTAAAGCCAAGTAGATCAAGCTCTTCAAAATACACAGGTCTTGGAGAGCTTAAGTCTTCATGTTCATTTGCTGTGTCTGCCAAAATTACTCCATTTATTTTAGAGTCCCACTTTACTTTGAACACAAATCCTCCAATCTTCTTGCAGAAGTTCTGCTGTTTTATGTCCTGGCTTCAAGATGTGGTTACAAATTTATGTTCCAGAACCTCTTTATTCTTATTCTTTATTTTAACAGAATCATAGGTAAAAATCAAATTTTTTGAAAAGTGCGCTTCTGCTGGCTTTCTAAAGCCATTTTCCTTTAGTTTATATCCTTGATGCGTCCTTTGGTAGTTATAGTAGTTCATGAAACGATCCAGGTCAATCTGTAACTCTTCTATGCTCCTATACTGTCTCTTTCTAAA
>JAIMJY010000032.1:2598-3586 GCA_020692945.1 Caldisericum sp. | reverse complement strand
AATAAAATTCATCTAAAAGGGTTTTATTTAACCTTTCTACATAACCATTGGTCCAGGGATGTTTTACCTTAGTAGTGGTGTGTTTTATCCCAAGCTTCTTGCATGCCTTCTCAAATTCATGATTTAGCATTGCTTCTTCATGCCAGGTTGTATATTCTGTCCCGCAGTCAGTAAGGATTCTTTCTATCTTCACCGGAGTAAATTTCTTAACAAGATGATTCTCTACAAAGTCTGTAGAGGCTTTGGTAGTTTTGTTGTCATAAACTTTAGCCGCTCCAAAGGAGGAGAAACAATCACAAGCAACTTGATGATAAATTCTACCTATCCCCTTTAGACAGCCGATAGAATCTGCTGATAAAGAGTACAGATTACAGAGAAATAAGAAAGTATCTTCCCCTATCAATTGACCCGGATAGTTTGCCTCTACATGATTTGTTTTTGATTTCTCTTTATCTCTCACTATCTCATCTTGAGTAACTACTTCTCCGCTTAATTTTCTTACCCATTCTAATCTATTTCTGGCTGTATTTAACCCTTTTCTTTTTAGAATATTGTAAATACCCGTATGCCCACAATTTATCCCTCTTAATTTTAATTCTGCCTCTATCCTTTCCGGTCCATAAGTGGGGTATTTAAAACAGAATTTTAAAATCTCTTCTTCTATCTCTTTACTAACACAATTGGGCATCTTTGGAGCTCTCCTTATCTTTGATCTTAAACCCTCATCTCCTTCTTTGTCCCTCCTCTTCTTCCATTTGTAAAACCACTTCCTACTTATTCCATATCTTTTGCAAAGAGAAGTTATTGTTTCTTGTTTTTTATCTGACTCTTTAAAAATTCTTAGCATCACCTGGTAAAGGCATTCCTTTTCACTCATTCCAGAACCTCCTTTATTCTTCTGTAACCTGTAATTTTTTCCTCAGGTTCTTTTTACTGGCATTTTACCTGAAGCTCTGGAATGTGTCAAAGAGAAAAGTTATTTAATGTT
>JAIMJY010000032.1:0-2578 GCA_020692945.1 Caldisericum sp. | reverse complement strand
AAACTATGAATACTGTAACCACCACTTGAAGATACTACAAATAAGTTATATGAAATTCCGCCAATAATAAATAGGAGGATGAAAAATGAACAATCTAAATGAAGTATTAGCACCATTAGTAGAGAAAATAAAGAAGTTTCGTTCCCTGTACGAGCAGAACGAGATGGCGGTGAGGGATCAAATAGTAAATCTTATTCTGAGGAACCTTGGATGGAATCCTGAAAATCCCGAAGAAGTACAGCCCAATGTATTCACAGAAGAAGGTGTGCCAGACTACTCCTTGATCAAGAACGGAAAAAAAATCCTATTTATTGAGGCAAAAAAGTTAGGAGTTGACATTGAACAAAAAGAAGTCATCCGCCAATTAGCGAAGTATTCTTTTGGCGAGGGTACAAAATACGGTGTATTGACCAACGGTGCAGTATGGATTCTTATTAGGTCATTTGAAGAGGGAACTACTTTAAATGAACGAATCGTTTGGAAAATAGACTTAGAAAGCGAAGAACTACCAACGGTAATCAGAAAGATAACGACAATCTCAAAAACTAACATCGAACATATAGAAGTTTTAGTAAATAAAGCCAAAATATTAGATGAAATCTGGCAATCTCTTTTGGAAGAGCCTGAAGAGATGATAAAGGGTCTAATACCAGTAGTTAAGTCAATTATCACTCAAGGTTATCCAGACTATCAATTTGAAGACACAGAAATTGAAGATTTGTTAAAGGAAAGGGTCAAGGAAATGATTCCAGGTCGATCAGGAGAGGAGACCTTACCTGAGACACCTATACAACCTATATCAGGGAGAGGCGAAAGTCCACGAAAAATGAAACTAAAAGGTGAAGTCTTTGAACTCCACAATTCTTATGAGATTTTAGTAAACACCGCTAATTGGCTCATAAAGAACGGCAAGTTGAAACCATCCGACTGCCCTGTAGGAACTGGAGGAAGCAAAAGGAACCTTATCAACAAGGAACCAAAGCATAAATACGGCAATAATTTTCGGGCTCCCAAAAAACTTTCAAATGGTTTGTGGATAGAAACACATTATAGTACTGCCAGCTGTATAAATTATGCCAAACGACTATTAGAAAAATTTAGAGTTTCACCCGATATACTGATTATTAAGTGATTAAGATAGTGGAACTTCATATAACACAACATAAAAGGTTTGTACCTTTGGCACCCACCAAAATTTTTGCTTCATGAGGACTTCTTTTATGCTGGAACCGATAGGCAAGATATTCTTTTTGAAATGTTGTATTGAATTATGAAGAATAAAACAAATTATAAAGAAATTGCATACAGAGACAACATTGTTGTCTTAGAAAATCTTCCGCTTCCAATAGTTCTCTACCCAGGACACTATGGATCTTTTTTTGGTTTTCAGAAAAAAGGAGATTCTCAGATTGTTTTTTGTTCATGCGCAAAAGAATCAATCGAAAATTATATTAGGTTTAGGCTTTCAAAACCAATTCCAAATAATTCAGACCCAACAAGAATGTTTGTTTTAGACTCTATTGATTTTCCAAAAGCTGTTGTTGAAACGTTGATGAAACATGAAGTGTCAAATAGCTCTAAAGTAATAAATTACCTTACATTTGAAAATAATCTTTGTCACGAGTGCAATGAAATTACTCCCACATACCGTTATTGTCACGAAATGTATGGTGGGGTATTTAAACAAAACTATGGTTGGTATATAAATAAACAGGCATATGAGTTTGGTGTTGATCCGAAATCAAATCGTGTAATACCAGAGATATGTCCGCAAGAGATATTAGAATTAATTAAACTAGATCCGATTGAAACTTCTAAGCGCTATCAGGAATTAGCAAAAATCAATCTTGCTGAGGCAGATATACTAAGGAAAGAATTTGAAAAACAAAATATACAGATTTGGAATATCATTGAGAATGAAGCAAGACTAAAATTCGGGCATAAAAAAATCGGTGAAGCTTGGACTAGTGAAACTATTCTTTATTACATTGTTAGATCTCTTCTCCCAGACAAAATTGTACTAAGGCACTACCGACCAGACTTTCTTCAAGGATTAGAAATTGATATATTCATTAAAGAATTAAAATTAGGTATTGAGTGTCAGGGCATACAACACTTTGAGCCCATTGATTATTGGGGTGGCGTAGATGCCCTTCAAAAATTAAGAACAAGGGATAAAAGAAAAAAAGAAATTTGTGACTCTCTAGGTATACACATCGTTTATTTTAAGTACGACGAAGGCTTAAATGATGATTTGGTATTGGTTAAATTGAAAAAGCATATTGAAGGAGTTTGAGATTGGCAAGAATAACAACAGATAAAAATAAAATCAAAGATTTAAAAAATTGCCTTTGGCAACTTTGCAAAACATGCGAGTCATTATCTGAAATTCCGAATCTTGCTTTTAAAAGAAAGAATTACAGCGTAAAGAGTCAAATGAATTAAAGACTTAAGAACCCTTCCTCCTACCCTATTAAAGAAAGTTACTACAAGCAGTATGCAGAAAGAGTGCATACCGCTTGAATAGTTATATAAATCTGCTGAGAAAGAGCGCAGATTACAGAAGATTAAAGATGAT
>JAIMJY010000031.1 GCA_020692945.1 Caldisericum sp. | reverse complement strand
AGATGGGCTTTGATGTAAGCCAATTTCTTTCTGGCATTACTTTGAGGCACATCGCTTCAAGAAGCCTTGCAGCAGACGAATATGCGGCAAAACTTCTTGGAATACCCATAAAAAGCATATACCTATTTATCTGGGCAATCTCCTTCGGGCTTGCAGGACTTTCTGGAATATTGGTTGCGCCAAGATTATCACTTGAACCAACGTTCATGATAGTGATACAGCTCAAGGCTTTTATTGCTGCAGTCCTCGGCGGAATGAACTCAGTGCTTGGGGCAGTTATCGGTGGGCTGTTGCTTGGAGTTATCGAAAATTTTGTAGCATTCTATATTCCTCAGATAAAAGACAGTTTCTCTCTCATCCTTGTAGTATTGGTACTTCTATTCTTGCCGCAAGGGTTGTTTGGAAAGAAAGAAATAAGGAGGGCTTAGATGAGAAAATCACTTCCAATTATTTTTCTTGTTGCTACACTAGTCATTCCTTTCATTTTTAAGACGAGACCTTCTCTTATTTACTTCATCAATCTCTCTTTGATTTATGCTATCGGAGCACAAGGACTTAATTTGCTAATGGGGATAGGTGGACAAATATCACTTGGGCATGCCGCTTTCATGGCAATTGGCGGCTATACATCAGCAATACTTGTAATGAAATTTAATGTTCCATTTTTTATTGCACTTTTAGCAGGAATCGCTTTTTCGTGTTTTTTAGGATTAGTTATAGGCTTTCCTTCCCTTAGACTCAAAGGGTTCTATCTTGCTATCGCTACAATGGCACTTGGAAGCGTTGTAACTGACGTCATTAGAAGACTTGCCATAACAGGAGGGGATTATGGTTTTGCTAATATTTCGCCCCCATCAATATTTAACTACAAGTTTTCAACCAATTTTTCTCAGTACTATCTTATTCTTTTCTTTTTTTCTCCTTATTATATGGCTTACAAAAAACTTCATAAAGAGCAAAAGCGGTATGGCTCTTCAGGCAATGAGGGATTCTGAAACTGGAGCTGTCGTAACTGGCATCAATCTGGCAAACTACAAACTCCTCGCTTTTGTTGTATCGTCAGCCTTTGCCGGGCTTGCTGGCGTTTTATACGCCCACTCTGTAACATATCTTAACGCTTCAGACTTTGGACTTGGTTTTTCTATAGATTTGCTCGCAATAACAATCATCGGTGGGATTGGCACTCTTTGGGGATCACTACTTGGTTCAATACTTTGGGTTCTAGTTAGGAACTTCCTGAGTATGGCGCATCTTGAAGTGCTTGCAGGAGTTATCTTTGGAGTACTGCTCATAGTCGTAGTCCTTTCGTTGCCAATGGGTTTATCAGAGATTATAATAAGAGCGAATCGATGGTTAAATGGAAAAAAGGCAATAAATTAGTATGAAAAAAGGTGTAATAACAAAGAAAAAAATTCTGGATACCGCAATTGATGTATTCAAAGATAAAAGATTCGGTAAAGGCTCAATTAGAGAAATTGCATTGACTATTGGGATTAAAAATTCAACAGTCTACTACTATTTCAAAAATAAGGAAGAAATTTACAAAGGGCTTGTGGAAACATTCAAAGAAGGGCTTTGCGAGAGAGTTAGAAAAGAAACGCTTTCCATGAGCAGGTCTTCGTATGACCGCGTTAGAAAAATCCTAAAAGAATATGTAACATACATCAAGGAAAACATAAATCTCTACGACATTTTTAGAGAGGTTGAATTTGTTGACCTTCAATTCGCAAAGAGCTACTATGAAGAAATCACTAACTGCATTGAGAAGTCATATCACGATAAATTAAAAGATGGCGTCGATCCAAGAAGCATCGCTTTTGCAATTCTCGGAAGCGTATATTTCATAGCCATCAAGAATCTCATCTGGAATAAAGAAAGCAATATTGACAGGGATGTAGAGGTAGCCCTAAGAGTAATTGAAAACGGTATTGACAGAATAAGAAACTTTAAACCCTACATCGTCAATGAGAAAAAGTACATTGAGGTTGAGCCTCAGTTCAACACGCGCGGAGAAAAAACAAAGAAGACGATTCTCCAAGCAGCCGAAAAATTATTTGGAGAAAATGGATATCAGTCAACTCAAATTGCAGATATCTCCCGCCTTGCTAATACAGGGCTTGGCACATTCTATCTTTATTTCAAGAGCAAGAAAGAGGTTTTAAGCGAAGTTATCAAACTCGTAAACCATGCCTTAAGAAGCAATTCTTGGGAATACACAAAGGACTTTGACGACAGGAGAGAAATAGAAAACGCAGGTATGCAGGCATTCTTTCACCAGTTTAAAAACATGGGAAAGGATTACAGGATTGTTAGAGAGTCAGAATTTGTTGATAGAAGCATTGGGACATGGTACTATACAAGAATTGCTTCTTCATACGCAAAGGGCCTTAAGGACGGAATTAAAAACGGAGTAATCATAAAATCCGAAGTCGAAGAATTGGCATATGTTCTCATGGGTATATCCCATACGGTTGGTATAAACTGGTTTGTTCTGAACGGCGAACATAAATTAAATGAAAAATCAGTTCTTTCAGTACTTGAATTTACAATGCACGGGTTAAAAGGAATATTAAAGGAGGACAAATGAATGCAATCGAGGATTACAAGAAAAAATTAGTATCAGCGGAAGAGACAATATCGAAGGTTAAATCAAACGATACCGTTGTTTTTGCAATGGCTGCAGCTCAACCGCAGGGCTTCCTGTCAAACCTACACCTAATAAAGGATAAAGTAAACAAAGTTACCGCAGTTAGCTGCCTTTTACTTAAAGAATATGAATTTTACAAGTATCTTGGAAAGGAAAACTCCCCTTTCTATCTTGAAAGCTGGTATCTTGGAAACTTCGAAAGAGAGTTATACAAAAAAGGCGTTGCAACATTCATACCAAACAATTTGCATGCTGCAGCAATTGACAAGCTCTCGGAAAGAAAAATAAATGTCTTCGTAGGCACAGCGACACCAATGGATAAAAATGGGTACTTTTCTCTATCATTAAGCCTCGTATACGAAAAGGATATGGCAGAAGCCGCAGATATTGTCATTCTTGAAGTAAATGAGAATCTCCCTCAAACCTACGGAGATACGCTTGTTCACATAAGTGAAGTCGATTATGTTTTTGAGAATAACACTCCTCTAATAGAGGTCCCGACAATTGAGCCCACTGAAACCGAAAAAATGATAGGAGAATACATCGGAGGACTTGTAGAGGATGGCTCAACAATTCAGCTTGGCATTGGCGGTATACCAAATGCAATTACAAAATTTTTAACTAACAAGAAAGACCTGGGAATACACACTGAAATGATGACTGATGGAATGGTTGACCTTGTAGAAGAAGGAATAGTCAATAATACTAAAAAGACGCTTTGGAAAAGCAAAACGATAGGGACATTCGTTATGGGTACCAAGAAACTCTACGACTTTGTTGACAAAAACCTTTCCGTGGAGATCCATAGGGGAAGAGTCGTTAACGACCCTTACACGGTTGCCAAAAATGACAAAATGGTAAGCATCAATACAAGCTTACAGATTGACTTAACAGGGCAGGTTTGTTCAGAATCATTTGGCTTTAATCAATATACAGGTACTGGTGGGCAATTGGATATGCACCGGGGAGCCACTATGGCAAGAGGCGGAAGAGGAATAATTGCGCTTCGCTCATCAGTTAAAAACGACTCAATCTCAACAATTGTACCAGTACTTCCTCTGGGAAGTTATGTTACCGTTCCAAGACAAGAAGTTGATTACATAGTAACTGAGTTTGGCATTGCCCACTTAAGAGGAAAAAGCATAAGAGATAGAGCTCTCCAATTGATTAAAATAGCCCATCCAAACTTCAGAGACTTTCTTTTGAGTGAAGCAAATAAAATGAATCTAATCTAAAGGAGGTAAAAATGAAAGAAGTCTATATCAGCGCACCTTACAGGACTGCAATAGGTAAATTTGGAGGAAGCTTAAAAGATACCCCTTCTTACAAACTCGCAGGGACAGTTATAAAAAACATTTTAGAAAAAACTGAGGTAGACACTAAAAGGTTCGACGATGTTGTTATTGGAAATGTTCTCTTTGCAGGCGAGAAGATGAACCCGGCGAGACAAGCGTCAATATTCGGAGGTATTGACGTAACTATTCCGGCAATGACTGTAAGCAGAGTCTGTGGTTCAGGAACACAGGCAATAGTTACCGGCGCAATGGAAATACAGTCAGGGTATGCAGAAATGGTTCTTGCAGGTGGAATGGAAAACATGGACCAGGCACCTTACTTGATGGTTAACGGACGATATGGAGCACGACTTGGAGACTCAAAATTACTGGATGCAATCCTCTATGATGGATTGAACGATGCCTTCGATGGGAAACACTCAGGCCTAATTACTGATGAATACCTCGTGCCTCAATATGGAATATCAAGGAAAGAACAGGATGAATTCGCATATCAAAGCCAACAGAAAGCTTCAAGAGCAATTGAGGAGGGGAGATTCAAAGGACAAATTGTCCCAATTATTGTAGGCAAAGATGTCGTTTTTGGTGAAGATGAAGGAGTGCGTAAAGACACAACCATTGAGAAACTTTCCACACTCAAACCTGCTTTCATGGAAAATGGCACGATCACAGCGGGAAATGCCCCAGGACTTAATAGCGGAGCAGCAATGATGATTCTTTCAACAGAAGAACGCCTCAAAGAATTTAATCTGCCAGTTTTAGGAAAGATTGTTTCTTATGCGGTTGCAGCAGTTGACCCGAATATGTTTGGCATTGCTCCTGTTTATGCAATAAAATCAGCTCTATCGAGAGCAAATTTAACGATAGAGCAAATAGACCTTTTCGAAATAAATGAAGCTTTTGCAGCAATTGCAATTGCAATAAAAAAAGAGCTTGATATACCAATCGAAAAACTCAACGTTAACGGTGGAGCAGTTGCACTTGGGCATCCGATCGGAGCAACTGGGGCAATTCTTACAACAAAAATTCTTCACGAATTAAAAAGACAGGACAAAAAATACGGATTGGTATCACTCTGTATTGGCGGAGGGCAAGGCATTGCTCTTGTTGTCAAGAGTATTAACAAGTAAAACCCATGGGATATTTAAGCGTTAACTCAACAAATCTGTACTACGAGGAAATAGGCAAAGGAGAGCCAGTTCTACTTTTGAATGGGATTTTCATGTCAACTAAAAGCTGGGGACCAATTTCAAGCATGCTGTCAAGAAAATACAGAGTTATCCTGCATGATTTTCGAGGGCAGTGGCAGTCTGAAAAACCTCTCGGGAAATATTCATTTGAGATGCACGCAGAAGACCTATACAAGTTAATAAAAGAGTTGAATTTGGGCAAAGTACATATCGTCGGAACATCTTACGGTGGAGAGGTTGCAATGGCTTTTGCTATTAAATACGGGGAGTTAGTTAAAAGCCTATCTATGATTGCCTCTGTAAGTGAAATAAAACTCCTCCTTAAGTTGACCGCAGAAAGGTGGAAAAACGCAGCAAAAACAAAAGATCCTGAGATTTTCATGAAAGAATGGATTAGCGATACTTATTCGGAAAATTTTCTGGGAGCAATTCATGATTTAATGTACATAAAACTTGTTGAGGCGCTCAAATCTTTCGACTTTGATGCTGCAGAAAGGCTGATAGATTGCTTTTTAGACGTCTACGAGCATCCGTTGACAAAGGAATTACACAAAATTACTTCACCAACATTGATCGTTGCTGCAGAACTTGACACTCTCAAACCACCATTTTACTCAGAAATAATTAATAGAGAAATCAAGAATTCAGAATTTCATGTTGTAATGAACTCCGGCCACGCTGTCGTTATAGAAAAACCTAACGAAATTAACACACTTCTTACAGGTTTTATTGGAAAAATATGAAAGTTAAAAGCTACTAATCAATAAGAGTTTGGGAGTTGAACGCCCCCTTTTCTATTTTGCGAACATAAAGAAAAAGAGGTCTCTTCCATCAATACGGTGATCAAAATTGACATCGCAAATTTCATTAAAACCTTCTTTCATATACGTCTTGCCAAATGCTTTAAGCAAAATTTTCAAATCAGATGAGTCGACGCTTTCGTCAAAATTGAAATCACACAAGTCGAAACCTTGCGCATCAATCAAAATAGTATTTTGAGCAAGACCTTCTTTGATAACTACATTACCTTGAACACTACCCCGCAGAGTCCCGCCAATTTTAAGTATTCCCGAGAAGTCGTTCGCTCTTATTATGCCAAAGCATCGGTCTATAATTGCACCCTTCAATGAAACATCATTAATATAAAAGCCTCTCGGCAAAACCACGAAAAAACTATTGAGCGTTTTGCTTAATACGGTTATCGTTGCAATTTTCTCCTGGACGGTGACGCTCAAATCTACATTGTCGGTAGACTTTGTAACGATAGGTTTATTAAATGTTGCGTTTCCTTGAATATTCCACTTAAGTGCTGGGTCGCCATAGATATTTAGATCGTAGATGTTCATCAGGCTTCCTTCAACTGGATCTTCGATATCGTTATAGAGAAGGTTATCAAAAAAGTATTCAAAGGAGCTCACGAGTGATTTGCCAACCGAGTTTCCTGCCACAAGATTACGTACAAAATAATAGTTAATGCTTGATGAGCCGCCATCATTAGGGCTTGCAAAGTACGACGGGGTAAAACTAATTTCTGTTGAACCTATGAATGCAACTCCGCCATTTTTAAGAATTGCTTTCCCAAGGTTATCATTTCCATTTTCATTTAGGCAGCTTCCCGAGAAGAAAATGCCAGATGCTTTAAAATTGTCATTTTTATTTATAAACTCCACGAAACTAAAACCATCGTCTGGAATGCCATTTCCGTTTTTATCAACCCACGTTTCGTTAAATGCAGCGCCACTACTCCCATGGGCTCCCCAATCAACAAAGCCAGCACCGTGTATAACATCTAAAAAATTGTCCTTTGAAAGAGGAAGATTGCAATCATATAGCGATGGGTACGAACCGCCTTTCTCGTAAAGAGTAATAGTATTCACTGGAAGCAAATTCTTTATAAGCTCCATTTCACGAGCACCATCGCCATTAAAAATATGGGCACCGTCATAAATTTCACCTGGAAAAGAAATAAACGATGCCGCAAGCACTGCTTTCTTAGGAGGACTGTTCTCGAACTTGACCGTATTTTCAAAAATCATCTTAATGGTTTCTTCGTCATCAAAAGGGATGCGTCCTACGATGAGGTCAGGATGAATATTTAAAGCATCACCATATAACTCTCCTCCAAACCCATCTTTGTCTATATCAATGTCTTCGGAAAGAATCCCATAATAGATATCAGTTTCGGTTGCAGATGGAACGCCAGTAGAAATGTTGTGTTCAACGTCGGAAGGATACATAAATGGCATTGGTATCGTCTTTTCGCTGCCTATTATGAGCAGGTATCCTGAAGAAAAGCGTTCAGAAAGGTATTTTTTTATTGCCTCAGGCTTTGACGAACCCAGGCTTTCAATCGTGACAACTGAAACGTTGAACTTCATGCTCCTGTAATCAACAAAAAGCTTCGCAGTACCAAGAAGAGACTCGGTAGTTAGTATAATATAATTCTCTTTATCTTGAGCAACTCTTGAAAAAGTAGCAGAGTTTAACAGTAAAATGATAATGATAATTACAATGATAGAAAAAGATCTCTTCATTAAATTCCCCAAAGCATGAATATTGCCTTGTCAAGAGACAATAGAATAGACCATCCGAACATCAACGACATGAAACTTGCCCTTTCAAAACTTGATGCCTGAGTCCCCAAATAGTGAAAGAGTATTGCAAATAATCCTCCAAGAACAATTATTGAGGATGAGATAATGTCGTTTAGTTTTAAACTCACTATAAGGGTAAGGGCGACAAGCAAAGTAAGCGAAGAAGTGATAAATATTCTTAAAAATTCTCCTCTCTCAAAAAAAAGATAGGCAAAAAACAATAAAACAAAAAGCCCAACCATAGGAGTCAGTCTGACTATACCAAGTACATCAACAGCTCCAAATGTTGACATGAAAAGACAAGTTGAAGAAATGACCACAAAGAGAACTTCCTTCCGTCTGTACATCGTCTTCTGAGATGCTCGCAAAAAAAATAGACTCAGTAGAAAAAGAAGTAAAGAGAAAATGATTACTCCCTTTACACCGGAAGTGACGGAGAATAAAAGAGCAAATTTAGAAACAAAAAAGGCAATAATGAAAGCAATAGGGGCAGCTAGAAAATCTGCATTTGAGGTCATAGACGATTAAGACTCCTAAGCATTGATGAATACGTTCGTGGATATTTTTGAGGGGTGTTCCACTCCTTCTTAATGTGAACGACGAAGTGTTCACTTGTATCGGTAAACTTGTATGTGTAAATTTTCTCAACGCGTCCACCAAGTTCGTTCAAAAATTTTTCACAGCGGGGCAACCCTTCTATATCATTGCCACCTTTCCAGAGTAATAGTGAACCGCCCACTTTAACAAACGGAAGTCCAATTTCCAAGTTAAGTGGAATTTTCCCAAATTCTCTCATCATCGCAACATCAAAACATTCTCTAAATGCCATATCTTTTGCTAGTTCTTCCCCACGTGCATTAAACACTGCTACATCCTGCAGTCCAAGACGACCAAGAAGGACTGCAAGGAAAAGTGCTCTCTTTTTCTGAGAATCCAGGAGGGTAAGTTGAATGTTAGGGAATGCAATCTTAAGTGGAATCCCTGGGAATCCTGCTCCAGTTCCCACATCTATTATCTTTAGATTTGTCTCACTGAAATCGACAGCCTGGGCTGCCTCTAAAGAATCAATAAAATGTTTTAGTGCGATATCTTCATCTTTGGTAATAGCAGTCAGATTGACTCGAGTAGAATTCCAATCCTGAAGAACATTTTTGTAAACATCAAACATGTCAAGAGCTTGAGGAGAAAGTTTCACCCGAAGCTTTGCCGCCTCTTTTTTAACTAACGCCTTTAGGTCTAACTTACTAATTTGAACCTCACCTCACCTTTTTCTATATAACAATCTATACGCGAATTCTTCTCAACTTCGTTTCTAATTAGAAACTCAGCGAGAGGGTTTTCAATATACTTTTGAATTGTTCTTCTGAGGGGCCTTGCGCCATATACGGGATCAAAGCCTTTGTTAACGATTAAATTTTTCACATCGTTATCAAAAGTTACCTCAATATTTCTATCTGAAAGTTTTGAAATTGTCTTCTCAAGAAGTATGTCAACAATTTGCTTAAGTTGGGTCATTCCAAGTGGATTAAACACGATAATTTCGTCAATTCTATTTAAGAATTCAGGTCTAAAAATATGTCTTGTCTCCTCATACACGCGCTCAACCAAGCGTTCATACTGGTCCATATATTCTTTTGTACCAGGCATTGCATTTATCTCTGAGATATATTTTCCTCCTATATTGGAGGTCATAATAATTACAGTATTTTTAAAATCAACCGTTCTTCCTTTGGAATCTGTTAGGCGACCATCATCAAGGACCTGGAGAAGTATGTTGAACACATCAGAATGAGCTTTCTCTATCTCGTCAAGAAGTATGACTGCGTAAGGAGATCTTCTGACAGCTTCTGTAAGTTGACCACCCTCCTCATAACCGACATATCCTGGAGGAGCTCCAATGAGCCTTGAGACAGAGTATTTTTCCATATATTCACTCATATCTATTCTTATAAGGGCTCTGTCTGTATCAAAAAGTGATTCTGCAAGAGCTTTTGCAAGTTCTGTTTTGCCCACACCAGTAGGACCTAAAAATATGAAAGAGCCAAGAGGCCTGCCTGGATCAGAAAGACCTGCACGTGCCCTCCTTATTGAATTCGCAACAGCAGAAATTGCCTGCTCTTGACCTACAACACGTCTTCTTAAAGTGTCTTCTAAACGAAGTATTTTGTCCTTTTCTGTCCTTAACATTCTCGACAAGGGTATACCAGTCCATCTCGAAATTACTTCTGCAATTTCTTCTTCTCCTACCTCTTCCTTGAGCAGTGGTGAGTTTTCCTGAAGCTTTTTAAGGTTTTCATTTGCTTCTTCGAGTTTCTTGTTGAGAGCAGGCAACTCACCATAGATAATTCTTGCGGCATCATCAAGTTCTCCTCGAGTTTCGGAAAGGTGGGCTTTTGTTTTAAAATCCTCGATATTCTGTTTTATCTTTCGTATTTCCTCGATTTTCTCCTTTTCTCTTTTCCACTTACCAGTGAGGGCATCGTCTTTTTCCTTGAGATCTGCAAGTTCTTTGTCGAGGATTTGGAGCTTTTGAAACGACTCTGAGTCGGTTTCTTTCTCGAGCGCCTTTTTCTCCATTTCAAGCATTCTTATCTTACGCTTGATTTCATCAAGTTCAACGGGCATGCTGTCAATCTGCATTCTCAGCAGCGAAGCAGCCTCGTCAATAAGGTCAATGGCCTTATCAGGAAGAAACCTGTCTGTTATATAGCGCGAAGAGAGTTTTGCCGCAGCAATGATTGCACTATCCTTGATTCTAACTCCATGGTGCACCTCGTATTTTTCTTTAAGACCTCTTAGAATTGCTATCGTTTCCTCGATCGAAGGCTCTTTTACAAGAACAGGTTGGAATCTTCTCTGGAGTGCAGTATCCTTTTCGATGTACTTCCTGTATTCGTCTATTGTAGTTGCACCAATTGTTCGTAACTCGCCTCGCGAAAGAGCAGGCTTTAGCATATTAGATGCATCCATCCCACCCTCAGTTGTTGCGCCTGCACCAACAATCGTGTGAATCTCATCTATAAATAGAATTATCTGTCCGCTAGCATTTTTAATCTCGTCAATGACCGCCTTAAGTCGGTCTTCAAATTCTCCTCTGAATTTTGTTCCTGCAACAATAGCACCCATATCAAGCTGGAATATAACCTTGTCTTTAAGCGTCTCTGGCACATCACCTGAAATTATCCGTTGAGCTATACCCTCAACGACAGCAGTTTTACCAACACCTGCTTCTCCTATCAAAATAGGGTTATTTTTCGTCCTTCTTGACAGAATCTGGATTGTGCGACGTATCTCTTCGTCTCGGCCAATAACAGGGTCAAGCTTTCCGTCTTTTGCAAGTTCAACGAGGTTACGCCCATATTTTTCAAGAGCTTTGTACTTATTTTCAGGGTTTCTGTCAGTAACTTTTGCTCCTCCTCTAATGTTTTTAATTGTTGCAATAACTCTTTCCCTCGTAATGCCATAAAGAGAAAAAATCCTGTCGAGACTAACTTTTTCTCTTGTTGCTGCAAGAAATAAATGCTCTGTGCTTATAAACTCATCTCCAAGTGCACGAGCTTCCTCCTCAGCATTTCTAAACAAACTTTCTAAGCGCGGGGTTATATAAAATTGTTCCGAAGGTACCCCTTGAACTTTTGGAAACCGTTCTATTAACACATTAATGTCATTAAATAAGAGGTTTTTATCAACTTTAAGTTCATCTAGAACCATTGGCACTACACCGTCGGTTTGATGAATTAGGGCAATAAGCAAATGTTCTACATCAATGGCGCCATTGCCATTTTCTTGAGCAATTTCTTTCGCTTGCATTAAAGCTTCTTGCACTTTTTCCGTAAAATTATTCTGGTTCATACAATTCATCCTTAGTATACTATTTTAATACAAATTTAAATTTAACAAAAATTTTTGATTTTACATATCTGTGCCAAAAGGCAATTTATTGAAATAGCAAAAAACAAATAAAAAGGTTTTTTAGATTCATTTGATTTAATTGCCTGATAAAAAGAATCAAAAGAACGATTAGAAGGACTGCGTTCAGTCAACTTTTAACAGCAAGAGGACTTTTAATCGTCGGATTTTTGTATATACTTGTGCGGAAGGTAAGCGTTTCGTAGAGAAAACAAGAAAGTTAAAAAATGCTATCAAAGCAATGAAAACAAAATTTTATTCAGTACTCGTACTGGGGATGATCTCTGTAGGGATAGCATCGATATTAATACGTCTTTGCAATACATCTCCTCTTGTAATTGCAGCCTACAGAATGACGTTGAGTGCACTTATGATATTTCCTATATTCGCTGTATCTGGGCTTAGAGAAACTAAACAAAAGAAAAATGAAATTATTAAATTTATACCGCTTGGAGCACTTCTTTCAGTACATTTTATCCTCTGGATCTACTCACTTTCGTATACATCTGTTATGAGCTCAACTGTGCTTGTAACAACCAACCCAATATTCGTACTAATAATGTCTTTCCTTTTCTTTAAAGAAAAAACGAGTAAAAAATTATTAGCAGGTATCCTTGTCTCTTTTGTAGGAAGCATTCTTATTGCTTTGTCTTCAAGAAATGCAGGAATAGCCCATAGTTTTGGAAATTTTCTTGCTCTGCTTGGAGCAATTGCAGTTTCAATGTATATCACCTTCGGGAAAAAATTGAGAGAAAAGTTCAGCATTATCCCTTATATATTTTTTGTATATGCCTTCTCTGGAATTATTCTTGCAATTATCGCTTTAATTGCTAAACAAAACCTTTTCAATTACGATAGGAAAACGTATTTTATATTTTTTCTGATTGCTTTAATTCCACAGGTAATAGGGCACACAACATATAACTGGGCTTTAAAATACCTATCTGCACCATTTGTCGCAGTGTCAATACTCGGAGAACCTGTATTTGCAAGTATATTTGCTTTTTTACTGCTCAAGGAGACCCCCTCTCTCTTAGAGATAGTAGGAGCTCTCGTAATAATGGCGGGTATTTATTTTTCTTCAAGACAAGAATTATCATTAATAAACAGTTAATCTGATGAAAAGAGTTCAGATTTATTCTTCTCTTAATCCTTTGTAACTTGCACTCTTTACGAGCGAGTTTATCCACGATCTTTATCAGTGGATTCCAGAGAGTAGAAATGGTCACCGTTAAAGTAACACGTAGGTGTAAGTAACAAAAAGGAAATAAACTTACAAGGAGGAAAAATGAAAAACATCGCTTTAATAGTTAATCCAGTAGCGGCTGGGGGAGAAGCCCTCAAGAAATATGATGCTATTAAAAAGTTGCTTGAGAGTGAAGGGATAGAGTTCTCCACATTTTTTTCGGAATACCAAACACACTCGATTAGTCTCGCAAAAAAAGCCTTTCTTGAGGGGTTTAAAAAAATAATAAGCTTCGGGGGAGATGGTACACATAACGAGGCAGTGAACGGAATTGTCCAGGGAGCAGAAGAAAAATTTAACAAAAAGATAGGGGAACTCTCTAATGCTGAGAGAAACTTGCTCCCCTCCCTTGGCGTTGTTTCTATAGGATCAGGAAACGGCCTTAGAAAAACCTTAGAAATCCAGAAAGATATAGCTCAAGCACTTGAAATAGCGATTAAGGGAAAGGAAAAATTTATTGACATTGGATATTTCGAATTTAAAAATTTTGATGGAAAAGATGATTCACGATATTTTTTAAATATATTAAGCGGAGGTTTTTCCGGAACTGTAACAATGAGGGCTAACCAGGCTAAAAAGGCTATGTTCAAAAATATTGTATATCTTTATGCCCTCTTGAAAACTCTTCTCTTTTCAGGCATTCCTGATGGGTTTATGTTAATCGAGGGCAATAAAATCGAGGGCAAGTTTTTTGAATTTGACGTTTCAAATGGAAAATATTTTGGCGGCGGAATGTTGCTTTCTCCTCATTCTAAAATAGATGACGGATATTTTAACGTTTCTCTTTTTAGGAATTATAAGGGCCTTGAAGTTCTCTTCAAACTAAAAAAACTCTATAACGGAACGATAATAAAGGAGAAAAAATTATACTATCAGAAATCAAAAGAAGTATTTATAGAATGCGCTCCTAAGGCGATGATAGAAGCTGACGGAGAAGTCTTGGGATTTACACCCTTAAAGGCAAAAATCATTGAAAGTGCATTGAAAGTCGTTGTACCCTGAGCGCAATATTTTTTTGAAGTTCACACACTTTTCACGCAGTGATATTCTCTGTGCTTTATTAACCGAGAAAGTAACTAAAGAAACGGGTTCCAGTTTTTTACTTCTGACTTTAGCGGGTGGAAAAGAATTATCCACTTATAAATCCTAAGGTTTACTTTTTAAACAAGAGGTTAAAATCATCTTATTGACAAAGAGGAAAATGAAAAAAATCGTCAACAAGAAAGAGCGTATAATTGCCGTAGCTCTTGAGCTTTTTTTGAAGAAAGGCTTCTCTGAAACATCTGTAGAGGAGATTGTAAACCTGGCAGAAATATCAAAAGGCAGTTTTTACAACTACTTCCAATCAAAGGAAAAGCTTTTAGACGAAATTATTAACAGTACTCTTTTAAGTATTGAGGAAAATCTCAAAGAAAAAGTAAAAATTTCATCAAGTCCATTAGCTGCAATACAAAATTACATTGAAATTAACATAGATCTCTCTAAACATTACGCTCCTGCAATACTAATTTCACTGAGGGAAGCTGGCCTTTTTCCGATAGAAGGTCGGGAAAATTTAGGTGCTATTATAAACAACCACATTAGAAATGTCATCAAGGTCTTTATAAGTTCAATAAAAGTGAATGCAACGGAAGAAGAAGTTTCTATGCTTCGGGGCGTTACGTTAGCGACATG
>JAIMJY010000030.1:10716-14545 GCA_020692945.1 Caldisericum sp. | reverse complement strand
CGTAACTTATTCAGAGGGGGTAAGACAAATTTATAAAAAATTTAGCTTTGCGCTGTTTGTAAAGTTATTTTATCAAAAAATTAACGCAACAACATCTCGTTTTAAGGATGTTCTGTCACATATCCTCTATTTTGAAATCTAAAAGAGGTTCCTGAGCAGGTAATTTTGGGTAGAAGAAAAAGTTCATGGAGGCATCCATTTCGCGTATAAAGCCCCGAATAAAAGCATGTTTTTTATTGATTCTATACGTGTTTTAAGGGTACAAACGAAAAAATGCGGGTTCTTTGGTCTTGTTTCTCAAGGTGGCATTTCATAGAAGTAGCTTAAAATCTATCTCCGGACTTTTGGACGGAAAATCCCCCATTTTATTTATAATTCCTTTAAATTGCTTGAGTGCAATTCTTAAACCTGAACTTAATTTCCAGGCGAATAAGAGGAAAAAGAGTTTCGGTATATAATATTAAAAAGAGAAAGTAAAAAAAATGAAAGACATCAAAAATTTTGATTTGAAAGAATTGCAAGGCTACATGCTCTCAATTGGCGAGAAACCCTTCAGGGCAAAGGAAATATTCCACGCAATTTATAAGGAAAAACAAAAAGATTTTACGGATATCACTACGCTCCCGAAAAACTTGAGGCAAAAATTATCCGAGGAATTTTACATCTACGCATTAGAGAAAGTTTCGGAGACAAACTCCCATGACGGAGCAACAAAGTATCTATTCCAATTGAGGGACGGTCTTTTAATTGAAACGGCCCTAATTAGAGAATCAAATAAATTTGGCAGGAAATGGAACACTCTTTGCTTATCAACTGAAGTTGGTTGCTCATTGGATTGCCAGTTTTGTGCAACAGGACAAATGGGGTTGATAAGAAATCTTGATGCTTCAGAAATAATAGAGCAGCTTATGTTCGTTGACAATAACATACCCATAAACAATATCGTTTTTATGGGTATGGGAGAGCCCCTGCTCAACTATGAAAATGTAAAAAAATCAATTGAGATCCTCACGGACACCGAAGGACGAGCTTTTGGAAAAAGAAAAATTACAATATCGACTTCTGGCATAATAGACAAAATTTACAGACTTGCTGACCAAATCAAAATGGTAAACCTTGCTGTATCGCTTCACGCAGCAGACCAAACCACACGAGATAAACTTATGCCGAACTTAAAAGAAAACCCAATAAGCAAGCTTAAAGAGGCCTTGCAATATTACATAGAAAAAACAGGCAACGCAGTTACTATAGAGTATCTCCTGATTAAGAACGTGAATGACTCAGTCGAAAATGCCCTAAAACTTGTAAAGCTTATAAGTTCCCTGAAGCCTTGCAAAGTCAACTTGATACATTTTAACAAGGTGCCTTTTGCAGAATTTAGTCCATCTCAAAGAGAAATTGAATTTCAAAAATTGCTCTTAGAAAAAAACATAAGGGCAACGCTGAGAAAGTCAAAAGGAACCGATATCTCTGCTGCCTGCGGACAACTTGTAACTAGAAATTTAACAAATGTTGCAAAAAACTAACGAAAAACTATTGACAAAATTTCAAATTATACATAATTAAATCAGATAGAAGAGTGAAAGGGAGGTGAACGAAATGAAATGGGGAAGCAGAGTTTTAGCATTGATTCTCGGAGTAGCACTGTTTGTAGTGACAGTTGCAGCAGATCTTAAGTGGCATTAAGCAAAAAAAATCAAAATTGAATATTAGTTTTTAGTAAAAAGTTAAAAGGATAAACTTTATTAGGTTAGGTTATTTTTTGGTTTTGTATTTTTTCTTATAACTAAGGGTGTTATGAGAGAGCTTCCTGCGAAGGCAAGGATATTTATATATTTAGAGTGGCTTGTTTTTACTATTGCTTTTGTAATTTTTGTTTTAGTATTTAAAGCAGACCTCATTAATAGTATTCAGTCCTTAAAAAGCATAATAATTATTTTATCGTTAACAATTGCAGATATTGCTTCAGATTTATTCCCAATAATTTACTCCATAGACTCCTCCGAAAACAAGGCTGAAGTAACAATAAGCTACTCTTTAAATTTTGCACTTGCAGTGTTGTTTTCTCCATTAATAACTATAATTATATCTTTTCTTGCAGCATTTATTTCGGATATTTTTACCAGAAAACAATGGTTCAAAACACTTTTCAACAGTACAAAAATCGGCTTAGAAACAGGGATCCCCAGTTTGTTTTTTTACAAATATTATTCACTCAACCTTCCGCTTACCAATCCAAAAAACCTTTCTGCAATATGTGTGGGGTTCATAATTTACTTGCTTTTAGATTCCGCAATTCTTTTTGCTCTACTCTCTTTACTGAACAACAAACCTTTCATTCCATTTTGGTACAAGAATATTAAAAAAGTATTTTTCACACTTTTTGCACTTTTCTTCCTTGGAGTGGTGATCGTTTTCTTCTTCCAAACACAGCCCTTGATGAACCTTTTTATTATACCAACATTTACTGCAGTGTATCTTGCTTTAAAGAGAGATGTACAGGTTACTCAAGAAACAGAACAAGCCTTATATGAACTCGCAGCAGTGGTTGATGCAAGAGTTCCTGATACAATGTTTCATTCCGAAAGAGTTGCAGAAATCACAAGGGACCTTTGCAATGCTCTTAATTTGGAGGATGGCATTACAAATGTAGTAGTTATGAGTGCAAAACTCCATGACATAGGTAAAATTTCGATTCCTGATGAGATTCTTCAAAAGCCATCGAAATTGACCTCTGAGGAATACGAAAACGTTAAACTCCACTCCTTAGATGGCGAGAAAATAGCAAGCGCACTAACCAGATTTAGAAAAGGTGCAACGCTCATAAGACACCACCACGAGCGTTACGACGGGATTGGCTATCCAGACAAATTCAAAGATACACAAATTCCTCTTGGTTCAAGGATTATTGCATTAGTTGACTCGTTCGATACGATGACAACCCCAAGAAACTACAGAAAAATTCCTAAAACCCTCGACGAAGCTCTCGAAGAAATTAAAATATGGAAGGGAACACAATTTGACCCTGATATTGCAGATGTTTTAATAAAGATGATAAAAGAAAATGAAAAAAAGTACGCTCAATTAATCAAGGAAGCAAAGGAAAATTTTGAATAATGCTTTTATCATCAATCATAGTAATTTGCATAATTATTGCAGCTATCGCTAATAAAGGCTTTGGTGGGGTAGAAAAAAAGACTTTTAGAGGCTTTTACCTAATTTTTATAGGATTTGCGCTACAAGTCCTAATCTTCAATGAGAAATTTACAAATTCTCATTACAATTATCTCACTCCGTATATATACATATTATCTCTTTTTGTTTTGCTTGTCGTGGTGCTGTTGAATTTACGATACACAGGAATGAGAATTGCACTTTTAGGTTTTATTGCCAATATTGTTGTCATAATTGCGAACAAAGGGTACATGCCACAAGATATAACAAAGCTTCAAGCAATGGGAGAATTCGATAAAATCGAACTGCTTAATAAGCTTGGCTCTTATTACAATGGCACGATCATGTCTTC
Source organism: Caldisericum sp. (assembly GCA_020692945.1). GTDB lineage: Bacteria > Caldisericota > Caldisericia > Caldisericales > Caldisericaceae > JAIMJY01. The sequence continues at coordinate 11,019 of JAIMJY010000030.1, read as the reverse complement.
AAAGACTCATCTTAATTTTCTTGGGGATATCATAGCACCAACATTTTTAAAGCCATATGCTTCGGTATATAGTATTGGAGATGTTATTTTAGTAATAGGTTTGTGCTATTTCATTTTTGAGTTTTTAAGAAAAAACAGTTAATCACTTGACCCTTGGGCCAAAGATTAGCGTACCAATCCTTACGATATTTGCCCCCTCTTCAATTGCAATCCTGTACGAATCGGACATTCCCATAGAGAGGTATTTCATTTCAACATTTTCCAGTCGTATTTTCCTTACTTTCTCAAAAATCTCCTTGGTCA
>JAIMJY010000030.1:0-10706 GCA_020692945.1 Caldisericum sp. | reverse complement strand
GGGGCGAATCTCTTCGGGATTATCAAAAATAGGTCCCATTGTCATCAAACCTTCGACTTTGATGTTAGGAAGGGCTGAAATTTGCTCTATTATCTGTTCAACGTCCTCTGGCATTACACCAGACTTCTGAGGCTCACGGCCGCTGTTTACTTCAATAAGGATTGGCATTTTCTTTCCTAAAATAGCGCAGTATTTGTTTATCTCTGATGCAGTTTGTAATGAATCGACTGCTTCAATTATATTAAACATTTCAACAATTTTTTTCACTTTCCTTTGCTGAATTTGTCCAATAAAGTGCCATTCCACTTTTTGTCCTATTTTCGGAAAGACTTCTTGTGTTTCCTGGAGGTAATTCTCTCCAACTACGCGTATCCCTGCGCCTATTGCCTCTTCAATTTCAGCAACAGTCCTTCCTTTAACGGCGGCAACTAAAAGAACATTTGAAGGTATTTCATCGAGTAATTCCTTTACTTTTTCCTTTATGTTCATTTCTTTCCTTACTCCTTTGTAATCCACACTCTTTCTCAGTGGATTACTAGCCCCCTTAGAACAGAAAGGTTTTTCTTATATCCTTCGGTGCCTCCTGGCGTTTCAAGAATTCCAGGAAGACTTTTAAATCTTTCGTCGTTCACGAAAAAAGAAAACCCTTTTAGACCAATTTTACCGCATCCAATCTCCTCATGTCGGTCCATTCGTGAACTTAATTCTTTTTTTGAGTCATTTAAATGCACTGCCTTTAAAAATTTAAGTCCAATGATTCTATCAAACTCAGAAATCGTTCGTTCGTATGATATTTCATCTCTAATATCATATCCTGCAGCAAAGATGTGGCAGGTATCAATGCAAACTCCTATGCGTTCTTGGTCATTAACACTATCAACAATCTCTGCAAGATGTTCAAACTTATAACCAAGGGTTGTTCCTTCTCCAGCGGTTGTTTCAAGTATAAGTGAAGACTTTTTTGATTGGCTCATTGAAAAAATTTCCTTGATACTATCTGAAATTCTCTTAAGGCCTGACTCTTCCCCTTCGCCTTTATGAGCACCGGGATGAAATACAACATAATTGATACCAAGCACCTCAGCTCTTTCAAGCTCTTGAGCAAGGTCACAAATTGAACGCCTGAGAATGTTTGAATCGGCGCTTGCAAGATTTACAAGATAGGATGAGTGAACTGTCCCTGGTAAAATATTATTTTCTTTCATACGGCTTTTGAAAATTCTGACTTCATCTGCGTTAAGCACAGGTATTTTCCACTGCATCTGATTCTTGGTAAATATTTGAATCGTATCACAAGTTGTATCTTTCCCATAGATAGGGGCGTTAGAAATGCCTCCAGCAATTGAAATATGTGCACCAAGTACCATTTGCTATCCTTTCACCACAAGCAATGGCTTGGTTTTCACAACAAGGGATGCAAGCTCCTCGCCAATAATTGGCTCAATGACGTCATCAACATTCTTGTAAGCCTCTGGCGCTTCCTCTCTTGCCACAAGCTTATCAGCAGCAAAGAGCAATATTTTGTTTGAGTCCATTTCACTTTTAATATGTTCAAAACTTATTTGTTTCACTGCACTGCTTCTACTAATCATTCTGCCTGCACCGTGAGCTACACTCCCAAATGTTTGTTTAAGGGATTTATCGCTTCCCACAAGAATATACGAGCCACGCCGCATATCACCAGGCAAAAGAACAGGTTGGCCAATTTCTTTGAATCGCCCCTTGAGAGCAGAGTGTCCTTTGGGAAACGCTCGTGTTGCTCCTTTTCTATGAACAAGTAGAAGCACTTCATGCCCGTGAACGTTGTATGTTTCAAACTTTGCGATATTATGTGACACGTCATATAATATCTCCATACCCAATTTTTCAAAAGGCGTCTTGAATACCTGAGCAAATGATTTTCTAACAAAATAAGTAATTAACTGCCTGTTCACCCATGCAAAGTTTGCTGCAGCAGCCATTGCGCCAAGGTACATCTGAGATTCTGCGGCTCTTATCGGAAGAGAGACGAAATCCTTTTCAGGAAGAGGAATTTTGTATTGCTCCATTTTAGGTCTCATAATGTTAAGATAGTCAGTTGCAACCTGATGCCCTAAACCGCGTGAACCTGTATGCATCCAGACAAGTATCTGACCCGGGAATAGCCCAAATGAACTAGCTAAGCTCGCATCAAACACTTTTTCCACAACATCAATTTCAAGAAAATGATTCCCTGCACCCAGTGTCCCGAGTTCTTCACGACCACGATCAATTGCCTTTTTACTTACAAAATCTGGCTCTGCATTTTCAAGTCTGCCATAGTCCTCAATTGAATCTTTATCAAGGCGTTCTGCAAATCCTTTTTCTATAGCCCAGCCAATGCCAAGCTTCATCACCTGTATTGTTTCTTTCCCACTGAACCTCTCGATACCCAATGAACCAACTCCCGAAGGCACATTTTTGAATAGAAGTTTACCAAGCTCTTCCAAGGAATTTTTAATATCATCGTATCTCAAATTTGTTTTTATCACGCGCACGCCACAATTAATATCAAAACCCACTCCGCCAGGAGAAACAACTCCGTCTTGAGCATCAAATGCAGCCACTCCACCAATGGGAAATGCATATCCCTGATGTAGATCCGGCATCCCAATGGCATAACTTACTATACCCTGGAGAGTTGCAACATTAATGAGTTGGCTGAGCGCAATATCTTTGTTTAAAAACGGTAATAGATTCGGCGACGAATAGACAATTGCGGGAACGCGCATTTCCCCAGTCTTCGGAACAACATACTTAAAATCACTGATTTTCTGCAAATTCATCATGTTCACCCCCTTAATTATATTTTACTTTGAAAATTAATAAATAGTCGTATAATAAATTGGCAAATTATTTGAAAGGAGGTTTTTATGGGAATTGAATGGAGCAAAAAATTTTCCGCTCGCAGTAACTCTATGAAGGCTTCGGCCATCAGAGAGCTGTTAAATCTAATCAACAGCCCAGGAATCATTTCACTTGCAGGTGGTATGCCTGACCCTACGCTGTTCCCGAGGGAAGTCCTTGCAGAAATTTCAAAAGATGTAATGATAAACCATGAGGGTAAGGCACTTCAGTACGGACCAACAGAAGGAGTGAAGCCATTAATAGAAACTATCGTACAAATGGCTCACGAAGAGGGCATCAAAAAGGTTGAAAAAGAAAACATTCTCGTTACAACAGCTTCCCAACAAGGGCTTGATCTAATCGGAAGGATTTTCGTGGACCCGGGAGACACTATTATAGTTGAGGCACCTACTTATGTTGGAGGATTACAAGCTTTTCATGCATCTCAGGCAAAATTTGAAACGATCCCACTTGATGATGACGGAATCAATGTAAACATCCTTGAAAACCGATTAAAAGAATTCAAACAAAATGGTATTAATGCAAAATTCATCTATGTAATCCCAAATTTCCAAAACCCAGCAGGCGTAACGATGAGCCTCGAAAGACGACATAAGCTTCTCGAGCTGAGCCATATGTATAATTTGGTGATTATTGAGGATGACCCTTACGGAGAAATTCGTTTTGAAGGTAACAAACTCCCCTCGCTGCTTGAACTTGATAGTTTAGAAAATGTTATTGCTCTGCGCACTTTCTCCAAAATACTTGCCCCAGGACTCAGGTTAGGATGGGTTATTGCAGACAAAGAGGTAATCAAAAAGCTCGCAATCGCAAAACAAGGGGCTGACCTTTGTTCTCCTTCTCTTACACAATACATTGCAGATAAATTTATAAGAGACGGGCATCTTAAAGGGTATCTTGAGCTTGTGAGGCAAACTTACAAGGTAAAGAAAGACGCAATGCTTTCTGCTCTTGGAAAATATTTTCCGGACGGTTGCAGTTGGACAAAACCGCAAGGCGGAATGTTTGTGTGGACAAGTGTTCCAGAATACATTGATACAGATGCCCTATTTGTAGAGGCTGTTCAAGAAAAAGTGGCCTATGTCATAGGAAGCGCATTTTATCCGTATGGAGAAGATAAACACCATATGCGGCTTAATTTTACGCTTTCTTCTGTTGAACAGATTGATGAGGGAATAAAAAGACTCGGCAATCTCATAAAGAAGAAAATACACTGAGCAACACTGCAAATATGAAAGGTCCTCAGTATCTAGGGGACCTTTTTAATAAATTCGCTCTCCATCCCACTCTTTCCATATTATTTCTTTCCTAAAATATTTTTCTACGAAAAACCCTTCTTCTTACTCTGTCCATTATTTGTGGAAGCATTAACTCAGCAGCTTTCTCTCCCATTTCAATAACCTCTCTAGGTTTCCAAAAACTGTCCCACCCTACACCATAAACATCAGGAGAAATTACAAAATCAGCATACTTACAATTTTCTTTGGCAAGGTTATATTGAAGTATATTGATTGATTCGTCTGCAATCTTGTATAACCCAACGGGAAATCTCATTGAGCCATAGAAAGACTCCGAAAGTTTAGCGCTAAGATTAACACCAATGACGATATCGGCTCCTTTGTCTCTCACAATCTTTGCGGGAACATTCTGCGTTAAGCCACCGTCAACGAGAAGCGTATCACCAACCTTAAGTGGTTGGAACATAAATGGAATAGAAATACTCGCCCTGATAGCCTCTGAAAGGCTTCCTTTATCAAACACAACAGCTTCACCGGTGTTAATGTTCGTCGCAACTGAACAAAAGATAGTTTTTAATGTCTCTATTTGTGGATCTCCGATTTTCTCCTTCAAGAACTTCACAACTTTCTGCCCTTTTACAAGGCCGAGTCTGAGGGTAGGGTCAAAAAGCAACGTAAAAACAGTTTTTAAATCTGACGAGTAAGCCACTTCCTCAACCTTATCAATAGTACCAAAGGCAGCATATGCACCGCCAATAAGCGAACCAATACTTGAACCTGCAATAATATCTGGCTTTATACCATTTTTTAAAAGCACTTTCATTACTCCAATATGCGCAAGGCCTCTTGGCCCACCACTTCCAAGAGCTAAACCAATTTTCATTTTTTCCTCCTGTAGCTTTCGACAAGCTTATCAATCTTATCCCTGATCTTAATTGCTTTTTCAAAATCGAGCACTTCCGCCTTGAGATGCATCTCTTCTTCAAGCTCAGTTATCAAGGCTCTGAATTGTTCCTCTCCCAGGTTATCAAACGACGCTTCCTCAATAGTTTCTTCCTTTTTCCAGGGGAGATCAATAAGGTCTGTAATAGCCTTCCTTATGGTTTGAGGGACAATGTTGTGTTCCTTATTGTACCTCTCCTGCTTTTCCCTTCGCCTTTTTGTTTCACTTATTGCAAACCTCATAGAGTCAGTAATACTGCCTGCATACATTATAACCTGTCCTGAAACATTTCGTGCGGCTCTTCCCATCGTCTGAATAAGAGAAACTTTTGAGCGCAAGAAACCTTCTTTATCTGCGTCAAGAATTGCAACGAGTGAGACTTCTGGAAGGTCTAATCCTTCTCTCAGGAGATTAACTCCTACAAGACAATCATAATCATTCGCTCTCAAACCTTTTAATATGTCAACTCTTTCAAGGGTTTTTATGTCCGAGTGAAGATACCGCGCCCTTATGCCATGCTCGGATAAATAAGCGGTTAACTCCTCAGCAAATTTCTTTGTAAGAGTTGTTACAAGAACACGCTCTCCCTTTTCTGCCCTAACTCGTATCTCTTTCATAAGGTCGTCCATCTGTCCTTTTATGGGACGCACGATAATCTCAGGATCTACAAGTCCGGTTGGACGAACTAACTGCTCTGCTACAAAGCTGCTTACGGAGAATTCATAATCAGCAGGTGTTGCGGACACAAATACGCACTGGTTGACATGCGTTAAAAACTCGTCAAATCTAAGAGGCCTGTTGTCCATCGCAGATGGAAGCCTGAAACCATAGTTTGCAAGAGTTAATTTTCTTTCGTGGTCCCCGCGGTACATTCCTCTAAGCTGAGGTAAAGTAATGTGCGACTCGTCAATAAAAAGCATATAACCGTCTGGGAAGAAATTCAAGAGAGTGTAAGGTTCTTCACCAGCTTTCCTTCCTGAAAAATATCTTGAGTAGTTCTCAATACCTGTACAATAGCCTATCTCTCGGAGCATTTCAATATCATATTTTGTTCGCTCTTCAATTCTCTGGGCTTCTACCAACTTGCCTTTGGATTTAAAGAAGTTAACTCTCATTTCAAGCTCTTTAAATATCTCGTCAACGTATTGATTTATTCGTTCTCCTGTCGTAACAAATTGTGCAGCAGGAAAAAATGTAAAAGAAGAATGTCTTTTTATAAGCTCATTTGTGAGTGGGTCAAACTCGACTATCGAATCAACCTCGTCACCAAAAAGCTCTATTCTTATGGCACTCTCTGATTCTTTAGGAAAAACGTCCACGATGTCGCCACGAATTCTAAATACGCCATTTTTGAAATTGATGTCGTTCCTTTGATACTGAAGCCTTGCAAGGTTGATCGCAATGTTGCCACGGTTAATCCTATCCCTCACACTCACGGTAAATAGTTGTTCCTTGTATTCCTCAGGCGAGTCCCATCCATAAATGCAGGAAACTGATGCCACAACAATCACATCACGTCTTTCAAGAAGCGCCCTTACTGTTGCATGCCTAAGCCTCGCAATGTCTTCATTTATATCGGCATTTTTAGCGATATACAGGTCAATGGTTGGAACATACGCTTCGGGCTGGTAAAAATCATAGTAACTAACAAAATAATGCACGGCGTTATCTGGAAAAAACCTTCTGAATTCAGAATAAAGTTGTGCTGCAAGAGTCTTGTTGTGAGAAATGACAAGTGTTGGCTTTTGAATGCGTTCAATCACCTTTGCCATGGTAAACGTTTTTCCTGAGCCCGTCACACCAAGAAGTGTTTGGAATTTGTACCCTTGCTCGATGCCCTTAACAAGCCCATTTATTGCCTCAGGTTGGTCGCCTGTTGGCTCAAAATCTGAAACTATCTTAAATTGTTCTTTCATAAACAAGTGAGAGGGATGAATATGCCCATCTTCTCAGTTGAAAGTGCTGCAACAGTGTTTGCATGTTTTAGGCACTCTGACAGTGATTTCCCCTTAATAAATTCTTGAATAAATGCCGCATTGAATATGTCTCCTGCACCTGTTGTGTCAATAGAATTTACGGATAAGCCACTTTCTTCACTTTTGAAATCTTTTGAAAGAAGCGTTGCTCCATTTGCACCTTTTTTTATGACGAAAATACAACCTTCCATTAGCCTTTTTTCAACAAATAATTTAGGCAACTCCATAAATTCATGCTCATTTGAAAACATAAAAGAAGAAATTTCAATCAATGAAATGGATGTCTCCAAGAATCCGTTTAGCTCTTTTCCTATTCTAAATTGTGGGTCGAAAAAAATCTTAGTGCCCTTTTGATTAAGATACTCTGCAATGTGTAAAACTTCTCTTTGAGGAGCCTCTTCAGTTATAATTCCACCTGAGATGTATGCCCAATCGAAAGTTTCTCTAAGATTTAGAAACGAATCATAAGAAATATCTGTATAGGAAGTGTTTTGTATCATCGCAATCGTGTTTCTACGGCCTTTTTTATCAAGGAGAGTAATTATAAGAGGGGTGTCCTTTGCAGAAGATGAGTGCGAATAATCAATTTTGTTTTCGTTGAGGTAATCTTCAATCGTTTTGCCGAATGAATCAGTTGAGATAGGAGTAAAGTAGAAAGGAAAAAGTCCGAGTTTTGCGGAAGCGACGGCAAAATTAACCCCAGAGCCTGCTGGCGTCATAAAACGCGCCTTTGGGAAAACGTTTGATTCAGCTCCTAACGATAAGTCTGCTCTAATAATAACGTCAAAGGCGTTATCTCCAATGACAAGAATTGAATTGTTCATTGGCTTTTTGGTTTTGATAAGAAATTCTCAAATTCCTCTAAGTTCATGGCATTAATCACATCACTCTTTGTAAGCCAGGCTCTTCTTGCAACTCCTACGCCATAACGCATATTAGACATAGATTCTGTGGAATGCGCATCGGTCCCTATCTCAAGAAGAAGTCCAAATTTTTCCTTTGCTTTTCTTGCGTTTACATCGTTCAAATCCAGCTTTTCAAACGAAGCGTTTATTTCTTTGTAATTGTTGCTCTTCATCAAACAATTTATCTCAAACACAGTGTGGGCACTTCTTGCCTTTAAGAAAATTTGGTCAATATCAACACCGTAAAGGTCGCGACTACCCATGACTCGCCCAGTGGGGTGAACAATAACTTTAATGTATGGGTTGTTGATTGCTTTTGAGATTCTTTCGGTAATAGCCTCAACAGACTGTTCCATTCCTGTATGGATACCTGCGAGGCAGATATCAAAAAATTTGAGGTCTTCAAGTGGAAAGTCAACCTCTCCATTTGAGAGAATATTTAATTCTACGCCTTGAAAGATCTTAAAAGGTTTTAGTTTTGCGTTGAGCCTATCTATTTCCTCTCTCTGTTCCTTGAAGCGTTCCATTGTCAGTCCTTTTGCAACACTAAGCCCTATGGCATGGTCAGAAATAACGATGTACTCATACCCCATTGATTGTGCCTTGAGCGTCATCTCTTCAATCGTATTAGCACCATCTGAATAAGTAGAGTGAAGGTGAAAATCGCCTTTTATATCGCTTAGCTCTATAAGTTTATTGATTTGACTGTTTTGAGCTGCTTCAATCTCTCCTGAGTCTTCTCTCATTTCGGGAGGAATCCATTGAAGTCCGAGCATATCGTAAATTTCTTCCTCTGTTTTTCCAGCAACTTTCCTGCCACTATCAAGGTCAAAAAGACCGTACTCGTTGAGTTTGAAACTTTTTTTGATTGCAATTTCTCTGAGTTTTACATTGTGCTGTTTAGAACCAGTAAAGTATTGAGCAGCTGCACCAAAAGAATCCGGCTCGACCACTCTCACATCAACTTGCAAATTTTCTTTCGTTATAATTGATGTTTTCGTATCACCCTTTACAATTACCTCTTTTACGACAGGCATCGACGCAACAAAATCCATTACATCAAGGGGTTCGTTTGATGTCACAAGGATATCTATATCTCCGATAGTTTCTTTCATTCTCCTTATGCTTCCTGCAATGAGAATCTTATTAACAGGTGTATGCTCTTCTAAAATACTTACAATTGACTCAGCAATTGGCAAAGCTATACCAATTGGCACCCTATCTGTCTTCTTGTCGTGGAGAGCGTTTAAGCCTTCAAGTATCTTTTCCTCAGTCTTTTCGCCAAAGCCTTCCAAGTTTCTTATATTTCCTTTTTCAGCTTCCCTTTTTAAATCTTCGATGTTTTTTATGCCAAGTTGTGTATAGAGAGTTTTTATTCGCTTTGCGCCAAGTCCTGGAACCCTTGAAAGCTCAAGAAGTGATTCTGGGATTTCTTTTTTCAATTCTTCAAGCCTGTCTATTGTCCCTTTATCCAGGTACTGCATTATTTTCTCGGCAATGCCTTTCCCAACACCTTTTATGTCAGTGAGTTTGTTCTCTTTCGCAAGATCTTCAATGGGGATTAAAAGGTTCTCTATTACACGCACTGCTTCAAGATAAGCCTTTACCTTGAAAGAGTTTTCATTTGCAAGCTCGGCAAGCTCGGCAAGCTCATAAAACTTGTTGGCAACGTCCTTATTCCTCACCTTTTACCTCCATCTCCAATTTTGAGAAGAATCCGTCCATATATTTTATCCTGCTTTGTACCATCTGTTTTGCAAAATCCGTATAAAGACGCTCTGGAATCTTCTTTAGTTTTACTTCGTATTCAATATTAGGGGAATGTTCTCCAAAATTCTCTATTCTCCCATTTTCAAGTTTGTTTGAATAATCATAATTTGAATCATCGTTAATCTCTTTAAACAAAGGCTCACCATATTCACCTGCAATCATAAACGCCCTTGCAACACCAATGGCACCGATTGCATCAAGCTTATCTGCATCAGAAAGGATTTTTGCTTCAATCGTTTTAGGCAAGTTATTTCCTCTGTACCTATGGGTTGATATGCAATTGGAAACACCTTCGATAATTTCGCTTGAATACCCAAATTGTTTAAGTATTGCAGAAGCCATCTCTGCACCAAGCACAGCATGGTCTATCGTTCGTACGGGGTCAGTGTCTTCTTTTACTCGCGCAATGTCGTGGAGAATACTTGCAAGTTCAACGATTGTCTTGTCTGCGCCTACCGTGTGCGCAGCAATCTTAAGGGCAGTGTTACGTACCCTCAACGTGTGCTCAATATCGTGCGACGAGCTTGATAGTTCCTTCTTTACGATTGCTATAATCTTGTCTATGTTTTCCATATTAAAATTATACTGCAAAGATTAAGTTTTTATAAGAAAAGTCTAGTAAAGATTTCGAAAAGGCATTCTAAATTAATTGTTTGATAAAGAGCAACAATTACAAAGAAATAAATTGAATAAGTTCAAGGACCGTTTAAAAAAGCCACGAAAGATTAAAAGCTATTACAAAGATGTCTTTTATTAATCGAAAGGACTACAAATTAACCAGTCATTAGTAATATCTAAAGTAATCTCTTCGTTTATTTTGCTGTGTGAAATAGCTGTTTTAGATTCGTGCCTGCAACAATAAAAAAGGAATACCCTACATCCCCTTCATTGAAGCATCCTTTAATTTATTCTTGTCTCCTTTTACAAAGTAAATGTTGTAAAAAGCCAAAACAATTGTAAGAAGGATTATTCCTTCAATTAAATTTGT
>JAIMJY010000029.1 GCA_020692945.1 Caldisericum sp. | reverse complement strand
GTATGATTTTAACATTGAATTTTTTTAGTAAAAACGCTAAAATAGGTAGGTGAACGAAAATTGGCAAAAAGGTATGTAGGAGCGGTTGATCAGGGAACAACGAGTACGCGCTTTATCATTTTCGACCACTCAGGGAATATTGTGAGTGCACATCAACTTGAGCATAGGCAAATTTATCCGCAAGCCGGGTGGGTAGAGCATGACCCAATGGAAATTTGGGCTCGCACCCAGCAAGCAGTTAGAGGCGCATTGAAAAAAGGAAAAATTAACCCTAATGAGCTTGCTGCGATCGGCGTTACAAACCAGCGTGAAACAACAGTTGTCTGGAACAAGAATACTGGTAAACCCTATTACAATGCAATTGTCTGGCAGTGTACTCGTACCAGGGATATCATCGATGAATTAGCAAAAGAGGGTGGAAAGGATCGCTTCCGTGAAAAAGTTGGGCTACCCCTTGCAACGTATTTCTCAGGTCCTAAGATTAAATGGATCCTTGATAATGTTCCTGGGGTTAGAGAGGATGCGGAAAAAGGTGAAGCAATCTTTGGAAATATTGATACTTGGCTTATCTGGCTTCTTACTGGTGGAGCTGAAAGTGGGGTACACGTGACTGACGTTACAAATGCAAGCCGTACAATGCTAATGAACCTTGAAACCCTTGGTTGGGACGATGAAATACTCAAAATAATGGGTATTCCTCGTCAAATGCTTCCAAAAATCCGTCCTTCAAGTGACCCTGATATTTATGGTTACACGCCTAAAGACGGACCACTTGGTGCCTCAATTCCTGTTTGCGGCGACCTTGGAGACCAGCAGGCGGCTCTCGTTGGTCAAACGTGCTTCGATCCTGGTGAAGCTAAGAATACTTATGGGACAGGCTGCTTTATGTTGCTCAACACAGGAACGAAGCCAGTCAAAAGTAAAAGCGGTCTTTTGACTACGCTGGGATACGAATTCGGTAAAGAGGAAGCAGTTTATGGTTTAGAAGGATCTATTGCAATCACTGGTGCATTGGTGCAGTGGCTCCGTGATAACCTCAAGTTCTTCGAAAAATCAAATGATATTGAAACTCTTGCCCGTACAGTGGAGGATAATGGTGATGTTTATTTTGTCCCTGCCTTCTCTGGTCTGTACGCTCCCTATTGGAGAAGCGACGCCCGTGGTGTAATTGTAGGGCTCACTCGCTATGCTAACAGGGGACACATTGCGCGTGCAGCATTAGAGGCTACTGCATTTCAAACGCGTGAAGTGCTTGATGCAATGGAAAAAGACTCCGGGGTAAAACTTGCAGCCCTCAAAGTTGATGGAGGCATGGTGTTTAATGAATTGCTTATGCAGTTCCAGGCAGACATTTTAGGAGTACAAGTAGTGCGTCCTAAGGTTTCTGAAACTACAGCATTAGGCGCATCTTACGCTGCAGGTTTGGCAGTTGACTTCTGGAACAACCTTGATGACCTCCGTAAGAATTGGGGTATCGATAAAACCTGGCAACCTCAAATGGACAGAGAAACTCGTGAGAGGCTCTACAAAAAATGGCTCAAAGCAGTTGAGCGCACGTTTAATTGGATAGAGTAACTATTTTCATGAAAATAGCAATTATTTTTATCATTGCATATCTAATTGGTGCAATCCCAAACGGTTACATAATAAGCAAGAAATTTTATAACATCGACATCAGAAAATATGGCAGCGGAAATATTGGAATGACTAACGTACAGAGAGTTATAGGTACTAAGCCTGCGGTCTTCGTGTTTATGCTTGATTTTCTTGAAGGAGCAGTGACAGTATTACTCGGAAGGATTTTCTTGCACTCCGTCTTGCTTTCAGGTGTTGCAGGCCTTTTTGCAACACTTGGGCATATCTATTCAATTTTCATGCCACATTTGAGAGGTGGTAAAGGTGTTGCAACAAGCTTGGGAACTGCAATATTTATTGCACCTATACCTGCACTTCTATCTATAGTCACCTTTTCGATTGTTTTGTTTTTGTTTAAGTATATGTCCCTTGGTTCAATTTTGGGAGCAATAAGTTTTCCTTTGTCTTTATTTGCTTTTGGAAGCGATTACCGCATTGTTATATTAGGCTTTATCCTTGCATCACTTGTTATAATTTCACATAGAGATAACATAAAACGATTGATTGAAGGTAGTGAACGAAAGATAGGAGAAAAGGTTAAAGTTGACAAAATATCTGAGGAGTAAAACGGAAAACAAAAATTTTGATGTAATAATTATCGGGGCTGGAATTGTAGGAAGTATGATAGCACGCTTTCTTTCCCGCTACAAGCTGGATATTTTACTTATCGAGAAAGAAGCAGATGTTTGTATGGGCACAACAGCAGCAAACACTGCAATTATCCATGCAGGATATGACCCATTGCCTGGTACGCTCAAGGCAGAGATGAACATTTTAGGAAATAGGATGTGGAATACCGTTGCAGGTGAGCTGAATATTCCTTTTGAGAGGCGCGGTGACTACGTTGTTGCCATTGGGAAAAAAGAGTTACCACATCTTGATGAGCTTTTTCAAAGAGGAGTTAAGAATGGCGTACCGGGAATGATGCTCATCTCAGGCGATGAGGTTCGTAAACGCGAGCCAGACATCAACCCTGACGTAAGCGGGGCTCTATGGGCAGAAACAGGCGGTATTACTGACCCATTTGCTGCAAATTTTGCTGCTTGCGAAAATGCTGTAATGAATGGGGTAACATTATTGCTTGAAACCGCATTCGAAGCCTTTGTGATAGATGGAAAGCGCATTGTTGGCATAAAAACAAACAAAGGGACTTTCGGAACGCGTTGGATTGTAAACGCTGCTGGTCTTTACTCGGATGACGTGATGCACAAAGCAGGCATTCGTCCTGAATTTAAAATCACGCCAAGAAAGGGAGAGTACTATGTTTTTGACAGTGCCGATATCTCCGTGAATAATGTACTCTTTCCTGTACCTACTGTTATCAGCAAGGGCATAATGGTTACAACGACTGTCCACGGCAATACAATCATAGGCCCAAATGCAGAAAGTATTCAAGATAAAGAAGACACTTCCGTCACGGAAGAAGGCCTCACGGAAGTTTGGCGGGGAGCAGTAAAACTCGTTCCAAAACTGAATCTGAGATACGCAATCTCCCTATTTGCAGGATTGCGTGCTGAGGGGAATGCTCGTTGCAAGAACCAAAATGTAAATTACTCACATGATTATGTGATAGAGATTCCTGCCGAAATTCAGGGGCTCGTGAACCTTGGAGGAATAGAATCCCCAGGGCTTGCATCTTCTCCCGCCATTGCACAAAGGATAGTTGGCCTACTCAAAGATGCAGGCGAAAAACTTGAAGAAAAATCAGATTGGAATCCAATTCGTCCTGCAAGGCCTCGTTTTCGAGACTTATCAAAAGAAGAACAGAAAATTTTGATTCATAACGATCCAGAGTATGGGCGAATCGTCTGCCGCTGCGAGAATGTCACTGAAGGAGAAATCGTTGCGGAAATCCATTCACCAATACCAGCACGTACTTACGATGCCATTAAGCGCCGCACCTGGCTTGGCACAGGACGCTGCCAGGGTGCATTTGACACCCCAAGAGTTGTAGGAATCCTCTCACGCGAGTTGGGGTTGCCTCCCGAGCAGATCTCAAAAAAAGGTCCAGGCTCCGAATTTCTTGTTGGCAAAACAAAGAAAGTGTAAAGTGGCGCTCAAGAAAAAATTCGACGTTGTTGTCGTTGGAAGTGGCCCGGGCGGGTTAGGTGCGGCCATAGCTGCAAAAAAGGCTGGCGCAGAGGATGTATTAATCATTGAACGTGACAAAGAGTTGGGCGGGATACTCCTTCAGTGCATACACAACGGTTTCGGGACGGAGATGTTCAAAGAAGATTTACCAGGACCAAAGTATGCCCAAAGATTTGTTGGGGAAGCACTGTCATTAGGAATAGAAACACTTCTTGATGCAATGGTTCTCGACATAACGCCCTTGAGGCATATCTATGCCACAAGCAAGTGGAGTGGTTTTATAGAGATTGATGCCCGTGCAGTTGTCCTTGCAATGGGAGCTCGTGAACGGACACGCTCGCAGATTCGAACGCCAGGAACACGCCCTGCAGGCGTTTACACGGCAGGCACAGCACAGCGGTTTGTAAACATTGAGGGTTTTATGCCTGGAAAAAGGTTTGTGATTTTAGGTTCAGGCGATATTGGGATGATAATGGCTCGAAGATTGACCCTTGAGGGTGCAAAGATCGAGCGAGTTCTCGAAATAATGCCATTTTTAACGGGGGTAACGCGTAATTACGTGCAGTGCCTTAGAGACTTTGATATACCTTTGCAGCTTAGACACACCGTGAACCGTATCCTTGGAAATAAGCGCGTTGAAGCAATCGAATCGGTACAGGTAGACGAACAAATGAAGCCAATCCCAGGTACTGAAGAAATCATTCCCGCTGACACGCTACTTCTTTCGGTAGGGCTCATTCCTGAAAACGAACTCTCAAAAAAGGCAGGCGTTGGTCTTGATCCCATAACAGGCGGGCCTTATGTAAACGAAGAAATGGAAACGACAGTCCCGGGGATTTTCAGTGCAGGAAACGTAGTGCATATATACGACCTCGTGGATTGGGTAACTGAGGCTGGCTACATTGCAGGGAAGGGTGCAGCAAAATTTGCACTTTCCGAAAGAAAGCATGGCCTTGATTCTGTAAAATTAAAAGTCGGTGTAAATATTCATCATATAATTCCGCACATGCTCAGTAAAGAGAGTCTTAGAGACATTCCTCAGAAACTACAGGTGCGTGTGATAAAACCAATTGAAGGAAAAGTATGGATTGAGGTAACCGATGGCAAAAATCTCCTTGCAAGAAAACTTGAGCGATATGTTCGTCCAGGTGAAATGGTTACAATTGAAATTCCTCAAAAGGCATACGATATGGTAAAAAATGCGGAGACTCTTACTGTAAACATAGTGAAATTTGGATGAGGTGTAAAATGGCGACAGAAGAAACAAAAATGATCTGTCTTGGGTGTCCAGTAGGGTGCAGCCTTACAGTGACACATAATAAAGATACTATCATCAAAGTTGAAGGGACTCAATGCAACATTGGAATAGAGTTTGCAACTTCTGAAATCAGAGACCCCCGTAGGATGATTGCGACGACAGTAAGAGTTAAGGGTGGAATTCATCCATTAGTGCCCGTATATACAGCTTCGCCTTTCCCAAAGCCCCTCATAATGAAACTCATGGAAGAACTTCGCAAAATTGAATTAGAAGCCCCCGTTAAAATAGACCAGGTAGTATTAAAAAATGCTTTAGGGACAGGTATTGATGTTATCGCAAGCAGGGATTTACCTTTAGCTCCCGATTAGTGAAATTTTTTTGCAAATCTTAAGAATACATTCTTCAGAGTGGTAACTTCTTCACTTTTTAAAATAAGCAACTCCGCGATATAGATAAATGCAAATATAACTGCTCCCAAAAGGAAATTCAATGCAAGGTATTTGTTTGTGTGAGGCAATATTTTCTCGATTCTTGCAAACACAATATACATGAGAGATGTAGAGACGATACTCGCCAAAGTTATTTTAATGAGAGAGTATGCAATGGATTTAAACTCAAGAAAACCGTTTTTCTTTTTAAGTACGAACATGAAAATAAACATTTCAAAAAACATTCCGACACTTACAGCAAGAGGTATGCCAGCATGTCCTCTCACCTTTATCATTGGGAAAAACAGAGCGATATTTACTACTGCTGTAATTACTGAAACAAAGAGTGTCAGGTACATTTCTTTCATTGCATAGAGCACTCTCATGATAATAACTGTAACCATTGTTGCAATAATTCCAATTGAGTAGTATTGAAGAGGTTTTACCGTAAGTGCAACTGCCTGTGCATCGAACGAGCCTCTTTCGTAAACAATTTTGATGATTGGCTCTGCGAAAGCAATTGAAACAAACATCACTGGAATTACAAGGAAGGAAGCAAATCTTATACTCTTTGAGAAGATGTCTGAAAGTGATTTTTGGTCATTCTTTGCAACGGCCTCCGAAAGGAATGGATAGTAAGACGTTGTAAGTGGAACCGTTAGCACGCCTATTGAAAGCTGGCGCAGCTTATTTGCATATTGGATTGATGCAATGCTCCCGGTTTCAAGGCGTGAGGCAAGATTATTTGCTACAAATGTTACTGAATAGTTTACGATTTGCTGCAGTATTAACGGAATTGAAAGAATCAATAGTTTCGGAAGAAACGTTCCACGTGGGTTAAAGTCCAACGTGAATCGCATACCAAGATACTTCCATGAGTAGTACACCATTATTGCCATCTGAATAAGAACGCCTGCAATCATACCAACGGGATATGAATAAACGCCAAGGCTTTTATGAAACGCAATAAGTCCAATTATCAAAAAAGTATTAGAAAGTAGCGGGACGATAGCAGTTATTAAAAAATGTTTCCTTGATTGTGCAACACCAAATAGAAAATCAGTCACAGCCCATAAAAATGACGCTACCGCAAAGATATCGATGAGAGCAGAAGCCATTAACCGCTCTTGCGTGCCCTGAAACCCTGGGGTAAGGATATTGACGAGCGAAGGGGAGAATATACTAATAGCGACAGCTGCTAACAAAAATGCCAATGCAATATAGTTAAAGGAAACATTCAAATCTCGCATTGCAGATTTTTTGTCATGCTCAAAGCACTCAAGGAATAGTGGAATTAGCGAAACCGTGAGTGCTCCCGTTACAATATTCTGGAAAATCGATGTCACAGGAAGCATAGCACTCAGTGCATCAGCAGAGTTTGAAACCCCAAAGTAGGAACCAACGAGAACATCTCTTGCGAATCCGAGGAGTTTGCTCAAAACGGCTGAAGCAATAAAGATTACTGAAGCCTGAACCGCATTCTGTTCAAGAAAACGCGGTTTCTTGCCTACAGGCTCTCTATGATTTGGTCCAATATTTTGTATTTCGTTTCCCATGAAAATTGCTTTACCTCTATTGCACGACTTTGCCTTTTTTCTATTGAATCAGTTTCTATTCCCTCTTTAATTTTCTGAATAAATTCATCAGCGCTTCTGCCAATTAGCACAGGAAGGTTTTTCACTCCGCCGACAGGCGTTGAAACAACAGGAACGCCTGCTGCAAGGTACTCGTATACCTTGAGTGGGTCGATCCTTTCAGTGAGTTTATTAACTTTAAAAGGGATGAGTGCGACTTGCGATTCACGAAGAATAGGTGCAAATGCCTCTTGGCTCATTCTTCCTCTAAATTCTACATTCGGGCTTAAGGCAAGATGCGATACATCAATGGTTACTGGACCTATTATCAGAATCTTATAGTCTGAAAACTCCTTTGCGACTCGTTCAATAAGTTCTAAATCAAACCACTCAGCTATCGCCCCTACATAAACAATTTGTTTTTTAATCTGTGGGATTTTATTAGACAAACCTTTGGAAAACAACTCCCAATTCACTCCGTTACCAAGCACAATTGGCTCTTTGCCGTAGTGAGAAAGTTTTTCTTTAAGCGTATCGTTCGTCACAACAACCGCATCAGCAATCTCAGCGGTTTGGCTCTCAAGCTCGTTCGTAAAATCAGGATTTATAAGCCCGGGGTATGCAGAGTGGTCATCAACGCAATCATAGACGATTTTTACTTTGAGGCTGTGGAGTACTTTGAAAACAAATGGCATATAAGTCCATACAACTTCAGGCTTAAAATCTAAATCTTTGAAAGCATTTAACAGGTGATTTAGGAATATAGAGTTATCAATAGCGTTAAATAACCTATATTTCTTAAAGAATGGAAACCATGCAAAAGAGTGGAGCACAAAAAAATCGTCTGAGATTTTCTCCAGCGCGTTGGTGCTATTTGCCTTTTTTCCCTTAAGAATTCCCAAATACGTGTATGGGGGCTCAACAAAAAGCACTTTAAACCCTCTGTCCTTAAAATGGTCAGCAAACCTCTGCTTTCCCGTGGGAAGCCCATTATACCGATTCGTGGAAATGAACAGCAAGTCCCTACTCACGATAGATAATTCCTACCGCAGTCAAAGCCCAAAAGGTATAAGCAATTCCAGCAGTATTATTCAATAAATTTTCTGTAAACATATTCAAAAGAAATGCGACAAGCCCTGCGCCAATAAAGAGAAACATAGGATTTCTCTCTTCTCTAAATCTCGTAAGAATTGTGCCTATGCCCCAGGCAACCCAGGGGATGAACGACAGAATGCCAAGCCAGCCTGTCTCTGCAAGCGTTTTTATATAGACGCTGTCCATTGATTGCCCAGCAAAAAATCCATACCTCTGCGATGCAGAGCCACCGTAAGTACCAAAACCGCTTCCTAAAAGTGGATGGTCAGAAGCGTTCAAAATGCCGTACTTCCAGCGGAAAATTCTCCCTCTGTCTTGAGAGCTCTTTTGTATGTAAAGGCTTGAGAACAAGGAAAGAATCCTTATCCTGAGAGGGCTAACCGTAGCCACAAGTAAACCTGCAACAACAATGAAGCCAAATCCTAAAAGTGGGCTTAACCAGAGCGCACTCGTAAAAAGCGAAAATGCCGAAGAAAGCCAGGCAGCTCTTGCAAACGTCACAAGAAGCCCTCCTCCCATGATAAGGAACAAAACGCTCCATAATACCTTTTTGATAGTAGATTTTTCTTTGATTATATAGATGAAAGGTAATGGAAGCGCGATCTCGAGATGAGCGCCAAGTACATTTGGGCTTCCTACAATGGAGAATGCTCTCGTTTTTATGAAACTCTTCTCAAGGTCTTTATCCACCCACTGTGGAGGCGTAGGAACTTTCTTTACATATTGGTATAGTCCGTACAATGCAAGGAAACTATATGAAACAATAATAGATTTTAGGAAAAAATGTACCTCTTTCTTCTCAGGCTCTATAAGCATTAAGGCAACGAAAATAAGGAATGGTTCAAAGAAAAGCCTTGCCTCGTGAATGTATGCGACCAAAAAATAGTTGTTGAAGTAAAACGAAAATAGGGTTACCGAAAGAAAGAGTAAGCCGAAAAGGAACGTAGGGTTTGAAAAAAGTTTTTTTATATTTTTAGCCCCTACGACAAGAGAAATAATGAAGACGAGAAAGACAAACGCATCGTCCCACGAATTGGAAAATGGCAGATTAAACTTTCTTACTAAGTAATTTATCCATGGAAAAAATGCAACAACACCAAAAAAGAAATAGTTGAAGTATTTTTTAAACATATTTTATTTAACATCTTTGACAGAGGTTATTACGGTCCAAATCTTCCAGTTATCACCATAAATTGCAACGTGGGCGCCTGCGAGTATCAAGTCTGTACCGTATGGATACGCCCAGGCATATTTTTTGTTAACGGACTTTGCTGTTATATAGACTGTTACAAAATATGGGTGTATAGACTCAACAACGGCGCCACTTGAATTTGTATTCCATACTTTCATTGGAGAGACCTTTACATCGGTGATTGTAAACTGGGCTCTTCCTGCAGAATCGTAAATCGTACCTCCAATTTTTATTGCACTCGCAACCATAGGGTTAAGCGTTGAAGTAGGGTCGGACATAAACGTCATTTCAATATAATCTCCCTGCGAAAGTACCTTCGGATTTTTGGGGTTGAGTACTTTGTAAACCCCAAAAACTGCTGCAATTAAAAGCACTACAAGCACCAAAGAAATCAGTATTTTTTTAAGCATTTTTGCCTCCTAAATAATTTTACATTGTTACCACATTATTATATGCTTTGTTGTATTTTAGCAAAATAACATAAAAGGTTGATGGTTAAAATTAACGAGAGACTGCTTCGCAAAGGTCGCTCGCAGTGACAAAAAAGTGGTCATTGCAAGGAGGCAATCCTTTTACCGACGAAGCAATCTCTCAAACACCCAGTCATTGCGAGAAGGACAAAGTCCGACGAAGCAATCTCGTCGTTAAGTCTTTTGGCGTAACGAACGACGAGATCGCCACGCCTCATAAAATACGCTCAGCTCACGATGACAAAGTGGAAAGTTATTACAATGGTTTTATTCTCTATCGTTGCGAGAGCACGCTCTTTTTGTGCCCGTGGCAATCTCATCATTGTCTTCTCTATGTGAAAGGCTTCATTCCTCCGGAAATCCTCGGGCAATAAGCTCTTCGTGGATTTCTAACGGATGTTCAATAACAACTTTTTTCCAGCCTCCTTTTAAGTAGAAGGATAGGATCAGTAGGGAAGAAAATACATTGCTTAGAGTCATCCCCCACCAAATGCCATTTGCGCCAAAGTACTTCATCAGTATAAATGACAAAGGTAGTCTCAAGCCCCAAAGTCTTACGATGTCTGCTATCATGGGCGGTGTGTTGTGCCCTGAGCCTCTAAAGACATCTTCGACTGCGCTGAACAACCCAAAGAAAGGTACACCGAATATGAACACGCTCAGGAATTTAACTCCCTCTGTTACAACATCAGGCCTATTTGGAATAAACATCTTAAAAATAGGCACTCTTACAAGATAGAGAAGGGCTGCCTCAGCCATTGTTATAACGAACTCCACCTTTATCCCCGTACGAGCTATTTCCTCTGCTCTCTTAATTTGGTTTGCGCCGAGGTTCTGTCCAACCATCGTCACGATACTTGCGCCAATTCCTTCTATTACCACGAAGACTATATTAATAGCGCGGTCACCAATCCCATATGCAGCAAGCGTTGCCTCGGCATTTGCAACCCTTCCTATCAAACCCGTAAGAATAACAAATCCAAACGATGTTGCAGAGTTTCCGAAAGCAGCAGGGAGGCCTATTTTGAAAATCTTTGCAAACCACTTCCAATCAGGCTTAAGTTCCCTTAAATCAATTTTTATCCCTTTACTACCTTTTAGAAGAAAATAAATTGCGACAGCTGCTGCAATGCCCTCACAAATAACGGTTGCAAGCGCGGCACCAACAACTCCCATTCTTGGGAAAATCCACCAGCCAAATATTAAAAATGGGTCGAGGATTATGTTGAGGATGTTAGTAACCAAACTTATTTGAAGCGAGGTGACATTATCACCTTTTGCAGAAAGAATTGCCTGGAAAGAAGCAGAAATAAAGATAAATGGTAAGCCCACGAAAAACACTTTCGTATACTGTATCGCAACTGTTGAAATTGCCTGTACATTTGTTATAAGTTTTGCGATGAGCGGCATAAAGAAAAATCCAAATATTCCGATCCCTACGCCAAATATCAGCGCAAGGGAAATGATCTGAGATGCTGAATACTTTGCCTTTTCGTAATCCTTTGCTCCTGTGTACTGAGAAACAAGTGCAACGCCTGCCATTGCAAAGCCAAATGAAAATGAAATCAAAAACCAGATGATAGGAAATGCCACCTGAAGCCCTGCTACAGCACTTCCGCTTTCAGCACTCGGAAGATGCCCCAGCCAGAATGTATCAGCCATGTTGTAAACTGTGAACAAAATCTGTGAAAACATAACAGGGAGTCCGAGAGTAAGCATTACTTTCACTGGATTGCCTGTTAGAATTTCTTCTCTTGAAACTTTTCGCATATTTCCTCCTAAACTTATTTTAGCATAACTTTTCTTAAACAATCTCTATTTCGACGTGTTTCCCCTCTTCTGTATCATCCACATCGATAATTTTTCCATAGAAATCTGGGTCGTTAAGTGCTTTTTTTAGCTCTTCCATATCAATAGGTATTTTTTCGCCATCGATAGTTATCTTATTTGCACCAGTCAATTTCAAGGTAGACAATCCAAAGTTTATTATACCAAGAGGCATTGTTATGTTAACTTTTTTCTGTCCATTTTCAGTCACTACAACTCTCATAAATCGCTTTCCATTCTGAGTTCTTTTAGTGCCGCTCGATGCCTTTAAAGCCTCGATTAGGTCCACTGCTTCTTCCTTCGTAATTTTTCCTTCTTCAAGCAAGTTGAGAACTTTTAAAATTTCTTCGTTCATTAAATCCTCCTTATATTAATATCGCCTGATCTTGTTTTAACGCTTACCAATACTGAACCTTCTCCAATCTTTACTCCTTCGTTTTCTTCGGTTTTCGCTATGCCATCATCTGATATATCACCAGAAAATGTATAGGCAAGTACTGAAACTTCCTTTGGATCAATCTCAACTTCTGCATCTCCGAAACTTGTTGAGATCTCTGATGCATCTTTAAATTGCGTTCCTTTGGTTTCTACATCGCCGCTAAAAGTGCTTACTTTTGTTTTTGAAAGAGTGCTATCTTCAATTGAAATATCGCCTGAGTACGCTTTGACGCTTCCTTCGATCGTCGATGATACAAGATTAATATCGCCAGATTTGGTGGTCAAATCAACAGGACCGTTTATATTCTTGCAATAGATATCTCCACTGACAGAGCTGATTTTCACATTTCCTGTAAAATCATCAATTTGCACGTCGCCTGATACGACCGACACACTCAATTTTCCATTTAAGTTTGAAATCGCAATATCTCCCGATACCATTCTAATTTCTGTTTGCTCCATATTTTTTGGCACTCTTATTTCGATTTCACCATCCCAACCCACAAAATCAAAGTTTTTACCCAGTATTTTAGGTGTTATTTTAACTATGCTGTTGTCCCTTTCTATCCGTACAGAGTCGCTTCCTTTGTCAATGACAGGCACATTTATGCTTTCGTCTCCAGTTATCTGCATGTCCTCGCTTTTGAAACTTGTAATTTCAATTTTTGTAATCTTTGCTTCGTTTTTCTCATTTACCCCGAGCGCCTCTTCCAGGCGTTTTTTGTCTTCCTCTGAAATCTTTCCTTCTTTAAACATGCGTTCGATTTGATCAATTGCTTCATTGTACATTTACTCGCCTCCTTTTAAAAGTTTTAGCGATTCATTAACGCTTATTTCCCCTCTCTCGAGCTTTTCAAGAATTTCTGCTTTTGTGAGAGTTGGGTTCTCTCCTTCATATAAGTCCAGATTCTTCAGCAATTTGTCCAATCGAGCTTTTGCCGTAGGATATGATATGCTTAGTCTGTTTTCAAGTTCTTTAATATTTCCCCTTGAACGTAAAAACGCCAAAATAAATTCCATGTCTTCATTGTCAAGGAGCATAAGTTTATCAAATTGAAAATTCCCATGAATCGATGTTCCGCATGCAGGACATTTCAATTCAACAACCTCAAGAGGATTGTCACAAACAGGGCATTTACTAACTATTCTCTTCATATTCACCTCCACTTTTAATTTACTTATTAATAATAATGATACATTTTTTAATTTTGTCAAGATGTAAATCAATAAAATTAATTTAATTTTAAAAAATCTCTATAACTATTTCAAAACGGAGAGAATGACCTTTAATAAAAATCTCTTGATAATAATTAATCGCTGATAAGAAATGCGATTACAAAAGATTAAAGATGCAACTATAATTCATAACGGCGACAATATTAGATATTAATGAGGAGGAGTAAATGAAAAAAATGCTTGGTAAATACTGGGGAAAATGGTTAATTTTGTTTAAAGTGCTACCAATTGTGCTTGCCGTTATTTTATTAAAAATCATTTCACACAGGTTTGGCTACGAGATTATGGACCTGAATAGTTTATTTACAACTCTAATTGGAGGAACAATCTTCTTGCTTGGATTCCTCGTAGGAGGTGTTCTCTCCGATTATAAGGAAAGTGAAAAGATTCCAAGCGAACTTTCTTTCTCCATAGAAGCCCTTTTTGACATGTCTTATACAATCTATAAAGGAAAAGATTCCGAAACTGCAAAACAGTTTATTGAATATCAAAAGCATTTTATTATTTCTTTGAAAGACTGGTTCTATGAAAGAGAATCCACTGAGTCTTTGTTAGAAAAACTTAGCAAAATGAGCGATTTTTTTGTTGCATTAAGCAAAGAGAAAGTTGAAGCAGGTTACATAACAAAGATGGAAAATGACCACAGTAACATAAGAAAAATGATTTTGAGGGCAGCTACAATAAGGGATACGGAATTTGTCGCTGTAGCGTAAACGATTGTTGAAGTTATGGGTTTTTTAATTTCTTTGGGAATGATATTCATAAAAATTCAGCCTTTTTTAGGTTCTCTTTTTTACACTGCCCTTACTCCTTTCTTGATATTTTACGTCCTCTTCTTGTTGAAAGACCTTGATAATCCTTTTGAATATTCTGGCAAAGGAGAAGGGGGAAGCGAAATATCTTTGACCCAGATTTACGACCTGGAAAAGCGGCTAAATGAATTTAATATGTAAATATATTCCATAAGGCAAAATGCCCGATCTGATTATCCTTTTAGTTAAAGTTACAAACATCATTTATCAATTTATCCTTGATTTGCCGGTTATTTATACCTACTACGTAAGAAAACGAAAAGCAATGCAAGGGTTCGCGGCATTCGTCCAGGCCGTATTAATTTTTTAACACTTGAGAGGAACATAGCAACCAAAAAAGACGAGATAATCACAATAAAGGATTTGCTTTTAACAATCGCCAACGGCAAAGACAAGGATAACAATATCCAGATTATTGAATCTCCGTTCCCAAAGGAATAGACCTGATTCACAATGATACAAATTGAGTGATTTTTGCCCTTATTGAGCTTCGTCATTACTCACTCTTTCCACTTGCGTGATCATTTGCGAGCGACAAT
>JAIMJY010000123.1 GCA_020692945.1 Caldisericum sp. | reverse complement strand
GGGGTACATCAGAAACGGAAATTTTTTCCTGGAAGAAGCAAATAATTTAACGGTTGAGAGATTCAAAACAGGCAAACTCATTTACGAGAAGGCAGTAATCGGATAGCAGAAATCTTGCCAAATAAAATTTACTGAGAGATAGAGCTTGTTTACCACAAAATATATGCAAAACAAGGCCTAATCCGAAAGAGATGATATAAAATGATGTCGTTGGGTGTAATTCGAACGTAGAAAACTTCGCACTTTTTTGTAAGGCTCACATCTTTTTGCACTGCGCTCTCATACAATGACTTCAATTTGTAAAAAAAACTCCTACTCAATTCATACAAATTGTAGACATTAGTACATTCGAGAGGTATAATAAGTATTAGGAAGTAGCGACTTTAAGAGTGCGAAATTCAAATAATCTACTGAGAAAGAGTGTAGATTACAAAAGAGTAAATTATGTTCAGGAGGTGAAGACCATGGCTGTTGAAAAAGAAATGCAAAAGAAAAGAGCGGGAGCCGACGAGATCCCCCGCCATGGAGGAATTAAAAGAACAGGAGGGCTATTTTACGGAACTAAATCACTATTCATCTGGAATTAAATCAGTGAAGGTTCTTGTTACGATACCGCCGTCAACAATCGATGTGAGAGCACCGTTCTTAGTGTTCACAACATTCTTTGTTATGAACGTCTGCATTAAACTTTAAACCTGTGCCTGTGTTATATCTGCCTTTGGGTTATTAAACTCCATTGAAGCAGTCTTGCCTTCTACCTCTGTTCCAAAAACTAATCTTAAAACTGTTGAACTTGTATCTGCCATCATTCACCTCCTTATGCAGCGTAAACCTTAGTTATAGTGTGCCTTATGTCAGATAATGCGTCGTCTATGAGGTTAGCGATGGCAAGTCCAATATCATACAAGTCCTGGTCAGCTGCAGTGGGTCTAATGTTCATAATACTTTCGCTCCTTGTCTTGTCGCCAGGCATGGCGAAAATCATTCCCAGACTTCCTGGATTTTCTACTACAGTCATTATAACACCTCCAAGTGTTAAATTTTTTGAGGACGGGAAACGTGCACATTTTTATTCTTCTGTAATCCATGCTTTTTATCAGTGGATTCCGATCAACCCTTCCTCATATAGAATTGCAAGGACGGCAATTAGAAAAGAGTAAAATATGCATGGGGGGGCGAAAGATTTTTGCGGGAACGTAAGGTAGAATCGCTGAAAAAGAGTACGATTAGAAAAGAGTAAATGCGATAAAAAGATTTTTAAACGAAAAACATATAAATGCATTTAGAACCCATTACTTATAAAAATTTGTATTATATCGTTAAGGTTGAAAATAAAAATTCCTTTAGGAACATTATCCGAAATTATTAAATTCATACAGGTAATATTGATATAATAAATTATGAAAATGCTATCCTGGAATTGCCACATGGCATTTAGAAACAAAACTGAAATAATAAATAAATTCAATCCAGATATTGCTGTAATACAAGAGTGCGAAAATGAAGAAACGCTAAAAAACAAAAAATCTGTCATAAATTACAACAATTTTATTTGGTGTGGAGAAAATAGATATAAGGGCTTAGGAATAATGTCTTTTAATGATTGGGAAATAGAATTGTTGGATCACAATGATGAATTTAAACACATCCTTCCAATACGAATCTTCAAAGGTAAGATGGAATTTTTCCTTTTGGCAGTTTGGACACAACTCATAGATAATAATATTTATGAAAGTTATGTTGTTCAGGCAACAAAAGCGTTCATTCATTATAAAGGTTTACTAAGAAAGGAAAATATTATTATTGCCGGAGATTTCAATAGCAATGCAATTTGGGATAATGAATCACCAAAGGAATTTAACCATACTGCAATGGTAAAATTTCTCAAGGAATACGAAATTGTAAGTGTATATCACGAGAAAACCCTGGAAGAACAAGGAAAAGAAAAGATCCCTACTCTTTATTTTACAAAAAATATACAAAAGCCTTTTCATATTGACTATGTTTTTATAAAAAAGAAACTACTTGAGGGTGTAAGTTTTTTCTATATTGGTGAATATAGCAAATATATAAAACAAAGCGACCATATGCCACTTTTTGTAGAAATAATCTAAAAACCCTTTCGAGAATTATAAAACAGATTTTAGAGAGCTTCCGACAATTTTTTAAAAAACCTTTCTATTTTGGCGATTAGGTGCAAGGGTGAAATCCCATCATCTCCACCAAATTTTAAAACATTTTTTAAATACAGCACTTGTAATAAGAGTATTACTGCCTCTTATCTTACATTTACTACGATTCTATAAATGTATTCACCCTCCTTCTTCCTTTAGTCTTTTCTTTAATTTTCAATACATACTTTAATTGTCTGCCTTCTATTTTTCTTTCTGTTTGAAACTTACTTTTCTACCTTTTAGTAATTAACTCCTTTTTCAATTTAAAAACGTACTTAAATACAGGCAAATTGTTTTCGTGGTTATGGGAGTCTCCATTCCCACGGCACCAACAAATTATTACGAGGTCTCTGAAA
>JAIMJY010000122.1 GCA_020692945.1 Caldisericum sp. | reverse complement strand
TTTAACTATTAGATCCTCGTTGAGAGAAGATGTTCTCCTTCTATTCGTCTTTGCTCCAGCTTTCTTGTTTATCAATCCTTCTCTTCCATATTCCCGGTATCTCTTCAACCATTTGAAGAAAGTTTTTCTTGAAATGCCAAATATTTCTGCTATCTCACGACTTGATTTTCCTTTCTCCGAATAAATCTCCATCATCTTTAACCTTACTTTTGCTAGGCTATTTGTGGTATAATAGCTCATGGGTGATTCCTCCTTTCTGAATTTATTTTATTCAGGGTATTATACCCTAACTTTGAGGAGTCACCCAATTATGGGATTAGTACAATATTAAGATGAAGGGGGATTTACCTTTACACCTGAACGGAAGCTATCCGATATATAAAGAGATTAAAGAGACAGAAGAGATCATAAATACTTAATATTTTTCTAATTTAGTACAGTTTTTATCAGCCTTTAAACCTTTGGTGCGCCCAACAGGACTCGAACCTGCAACCGACGGTTCCGTAGAGCTGTTATGAACTTGCTTATAAAAATTATACATTCTTTTCGTTGTTTAACTAATTGATTCTAATACTGGAAAATTTATTTTATCAATCCGGCTGCTATTGCTGAAATTTAGCCATTTCTGAAGATTCAGGTATTTTTACAAGTATATAAGATTTTTGATCTAGTTCTCACGTGCTGTAACCGGTTTACATTGCACGATCTTATTGAGATTGGATTATAATAGGAGGTATTTTGAGGAGAGTAATTTATAAGGGCAGGATTGCACCTGCCCTATTTTTTGCATATCAATCTGAAATATTTTTGAAATAACTCCGACACCACAAGGTAAATCCAACTCGGATTCCTAAAAGTTATTGGTTGGCTTTGAGCTTCTTTAGAATCCCTGGATCTTTGGTAACAGGGGATGTTCCTATTGCCAGGACATCACCATTTGTTGCATCAATCTCAATATTAATATGGGAAGATTTAATCGGTTCAACGCCTAGGGGGACTCGATCAAATTCGAAGCTTCCTTCCATCGTAATAAGATATACTTCTCGATCGTTTAATACAGAGAAAGAAGGATCAAAAATACCTTCTTGGATAAGTGCACCATGTGTAGTAAGGACTATGTCTTTTATTATCGGTGCCGATTCGCCGCAAGCTGGTGCTGCCTCAATAGCAATCTCTTTTATTTTTTCAATTTTTAAAAATGGTCCCCCTGATTTACCTGGTAAATTATCTGGCATCTTATATATGGCTCCCTGAGGAGCATTAAGTGGTAGAGGGACAGTAGAGATAACCCCACCAAAAGTTGATTTGAGCATAATTAAAGTACATACAGCAATAATTAAGATTGCAATAGCAATCAGTCGTTTATTTGATACCTTCATAAAATTTTTACCTCCTTCTCTATTGCTTATAATCTTTACCCAGTTTGTATGTTCCTGGGTCTTGCCATTCCCATATAAATGGTGAAGCACTATGAGAGTGAACGTCTCCATAGTCTCCCCAATAGTGCCAACTATTTGCCTTGTCTAAAACTTGCATATACTGGGGATAAGTTGATGTTAAGGTATTTTGTGAACTGGTTATCTCTCCTCCTACTTCTACTCCCCTACTATCGGCAGATTGGGAAGAAGTACCAACTTTCGTATAGTCAATATAAGCGCCCCAAGTATTCCATGCATCGTACTGTACTTGATACCTAAAATCCCATTATTTTACAACTATATGACTTGAAAATTCTCTGTTGATGCTCCTAACTTTAATTTCTCCTTAGTTATAATTATAACTATGTAAGCTACATACTGAAACCGGAAATGTGAAGTGAATTCCTAATCCAGATATTAATATAGTTATACGGATCAGGGATTTTGGGTTGATAATGATGCAATGTCCCTGTAGGGCCAGGCGATATTGACGTCACTTGATACTCATTATAAGTAGGAGTGTTCTGTGCCCAATACATTGTCCATGTATTATTGTTGCCTTTCCAGCCCTTTGTTAAACCTACCTCAACCCATGTACTTATGTCCGGATTACTTTGCGTTCCAACCCATAAAACTTGTGATGTAAATCCTCCGTCGGTTGTAGTATATATTGGTGGTGTTTTCCACTGGGCATAGCCACCAAGGAAAGCTTGGCTACTGCTTAAGGGCTGTACATACCCAATGGCATAGTAATGTGCTTGTGCTAATGCTAATGCAATACTAGTATTGCTTATTAAGAGGAATGTTGCCAGAAGCAATATGAATATCTTAGCTGCTTTTGTCCGGCATGTCACATTTTTGATATTCTCTCTTATAATTTCTTTTGTTTTCATAACTAATTCCTCCTTGTCTAAATTTTATTACTTTCTTAAAAACTTTAAAATAAGTTTTGAAGAGATTCTGTGCCTGCAAACTTCCTAATGCTACCTCTGCATTTTTTTCCATAAACAAGCTGTCTCATTGACATTAGTTTTCAGCTACAATACTCTCTACTCCTTTGTATTCGTTCTCTTTTTCTTCTACGAATCTATTGCACCATCTCCTTTCTGAGAATTTCTTCTCATATATAGAATCCACTGATAAGGATCGTGGATTACAAAGGATTAAGACT
>JAIMJY010000028.1 GCA_020692945.1 Caldisericum sp. | reverse complement strand
ATCTTTGTTTTCTTTTTGAAGCTATTATACAATGTGCATTGTGAAGAATCCGTGAAGAAAAACAAGAGTAACAAAAAAATAAAAATTACTGACTTGGTGCCTGGCACCAGATACGTGATACAGAATAATTATTTTTTCTTTTTGACAAAATACTTTTTATAGGTGCTCACGTTGTCAAGAAACCCTTCGATCTCAAGAAGCACTCCGTCTGGGAGATCCTTTCTTGACGCAACTTTTGTGTTATCAAACATTTCTGACAAAACATGCATCTCGCTCAAAGGAACAAACACTTTTTCGTGCACGTACGATTTGCCTAAATGCATCTTTACTCCCTCTTTTAGCTCGTTGACCCCTCCTCCGGTAAGTGCAGATATAAAAACGGCCTCATTGTGTTTGCTCTTAATGAGGGCAAGACGCTCCTCCGAAATTTTGTCTATTTTATTGAACACAAGCAGCCTCGTAATATTTTGCGCACTAAGTTCAGAAATAGTCAACTCGACAACGGTTATTTTATCTAGAAAATTTTCGTCAGAGGCATCGACAATTTCAAGAATAAGCCATGCATCAAGTATTTCTTCTAGAGTTGAATGAAAGGCATAAATAAGGGTGTGAGGAAGGTCCCTTATGAAACCAATCGTATCGATTAGCAGCGCATGCAAATTGTCTCCCAGGTCAGCATCACGCACGAGTGTATCAAGCGTTGCAAATGGCATATTTTCCACATAGGCGTCATTTAATAAAGCAAGTCTGTTCAAGAGTGTAGATTTTCCGCTGTTCGTATACCCCACAATTGCAATTACGGGAACATTACTTTTGCGACGCCTTCTTCTTCGCTCTTCACGATTTTTTTTGATCAGTTTGAGTTTTTCCTCAAGTACCTGTATTCTCTTTTCTATGTAACGGCGCTTCAATTCGGTCTTACGTTCTCCTGGACCTTTCAATCCTAAAAGGGATGCAGTTTGCTGATCGAGGTTGGTGTCACTATGCACAATTTCTGGGAGTCTCATTCTGAATTCCGAGAGCTCTACTTGCATTTTACCTTCAGCAGTTTTTGCCCGCTTAGAGAAAATCATCAGTATAAGGCGAGGCCTATCAATACAAGGTATGCCAATCTCTCTCACAAGGTTTCTCAATTGGAGGTATGTAAGAGTTGCGTCTATGAAAACAAAATTTGCGCTAACCAGTTTAGCAATTTGCTTCAGCTCTTCTACTTTACCTTTACCAACAAAATAACCGTAATTTATATCCTTAATTACCTGGCTTGTCTCGGCAACTATTTCAATGCCGAGAGTTTGAATGAGCAAGCGAAATTCCTCAAAGGATTCCTCGCGGACTTCTTTATTTTGAGGTTCGAAAGTCTCAACAAGAATCGCTTTAGCGTTATTCAATTCACTCTTTTTGGATAAAGCAACCAATTAAGAACAGTACTTACAACAGAAAGTAGGAATGCTCCAAGGATAGCAGAACCAAAAGACGAAATGGAAAAACCCTTCACTAAATAACTTGCAATTTCAAGCATAAAGCCGTTTATAACAAAAATAAATAAGCCAAAAGTGAAAATTGTCAATGGAACTGAAACAATAAGAAGAATTGGCCTTACAATAGTATTTATGACTCCAAGAATAATCACTGCAAAAATAATGCTACAGGTTCCGTTAAAATGCAGTCCTGGCACGAGCCTACTCACAATGTAGAAGCTTAATGAATTGATAATCAATCCCCATAATAACCGAGATCTCATTTTTAAACACCTCCCCTTATACTTTTTAAATGTAACTTAGAAAAATAAGCTTTAGCAAATCTATGCGATTCATCACGCACGTATTGAAGAAGACTAAGGACATCTGAATCTCGCTGGATACTAATAGGGCCTTCGTGCCCTTCGATAAAAACAAGCTCTTCCTTTTTTGCAAGAGATATCAAATCGACATTGACATTCAGTGTATTTTTAACTCTTACAGCTATATCAAGCTGCCCTTTCCCTCCATCAATAAGAATAAGGTCAGGCTTGGAGGAAGAAAATTTATCGCTCTGATGCAAAAACCGCCTAGTAAGAACTTCAAGAATCATACCATAATCATTTGGTCCCTTAACAAGCTTTATCTTAAACTTCCTATATTCGCTTTTTTTAGGTTTGGCTTTCTCAAAGACTACCATTGACCCAACCGCAAATTCTCCACTGATGTTTGATATATCGTATCCCTCAATACGCATAGGAATACTTGAAAGTCCAAGACTTTCTTTTACATTAAGCAACAATGTCTCCTCTTTTGTCCCCTTATGGCGCTCTACGTAAGAGACAAGCTGTGTTTTGGCATTCTGTTTGGCAAACGAAAGCACATCTTTGATGGTCTGCCCTCTTGCTTTTCTGAGCTTCACAGCATGACCAAAGTGGTTTGAGAGAAACTCCTCCAAAAAAACTCTATTTGGTAACGCTTCTTGAACGTAAATTTTATCTGCTTGCGCATGGAATGGGTACATCATTAGGAATTGCTCTATTACTTCCCCTTTATTCAACGCATTGAGAGTTTTTATAATAAATGGATACGAAGAAAGTACTCTCCCTCCCCTCACGCTCACCTTAACAACACAGGATAAACCAGAACCCTCTTCAACGGCAAATAAATCAAAGGAAACATCCTTATTTACAACCACCCTCTGGTGCTCCATAATAGATAAAATGCTTTTAAGTTCATCCCTGTACATTATTGCTCGCTCAAAGTCAAGGTTTTTTTTCGCTGTCTCCAAATCAGCCTCAATTTTCTTAACAACCTGCTCGCTTTCTCCTCTAAGAAAATACATGAGCGACTCCACAATTTTTGCATAGTCCTTCTGGCTAATTTTTTTTGCACAAGGGGCCGAGCAAAGCCCTATATGATAAGCAAGACATGGAGTTATAGTTTTATCTTCACTCATTTTCACATTGCATGTACGAACAGGAAAAATTTTCCTGATCGCTTTTATCGTGAGATCAACTGCTCTTCCATAAGGGAATGGACCAAAGTATAACCCATTCTCTCCTCTAACCCTATAAACCTTCATAACACGAGGGTATTTCTCGTCAGTTATTTTTATATAAGGGTAATTCTCGTCATCAACAAGTCTTATGTTATAATGAGGAAGGTACTTTTTAATAAGGTTATTCTCGAGCAAAAGAGCCTCATCGGGAGATGAGGTCAAAATAAAATCAACAGTTGCAATGTTTGAAGAAAGAGCGCTCGTTTTGGGATCGCGAGGGCGCTTGTAAGAGCTTACTCGATGTTTCAGTGATTTTGCCTTACCCACATAAATTACCTTCCCCCTTTCATCCTTCATCATATAAACTCCAGATTCAGAAGGAAGGTATTTTAGTTCTTCCGGGAACTTTAGGCTATTTTGCATAGTCTATGTATCGTGTCTCCCGTACCACCGTAACTTTGATAATTCCGGGATAGACCATATCTTGCTCTATTTTCTTTGCAATATCATGAGAAATCTTCAATGCTTCTTCTTCTTGAATGTCCTCTGGATTCACGATGATTCTTATTTCTCTGCCAGCCTGTACGACATAGGCTTTTTTGACCCCTTGAACAGAAGAAGCAATACCCTCAAGCTCTTCCATTCTCTTGATATACGTTTCAAGATTCTCTCTCCGAGCTCCAGGTCTCGTTGCAGAAAGAGTATCAGCGACCTGTATGATAGCGTCGAGAACAGTTTCCGCTTTAATGTCGTTGTGATGAGCCTGAACTGCATGGACGACAGCATCGTTCTCTCCGAGCTTCTTTAAAATTTCACCACCTACCATCGCATGAGGACCTTCACTTTCTGCAGTAATAACCTTACCAATATCGTGTAAGAGTCCTGCTCTCTTTGCAAATAAGACATTTTCACCAATTTCGCTGGCAATGATCCCTGCAACTATAGCAGCCTCAAGAGAATGTTTAAGCAGGTTCTGCCCATAACTTGTCCTGAATTTCATACTACCAATCAGCTTTTTAAGCTCAGGATTAAAACCGAACAGTGATAAACTAATTAAGGCTTCATCTGCTTCTTTTGCGAGAGCCACATCAAGCTCTTGTTCAGATTCCTTGGCAAACTCTTCTATTCTTGCAGGATGGATTCTCCCATCGATAATCAATTTTTCAAGGGTTCTTCGGGCAACTTCTCTGCGTATCGGATCAAAACAAGACAAAGTAACGGCCTCCGGGGTATCATCAATCAAAATATCCACACCTGTGAGAGTTTCGAAGGTTCTGATGTTTCTTCCTTCTCTACCGATTATTCTCCCTTTCAATTCGTCGGAAGGAAGCGGGACTACAGAAACTGTAGTTTCTGAAACATATTCAATCGCACAGTTTTCCATTGCCTGAGAAAGAATAACCTTCGCTTTCTCGTTTGCATTCTCCTTGATTTCCTCTTCAAATTGAGCAATTCTTTTTGCATAATCTTTCTGAAGTTCTTCATCTGCTCGTTTGAGGACAATACTACGAGCATCTTCCATTTTGAGCCCTGCCACTCTTAAAAGCTCTTTCTCAATTTCCTCTTTTTTATCATTCAATTCAAATTTTAACGCGCTTATCTCTTCATCACGTTTAATAAGATCCTTTTCTCTCTTATCAACAGCAATCAAACGCTTGTCAATAAACTCCTCTTTCTTACTGAGCTTCTCTTCAGTTTTTTGAACTTCCTTTTGCCTATCTCTAAACTTCCTTTCAAGCTCGTAAGCCTTCCTATCAAGTTCCTCTTTCGATTGAAGAGCCTGCTCTCGCTTTTCTGAAGCTATTTCTTTTTCTGCATCTTCTTTTCTTTTCTTAACAAAATCTTCTATTGAGCCAATTTTTGCTTTGTATATATAGCCTTGAATGACCCATCCAATAACAGAACCGATAGCAAACATTAAAATTGTTATTATTACATATAAAAGATACGGAACATTACCTTTAAACAAGGTCCTTCACCTCCTTTCAATGTTTTATTCTTTTGTAACCTGCTAAAAAAGATTGCAGGTTACAGTGGATTTACTCCCTTGGAATCCACACTCCTTTCAAGGGGATTATTGTCGGTAAAGGATCTCCTGAACAGTATGCGACCTAAAGCCTCTACTTAAAAGATATAGACGTATTTTATCGGATGACTTCTTATTCAAAAAATACATCGCGTTTTCTCGCTCTTTATCGTCAGTGTACATTTCACAGAGAGTCTTATAATAAACGTCCCTTTTTATGCCTCGCTTGACGAGTTCCGATTCAACTTTCAAAAAACCATATCTTTTTGTAAAGGCATACTTCTCAATTATTTCAATCAAATACCGCTCATCAGAGATTAATCCCCTCCGAACTAAGTCTGCGACTACTTCATCTGCCTCTTCTCCTCCAACCTTTGAAAACAACTTCTTCTTAAGCTCAAGGCTTGAATAATCTCTCCTTGATAAGAGAAAAAGGGCATAATTCATCCCGCTTGTTTTTGGTTTTTTATTATTCACATACACATCATTTTGAGTCCGCGGGTTCTTCTTTTTCCTTTCCAAAGTACTTGTCATCCAGCTCTTTTTTAATTTTTGAGAAAATTTCAGCATTGCCTTCGAGCAACTTTATCGCATTTTCTCTTCCTTGGCCAAGTTTAATGTCTCCGTAGGAATAAAACGAGCCTGATTTCTTAATGATTGCTGCTTCAGTCGCCACATCAAAGATATCAGCATTCTTAGAAACACCTTGCCCATAAATTAGGTCCACAACAGTCTCTCTGTACGGAGGGGCTACCTTGTTTTTGACGACCCTTATTCTTATCCTGCTTCCTTTTTGCTCATTTTCTCCAGAAATACCTTCTATTCTTCTCACATCCAACCTAATTGAAGAATAGAATTTGAGAGCTCTGCCTCCTGGAGTTACTTCAGGATTGCCGAAAACAACCCCAATCTTTTCTCTCAACTGGTTAATGAAAATCATACAGGTTCTAGATTTGCTTATCGATCCTGTAAGTTTTCTTAAAGCCTGAGACATTAGACGCGCCTGGACTCCCATAAACGAGTCGCCCATATCACCCTCAAGCTCTGTTTTTGGAACGAGTGCTGCAACCGAGTCAAGAACGCAAATGTCGATTGCCCCTGAACGCACAAAAGTGTCAATTATCTCAAGAGCCTGTTCAGCATAATCAGGCTGTGAAATAATTAAATCTTCAGTATTGACACCAAGACTCTTGGCATACTCAGAAAAAAAAGCATGCTCAACGTCAACAAATAGCGCCTTTCCTCCCTGCCGCTGCGCTGTAGCAACTACTTCAAGCGCAAGGGTAGTCTTACCGCCTCCTTCTGGACCATATATCTCAACTACTCTACCGCGCGGAAATCCACCAACTCCAAGCGCTATATCCAGAGAATATATGCCAGAGGGAATCACGTCTATGTTTAGGTTTGCTTTCTTATCGCCAAGACGCATCACGGATCCCTTGCCAAATTCTTTCTCAACTTGCATCATTGCAAGCTTTAATGCTTGATTTCTCTCTTGCTCATTATTGCCCATAATTTACCTCGCTTTTATTTTACTCTTTTACTATCTGCATAAACAGTTAATGTTAATTATACATTACTTATCAAAGAAATCAAACTCTTTAAGAATAGAGTAAATAGGTCCTTCTTTAGTAAGCACGCTCCTCATTATCAGTACACCTTTAGCTTCTACGGATATAAAAAATTTGTCCCACTTTGCATTTTCAAGGTTGATCGATTTTGATTTTGCACGCGCAAAAGTAATGTGTGGGACATAACTCTTCTCTAAATCAAAGCCAATATTAGCGAGCGAGGAATCAACAGAACGCATAATTTGTGCTATACAGTCCGAACCATCTGATATGCTAAAAAATAAAACCCTTGCATTCTTTGGGTCAGGAAAACCTGAAATTCCTCGTATTGAAAAATTAAAACTGTTAAAAGATTGAATAGTAGAGCCAATCGTTCTCACAATATTTTCGAACAATTTTTCTTCCACTTCGCCAAGAAACTTAATTGTCAAGTGCAAGTTATCTGCCTCAACCCACTTTACATCATTCATTCCTCTGTAATCCGAGATCATTTTCATCGAATTTATTTCGCTCTTGAGTTTATTCTCTACAGAAAAGAGTTCATCTTCATAAGGAGTAGTTTTAAAAGATATAAAAAGCCTCACCTGACGCCGTTCTTTACTTTTGCTACAAGTTCATACGGATATGCCTCGACAATTTTTGCATTGCAAATTGTACCTGAATTAAGTTTCCCTGTAAGGTACACTACATCATCAATTTCCGGAGCATCATAGATTGTCCTGCCGACAAACCTTTTAATTCCATTATCGTAGTAATCCACAATAACAGGCAATTCCTTGCCTAAAAGTCTCTCTCCTCTTCTCGCTGCATTTAAGTCTCTTACTTCAAGTACTGCCTCTAAGCGTTCTTTTTTTACACTGTCAGGAACTTGCTCATTAAAAGAAAAACTTCCACTCTTCTCTTCGTTTGAATATTCAAAGACACCAAGATGATCAGTCTCGTATGAAGAAACAAATTGCTTAAGCTCTCTAAAGTCATCACCGGTTTCGTGGGGGAAACCAACAATCACTGAAGTCCTTATAGCAATATTGCTTTTTTTGAGGGAGTTGAATATGAACTCTATGTCTTTTTTGCTTGTTGCTCTTTTCATATTTCTCAGAATTTTGTCGCTCACATGCTGAATTGGAATATCAATATAAGGAACGATATGCTCGCTATCTTTGATATAATCAATCAGGTCAAGCATAGCGTTAGAGGGATAAGTGTAAAGCAACCTTATCCAGGAAAGACCTTTCACTTTGTCGAGACTCTTAAGTAATGAAACTAACTCTACTTTCCCGTATATGTCTATGCCGTACTGGGTAATGTCCTGGGCGATAACGATGAGTTCCTTCACTCCGCTATCTGCAAGAGACTGTGCTTCTTTAACTAAGTCCTCTTTCTGAAAACTATGTGTCCTTCCTTTTATTTTTGGTATTATGCAAAATGAGCACCTATGGTTGCACCCGTCAGCAATTTTCAGGTACTCATAGTGAGGGAGGGTTGCTTTAATACGTGGATATAAATATCTTTCTGGAACTCTTGAAATACTTGACCGATTATTTTTAATGGCTTTTACAACATCGCCGATATTGTTAGTTCCAATCAATGCATCAATCTCAGGAAACTTGGAGAGAAGCATATGCCCTTCTAGCGCCGGGTAGCATCCGGCAACAACAATTTTCTTGACCTTGCCTATTTTCTTCTTTTCAACAAATTCACTTATTATTTCCTCTGCTTCATCTCTCGCTGATTTAAGGAATGCACAAGTGTTGATGACTACAA
Organism: Caldisericum sp.; assembly: GCA_020692945.1. Lineage (GTDB taxonomy): Bacteria > Caldisericota > Caldisericia > Caldisericales > Caldisericaceae > JAIMJY01. The sequence goes on along the minus strand of JAIMJY010000028.1, from coordinate 6,723 downwards.
ATTCACTTTCTTCTGAATTAAAGGAAATATCGAAACCAGAGACTCCTAATTCTCCAAGGATTCTTTCGCTGTCAACAAGGTTCTTGGCACATCCAAGACTCACTATTGAAACAGAATTGTTCTTCACGGCTTATATGTAATCTCAATAACTTTTTCAGTCTTACTAACCACTCCGAGGTCTTTTCCGTTTTTGATTAAGCTAACATTTGGGGCAAAACCGTATCTTATGGTGATGTAGTCTTTCCCTTTGAATTCAAGTGTTTCACCTTTATGTATAAAAGTCTGAGAGTATTTTCCGTCAATAGTCACCCCAAGCCAGCAGAGACCGCTCCCCTTAAGGACAATATGGATTCCTTGTTCAATGGTAGGTGTTTGGGGAGTTTCATTTATAGGGGGTTGAGTGTTTTCAGATGGAGTCTCTTGAGGGGGATTAGAGGGGTTCTCTGTAGTAGGAGTGGAAGGTTGAACAGACTTATTCTTAGCGAATCTAAAATATAAAAACCCTGAAATTACAAGCAACACCACAATAATAACAAAAATGTATGCCTTATTCTTTTTACGAGGTTTTAATACGACCTCGCTTCCCTTGAACATTTCTTGGTACGATTCAACAATAGGGCTCGCATCAATACCAAGGAAATTTGCATAACGCCTTATGTAGCTCGCTGTGAATCCATCATACTCATGAAAATGGTTCTCTTCTATCTCTTCAAGATAGTAAGGTCTAATAAGGGTGCCATTTGCAACATCCTCTATTTTAATGCCAAGTCTTTCTCTTTCCTCTTTTAAGGTTTTCCCAATGTCAATCATTCCACTAAGCTTTCCTTTAAAGCCTCCTCTACGTTATCAATTAGCACAAATTCAAGCTTTCTTGAAACTTCTTTTGGCACTTCCTCAAGGTCTTTTTCATTTGCCTTAGGAAGAATTATTTTTTTAATGTTAGCTCTATAAGCTCCAAGTACTTTTTCCTTTATTCCGCCTACAGGAAGAACTCTTCCTCTTAAAGTAATCTCTCCTGTCATGGCAACATCCTTATTTACTGGTTTTCCTTTCAAGACTGAAACAAGCGCAATAAATATCGTAACACCCGCAGAAGGCCCCTCTTTAGGAACTGCTCCTTCTGGTACGTGCACATGAATGTCATACTTATCATAAAAATCTCCATTAACTCCAAGTTTATCGGCATAAGTGCGTATATAGCTCATAGCCGCTTGAGCGCTTTCTTTCATTACATCGCCAAGCTGTCCTGTCAAAATGAGTGAGCCTTTTCCAGGCATTTTAGTCGCCTCTATATAAACGATGTCGCCGCCCGCCTGCGTTACAACCATACCGCAAGAAACACCAACAAGATTTTTCTTCTCAGTGGATTCTTTCATATAATCAGGAGTTCCAAGATACTTTTCAATACTATTTTCTGTAATTCTGCTGTGTACGCTGCCTTTTTCTGCCTTTTCACGAGCAACTCGACGCATCACCTTAGTAATTGAGCGTTCAAGGTTTCTCAGCCCTGCCTCTCTTGTGTACTCATTGATTATCTTTAGGATAGCATTATAAGAAAAATCAACGTCAGTTTTCTTTAGTCCATGGGCATCTATTTGCCTTGGGATGATGAACTCACGAGCAATATGAATCTTCTCTTCATCGATATAGCCAGGAAGAGGAATTATCTCCAATCTATCGAGAAGCGCTGGTGGAATGGTGTCAGTAATGTTAGCTGTGGTAATAAAAAGGACGCCTGAAAGATCAAAAGGGAGTTCTAAGTAATTGTCAGAGAAAGAGTTGTTCTGTTCAGGGTCAAGAGCTTCAAGCAAAGCTGCAGTCGGGTCACCCCTGAAGTCCGCTCCAACCTTATCAATCTCATCAAGCAGAAAAACAGGGTTCTTAACGCCAGCTGTTTTGATGCCCTGGATAATACGTCCTGGCAGAGCGCCCACATAGGTGCGCCTATGTCCTCTAATCTCTGCTTCGTCCCTTATTCCACCAAGAGACATCCTCACAAATTTTCTGCCCAAGGCTTCTGCAATAGATTTGCCAAGCGAAGTTTTACCAACACCTGGTGGCCCTACAAAGCAAATGATAGGCCCTTTCAAATCTTTTTTAAGCTTTTTTACTGCAATAAGCTCAATGATCCGGTCCTTAACTTCTTTCAAATCATAATGGTTCTTATCAAGGATCTCTTTTGCCTGCACAACATCTACTGTATCAGTAGTGCTCTTATCCCAGGGAAGAACAATAAGCCAATCAAGATAGTTTTGAATCACCCCGCTCTCCGGGCTCAGGACTGGCGTACGCTTTAGTCTATCAAGCTCTTCATTAATTTTATCAGAAACATGTTTGGGGAGTTTCCTTCCTTTTAACTTCCTCTTTATTTCAAAAATGACCCCCGCACCTTCCCCTTCTTCTCCAAGCTCACGTTCGATTTCTTTAAGTTTCTCACGTAGATAGTATTCTTTCTGTCCCTTCTCTATCCGATTTCTAACCTCATCATCAATCCTCTGCGAAATTTCCAAAATTGTGTTCTCTCTTTCGAGAATAGTAACAAGTGCATTCAATTGTTTTTTAACAATGGGCTCTTCCAAAATCTTTTGTTTTTCTTCTACAGAAGCTATCATGTTTGAAGTAACTATTGCAACAAATTTCTCAGCACTATCAGCATTGGTCAGGTTGATCATTGCCTCTTGTGGAACTTTCTTGTTCATCTCCGAATAGATTGCAAATCTATCGGAAACGCTTCTTGTGAGGGCTTCCATCTCTAGAGATTCTTCAATAATATCTTCAATAGGGGTAACTAAAACATCCCAATAGTCTTTTGAGCGGTCAAATTCGGTAATCTTTACCCTCCGAACACCCTCAACAAGAATTCTATAGGTACCGTCTGGCAGTTTCAAAACCTGAATGATCTCGCAACCAACGCCTACATCGTATATATCACCGGGCTCTGGCTCTTCAATTACTCCGTTTTTTTGTGAAGAAACTACAATCATTTTACCTTGAGAAAGTGCTTGCTCAATTGCATTCACCGACTTGGTTCTCCCTACATTCAATGGGAGAATCGTATGTGGAAAAACTACTATATTGCGTAATGGTATAAACGGTGCTCCACTAAGATTCCAGGTCTTATCCATAAAACCTCCTATGCTATCTTTCTTGCCTCTACTCGTCTGCTATTTGCGTCAAGTAAAACTACATTTTCCAATCCTTCGAGAAATTCTCCTGTAATGATACATTTCTTAACTGTATCCATTTCAGGAATTTTGTACATAAGTTCAATCATCGATTGCTCGATTACAGACCTAAGGCCTCTTGCGCCGATATTCAGTTCAATAGCTTTATCTGCAACGTATTCAATGGCCCTCTGTTCAAAATCAAGTTCAACTCCATCAAGAGCAAACATCTTCTTGTACTGTTCAATAATGGAGTTCTTTGGCTCAAAAAGTATTCGAATGAGTTCCTCACGCGTTAATTTCAAAAGGGGAGCAATAACCGGAAATCTTCCTACAAACTCAGGAATCATCCCAAATTTAATTAAATCATGGGGAAGGATTTTCGTGTTTTGAATTTCATTTGATACGTTTTCTCTAAAACCTATTCTTCTTTTATTTGTACGTTCGTCTATGACTTTGTCAATCCCTTCGAATGTTCCGCCGCCAATGAAAAGGATGTCCCTCGTATTAACCTTAATAAACTCTTGATATGGGTGTTTGCGTCCACCCTGTGGAGGCACATTAGCAATCGTTCCTTCAAGTATTTTAAGCAACCCCTGTTGTACGCCCTCTCCTGATACATCCCTCGTGATTGAAGGGTTTTCGCTTTTCCGGGCAATCTTATCAATTTCATCAATGTATGCAATTCCATGTTCTACTTTGTTGACATCGTAATCTGCAACTTGAAGGAGCCTTTGGATAATCGTTTCAACATCCTCGCCAACATAACCTGCTTCGGTAATAGAAGTTGCATCTGCTATTGCAAGAGGCACGCCTATTATCCGAGAAAGAACTTGTGCAATAAGTGTTTTGCCGGACCCAGTTGGACCGATGAGGAGTATGTTGCTCTTCTCAATAAAAGAACCCTCTTTGTTCGAAAGTATCCTTTTATAATGGTTATAAGCAGCTACTGAAATGATTTTCTTTGCATGCTCCTGTCCAATAATGTAACTGTCAAGCTCTTTAAATATCTCAGATGGGGTAGGAAGGTCTTTAATGCGAGTTTTGTTTTTTTCTTTCTCTAAGCCGAGGATGAGTTTGAAACCCTTCTCTATGCACTCATTACAAATGTAAACTCCGCCCGGGCCTGCGATAAGTTTGTCAACCTCTTTATGGCTCTTTCCACAGAACGAGCATTTTGGTTCGTCAGTTGCCACTATTTGTCTCCTCCAAGGTCAAGGGAACGCTCCACAATGTGGTCAATAATTCCATACTCTTTAGCCTCTTCGGGCGACATAAAATAATCGCGCTCTGTATCTTTCTGAACCTTTTCGACGGATTGGTGCGTGTGGTAGGCAAGTATCTCGCTGATCATTCTCTTAATTCTCAGCATCTCTCTAGCCTGTATTTCTATATCCGTTGCCTGTCCTTGCGTCCCACCCCAGGGCTGGTGAATAAGTATGCGTGCATGAGGAAGTGCAAATCTCTTCCCTGGCTCGCCTGAAGCAAGTATAATAGCGGCAAGTGAAGCCGCCTGTCCAAGACAAATCGTTGCGACAGGTGCCTTGATGTACTGCATAGTGTCGTAGATGGCCATACCTGGGGTAACTTCTCCACCAGGGCTGTTTATATATAAGTAAATGTCCTGTGCAGGATCTTGCGCCACAAGAAACAAAAGTTCTGCTACGATTATGTCGGACTGAATTCCATCAACCTCTCCTGTGAGAAAAATAATCCTATCTTTAAGAAGGCGCGAGTATAAGTCATAATTTCGCTCTCCTTTTCCAGTGCTCTCTATAACATATGGAACAATTGGCAAATTAATCACCTCCAAATAATATTATAACATTTTCTTTCAATAATGAAATTGCTTTTGAGCGCAAAATCTCTTGCTTTATATACCTCCTGAGTTCGTCAGTAAAAGGAATCCTCTTTCCGTTCAACTCTGTTTCAACAACATGCTCGAATTCAGCTTTTATTTCGTCGTCTGCTACCTTCACTTCTTTTTTATTGATAATTTCGCGTAAAACCAGGTCTTCCTTAAGATCCTTTTCTACTCGGGCTTGCACTTCTTTACGAAGGTCTTCGACCGATTTGCCTTCCTGCTTTACTATTTCTTCAAGTTTGTAGCCACGCTTGAGGTAATTTTCTGAAATATCTTTCATTCGCGAATCTGTATCGTTCTTTAAGTACTTTTGAGGAAACTCTACACTGAGGCCTTCAGCAAGCATCCTCAAAGCAGTACGCCCTTTTTCTTCCTCTGCTTGGAGCTTCTTGTTTTCTTTTATTTCGTGTACAATCTTTGTTTTGAGAGCCGCAAAATCGTCAAAACCTGCTTCTTTTGCAAGATCGTCATCAATGGCAGGAACGTTTCGCTTTTTCACATCAACAATTGTAAAATCAATTACCTTTTGTTCTATATGGGCAGCGAATTTATCACCTTTTTTCTTTCCTAAAATTTGCTCACTAAAATCTCCAACGACTTTTTCTTTGCCTGCTTCAATTGTGAGGCTTTTGACTTGTTTTGAGTTCATAGAATAACTCACCTCAACAATGTCGCCGTTTTCTATTGTTTTGTCAGTAGGAACGATTTCAGTGAAAGAATCCTGAAGTTCATGCAGTTTTGCGTTTATTTCTTCTTCTGTTGCAGAAATATCTACTGGGACTTCAATCTTCTTGTCAATATCGACACTTACTTGTGGCAAAAATTCCACTGTAAATTTATACTTAAAGCCACTCTTTGAAAATTCATCAACTTCCACATCAGGCTCTTCGAGCGGTACGATATTTTCTTTCTCAAGCACTTCAAGTAAAACTCTGTCTACAAGGATCTTTAGAGTCTCTTTAAGTAAACTATCTTCACCGATAAAAGCAACTCCAACTTCATATGGTGTTTTTCCTTTTCTAAAGCCGGGAACTCTCACGTCTTTTAAAAGCTTTGAGTAAGCTTCTACTTTTGTCTTTTCAATTTCATCCTTGTCATTTTTGACTTCAAAAACAACTCTTGACTGAGCTCTTTCTTTTGTTGAGTATTCCATTTTTCACCTCTTTATTACTTTGTATTCTGCACTCCTTCTCAGTAAAATACTCCTTTGTATTCTGTACTCTTCGTGAGCAGAATATCCATCTTTAATAAATTGGTGCGAAGGGCGGGACTTGAACCCGCAGGAGTTGCCTCACTGGATCCTAAGTCCAGCGCGTCTGCCAATTCCGCCACCCTCGCAAAACTATAAACATACAAAAAGCCCCTACTTGACTCCATTTCAATTTTCATATGAAGCATGAAAGCAGGGATTATCAACTTAAATTATTGAATAAATCCTATTCCTAACTACGTCAAGTGGTGGGTTCTGCGGGGATCGAACCCGCAACCTACGGATTAAGAGTCCGTTGCTCTACCAATTGAGCTAAGAACCCATGTTCATACTGGCGCGCCTAGCAGGAGTCGAACCCGCAACCAACGGATCCGAAGTCCGTTGCTCTATCCATTTGAGCTATAGGCGCACGTTCCTGGTGCGCCCAACAGGATTCGAACCTGTGGCCTGTGGATTAGGAATCCGCCGCTCTATCCTACTGAGCT
>JAIMJY010000027.1 GCA_020692945.1 Caldisericum sp. | reverse complement strand
AATTTGCAAGCTTTAAAATAATTGATAAAATAAAATATGAGCAAAAGAGGACAATTTGACGTTGCAGTTATTGGTGGAGGAGCCTCTGGTATAATGGCTTCAATAAGAGCGAGTTCGCTTGGTTTTAAAGTTGCTTTGGTTGAAGCCAACAACAGGGTTGGCAAAAAACTCCTACTCACTGGAGACGGTAGATGCAACATTACAAATAACTCTGTCGATATCACAAATCTACACTCATCTAATAAAGATTTTCCTTTCAGCCCCGTTCGAGATTTCTCGAATAAGGACACCATTATTTTTTTTAAGAAACTTGGAATTATACTTGTTACCTTAGAGGATGGAAGAGTATTCCCAATTACTTTTCAAGCATCATCTGTTCTAGAGATATTGCGATTGAACTTAACCGAAAAAAGTGTTAATATTGTAACCAACTTTAAGGTAAAAGATATAAAGAAGAGTTCAAGTTTTTTTCAAGTAGTGAGTTTAGGCGGCGAGGTAATAATCGCAAAAAATGTAATTCTTGCAACAGGAGGAAAGTCTTTTCCTCATACAGGCTCTGATGGATCTGGTTACGAACTTGCTCATAATTTGGGGCACCGGATAATTGAGCCTCACCCATCCTTAGTTCAGCTTAAACTCAATTTTCCTTATCTCAAAGCTCTTTCTGGTTTTAGGTTCAATGGCACAGCAGAAATTTACGTCGACAGCTCTTTCGTCAAGCAATCAAGTGGGGAGATCTTATTTACAAATTACGGTGTTTCGGGAACTGCGATACTTAATTTAAGTAGGGTAGCATCCACTTTGCTTAAAGAAGAGAAGAATGTAACCTTGTGTGTAAATTTCCTCCCAGATCTTTCGTATCAATCTCTTATTGAAACTTTTAATAAATGGATTGAGCTTCATCCTAAAAGAAGCATTTCAGATGCACTTTTAGGTGTTGTTAACAAAAGAATCATTCCTGTGCTTTTAAGACAAGTAAAAATTGAAGAAATGAATACACTTTCCATGAATGTATCTAAAGAGTCTATTGAAAGAATGGCAAGACTCTTAAATGATTGGAAATTTGAAGTTTCAGGAACTTTGACGTTTGCTACTGCGCAGGTCACCGCAGGAGGTGTTGATACAACTGAAATTGACCCAGATACATTAGAGTCAAAGCTCGTTAGAGGACTTTATTTTGCAGGCGAAGTGCTTGATGTAGACGGCGATTCTGGTGGGTACAACCTGCAGTGGGCATGGAGCACTGGCTGGGTTGCAGGGTCTGTTCGATCAAATTGAGATTTTTCCTCATCAAGATGCCACTTAAATTCGTCAAAGCTATTTCCTTTAATTTTCATTGTTGTTAAAAATATTTTTTTGCATTTTTTTTCTTCGTTACATTTATAATTAATTCTACAATTGAGTCGAAAAGAGGCTAAAATTAGAAGCAAAAAAGCTAACAGTAAGCTAAGAAATTCCAGGCTTGTACAGGTACTAAAATTGCTTGTTACTATGAAACCACAATACAATACTATATAAAACGCACATTAGAGGAAATTTTTCTTTTAAAAGAAAGTCTAACTTAAGGTCTTGCTAGTAGATACAATTTCTCCCCATATGTTTTTCTGATGGATATAAATAAATCCAACTGAAGGCGTAGAAGAAGAAATTGATCCAGGGTTAAAAAAGAAACTTCCTTCAATAATTTTATTAGTCGCAATGTGGGAATGCCCAAACACATAGGCATCAAGTTCTTTTTCAAAAACTTGTTTTATACGTTTTTCGATTCCACTTGCAGGACCTGAACCATGAGTAATTCCGATTTTTATTCCATCAATTACTGCTTCAATGCTATTTGGTAAAGTAGCTTTAATTATCTTATCATCCATATTCCCTGAAACAGCGTATAAAACTTTCCTTAATTTTTTCAAATACTCCAATACACAAAATGAAGTGAAATCACCTAAAGCAAATATAACGTCGGCTGTTTCAATAAATTGCTCAACCTTAGGAATTTCACTAATCCTATCAGGAAAATGAATATCAGCAACAACAAAAATTTTAGTCATTAGAACCCTCCTTTTGAAAATCTAAAAAATCTAGGACCCAATTTGAAGGGTCCCTCGAATAGTATAAATAAAGCGCACTTAATTATTATAGCGGGTCTCCGTACTCTTCCGCTTCCTTGATGAGTCCAACTCGCAAAAGCTGCATCTTGGTTGGTATGCCATTTTTTGACCATCCTCGAACTAAATAGTACTCGTCAAGCATATGTTGTAGTTCTTCTTCAGATACAAAATTACCTTTGCTTACACCGTTTGAAATCGGGTCGTGGGTGACTCGGTATGGCAGGTAATCGTCTTTTCTTGAAAGCCCCTCACGTGCATTGAAAAGCCTCTCGAGGTTATAAATGCGCTCTCCTGCAAGCATCAAGTCGTCAACGCCAAAGTTAACTCCTGTCACAGCTTTAATGCCATCAAGCATTCCGTCCAGCCAGAAAAGGCTTCTTGAAAATTTGCACATGCCAAGTGAGTCATATACTCTCATGAAGTCATCACCCGTTTTTACTTCGTACCCTTTCCAAGAGGAGCTTAACCTATCAACATTTGTGAGTTTCCAGAATTTGCCAGTAAGTTCTGGAGCATATATTCCACCTGTTAGATGGCACGCTCCTCTTACTGATTCAGCAATAGCGAGTGCCATTCCCTTGAGTCCTCTTACATCGTAAGCAGCTGGTTCAAGGCCTTTCACTTCGAGTGCAAATTTATATGAATCCTTACCAAGTTTTTCTGCTGCACGCTTGACGCCATTAAATAAAAGCTCTCCAAGATGACCTTCTTTCTTTGCAATAAGTTCCATAGCCACCACTGCAGCACCACCATTTCCAAATCTAAGATCAAGTCCGTCGGCATCTTCTTTTGTAAGTAAGCCTTTCTCATAGGCTTCCATTGCCCAACCCAGCGTAACGCCTGCAGATATTCCATCAAGTCCTGCTCTATCACAGATTTCATTCAGTTTCGCAGTGACTTCAATGTCCTCAATCCCTAATTCTCCTCCAAGTGAATAAAGTATTTCATACTCAACTCCTTCAACTCGCGTTCCTGCATATTTTCCTTCCTTAATAACAATGTACCTCCCGCATGGTTTATTGCAATTAGGACATGGGTGCAATTTTTCTGTATACTTTGGAGACCAATAGTATGGGTCGAGATGAGATTTACCATCCTCGTGTGCTTTGAAGCTTTCTTCAAACATGCTCTCCTGCCAATTCTTCACAGGAAATACACCTATTTCTTTGTTGACCCATTCATAAAATTCTCCAGACCCATAAGCCATATCGAGTTTTGCCGTGTCAGTTCCGATTATTTTTTTGTTCCATGTTGCAATAGCTTCTTTGAGTTTTTCACTATCAGCATAGTCTACATCCTTAGTTCCTTTTACTGCAATTGCTTTAAGCATCTTACTTCCCATTACTGCCCCTGCACCTGCTCGAGCAGATTGTCGTTCTTCAAAATCAATCCCTGAAATAAATGAAAGCTTCTCTCCTGAATAACCAATAGCTGCTGTCCTAAAATCATTACCAAGTTGCTTTTTGAGAATTTCCTGAGTTTCTATGGCGTCTTGCCCCCAAAGTGATTCAGCATCTCTTATCTCCACTTTGTCATCTTCAACAAAAAGATAAACTGGACGGTTACTTTTGCCTTTTATAACAATCCCGTCGTAACCTGCTTTTTTCATTGCAACACCAAGATAAGCTCCGCTTATACTTCGACCAAAGGCGTTAGTGAGTGGTGACTTGAAAACAACAGATGTTTTTGAAGCAGTTGGAAGGCCACTTCCTACAAGAAGCCCCGGGTTAATTATGAGTGGGCTTTTCTCTGAAAGCGGGTCTATACCTTTCTCTATTTCGTCAAATAACAACCTACTCCCAAGTCCTTCACCGCCGAGATATTTTGCATAATACTCATCAGAAAGCGTTTTGCTTTCAATTCTTCCTTCTGTAAGGTCAATATAAATGATCTTTCCTGTGATTCCTTTCATAAACTCCTCCTATTTTTCGACATAATTTTTTAATAGCTTGACAGCATTTTCTAAATCATTTAAGTCAATTACTTCTCCTCCCGTGTGTATGTATCTTGTTGGTAGTGAAACAGAACCTGCAAGTACACCTCCTTTCGTCATTTGCATGGCGTATGCGTCTGTCGTTCCTTTGGTAATTACCTCAAGTTGGTAGGGCGTATCGCTTGCTTTTGCAGACTTTACGAGACCATCTCTCACAATTTTTGATGCAATCATTCCACCATCCATTACTTTTATTGCTGGACCGCTTCCTAAAGAGAGGGAAACTGGGTTGCATTCAGGTGTATCGCCTGCATCAGTTACGTCAAGCGAAATACCGATATCAGGCGTTATATCGTAGCTTGAAACCCTTGCCCCTTTTACACCAATCTCCTCTTGTACGGAGAAAGTGAAATATAAATCAAAGCGTGATTTCTTCTTCTTGAGATTTTTAATAAGTTCGATCCCAATGGCACAACCGATCCTGTCATCAAGCGACGATGCAATTATTCTCTTGTCGCGCTGGGTAAATTGGGGCTTAAAAATACCCTCAGTTCCAATGGAAACAACCTCTTTTGCATGTGCCCTGCTTGTTACGCCGATGTCGATGTAGAATTTCTCAAGCTTAAAGTCTTTAACTTCCCAAGGCGATTCCTTGTCTTCATAGTAAATAAAACCTTCAACGCCGTTTTCAAAGAGGATTCTTTGTCCTGCAAGAAATGATTTGCGCAATCCACCAATTTCCCCAAATCTTATGAAACCGTTTTTGTCGATATCTGTAACGATAACTCCTATTGAATCCATATGTGCAGCAAACATAAGCTTTTCACCAGGTCTCTTGATGTGAGCGACAAGATTCCCAAATTTATCGTCTGCAATCTCATCAACGCTTTGTTCAATTTCCGAACGAATGAGGCTCTTTACTTCTTCTTCTTTTGAGGACGGACCAAATGTTTCTACCAACCGACAAATCAAATCTTCCATAATTAGCCTCCTTGCATTGCCTTCAAAAACTCAAAAATCAGACTTTTTGTGTTGTCATAATCAATCTCATAGAATAGCGAAACAGGTGAATGAATGTAACGCACAGGCACGGCTACCACGAGCACTTTCACTCCGCCTTTTGTTAGCTGAATTTTAGCAGAATCGGTTGCACCTGCGATGACTTGTTTAAACTGATATGGAATATTCTTCTTCTTTGCAACACTTATTAGTTTCTTGCGAAGTTCGTTGTCGGTTATCATTGACTTATCTTTTATAGTTATAACTGGCCCCTCGCCAAGCCTGCTGCATTTTAGATGATCCTTTACCTCAGGGAGGTCTGCTGAAATGGTACCCTCGATTGTAATTGAAAGATCAGGGGTGTATTTGAATGCTCCAACAGAAGCACCGCGTAGGCCAATTTCTTCTTGAGAAGAGAATAATGCCATTACTGGAAACTTATAGGTTTCCTTAATAAGTTCGATTGCAATGGAACACCCGAGCCTGTCGTCAAAAGCCTTTCCGATATATCTTCCACTTGTAATTTTTTCAAATGCTGTGTCGAATGTGCCAACGCTTCCAAGAGGAACAAGTTTTTCGGCCTCTTTTGCCTCATTAGCACCGATATCAATATAAAGAGCGTTTAAGTCAATTGTCTGCGATCTTTCATCTTTCTTTTGCAAATGTATCGCTTTTATTCCAATAACCCCTCTCACCATATTTTTCCCTACTACAACTCTCTTCCCCGGGAAAAGTCTATCGTCTATACCTCCTACACTTTTAAAATACAAAAAACCTTTATCATCAATTCTACTTACAATTAGGCCAATCTCATCCATATGTGCATTTAACAAGACTTTTGGGCCCGGCTTTTCCAGCCCTTTTATGGCAAATAGATTTCCAAGAGAATCAACTGATATGTTTTCTGTATAACCCTTTATCTCATCTCGTATAATATTTCTTACTTCTCTTTCGTCTCCAGATATTCCACAAGCATTGCTTAATTTTTCAATAAGTTCAATGTTCGCCATGTAGACCACCCATAAAATTCTCATCAATTTCTAATATAAACAGGGAAAGCAAATTAATTGTCTGTTCAATATCTCTCACATTGGCGAGTTCAACAGCCGTATGCATATATCTCAAAGGAACGCTAACGACAGAGACGGGGATTCCTTCGCCAACAACCTGAATATCAGTTGCATCAGTTCCAGAAAATAAACCTATCTCTTTTTGAATAGGAATATCGTATTTAGAAGAAACATCTAATATTTTTTGTACGATTAACCTATCCATAGAAGGGCCAATAAAAACAACGGGGCCCTTACCAAGCTCAGAAGCTACTACATTAGAAACGTTTGGAGACGTACCATGCGTTACATCTATAGCGATCGCAAAATCTGGTCTTAAGTCATAAGTAGATGTAGTTGCTCCAAACCCTGTAGTTTCCTCTTGAGAGGCAAAATGACAAATTACATTTACTATTGGTCTGCTTCTCTTGAGTCTCTTCAATATTTCTACCAAGATAAAAGCACCAACTCTATCATCAAGTGATTTACTGGATACAGAAGAGTTGAGTCTTAGATAATTTGGCAGGAACGTCACAAAACTGCCTATTGGAACAATTTGTTCAACTTCTGTTTTAGAAAGTCCGCAATCAATAAAAAGATTTTTGATTTCAAATGCTTTTTTAAAATCTTCCTCGGGAATTAAGTGATGAGGTTTAACCCCAATAATACCTTTAAGACCTCTTGTTCCATGTACAGTTACAATTGCTCCTGGTAAAATCTTTTCGTCAATAGAATTTGTATGAAATCGCAAAAAACCATCTTCAGTCATGCCTGTTACAACGGCAAAAACTTCATCAATATGTGCATCAAGCATCAAGGAACATAGCCCTGGTGTTCCGGTTTTAAAAGCGATAAGACAACCATTTTTGAAAGACTCAATTTTGTCTGAGTAATGATAAATCTCTTTCTTGAGAAGGGAATGGAGATTCTCTTCTTCATCAGGAGTCACAGATACCGCCAAGAGCTTCTCTAGCAGTGTATCATCCACACTTTCCTCCTTCCCAATAATTATTTTTTATGATTTTATAGCAATTTTTAATTACTTCTTGACGTACAATTTACTTTCAGCAACGCCAATCTTTAGAATTGACTTACCTGAAGTCATTTTCTCTATTCTCAATTTGCTGATACCTTCAGTTAATATAGATACGATGAATCCTTCACTGTTAGCATGAAGTTTCGGGGAAGAGTAAATAAGATTTCCATCCCCGTATATATTTATTATGCCAAAGTCATTAGGATCGGCAATGCAATCGTCAGTAACTCCTAAAAAAGCAGTTAAATGTGAAAATTCTTTGTTCAAATCAAAATCAAAATATTCAACCTCACTACCTCCAAATAAAAGAGCATCTTTGTAGACAACGTCTTTGATTGTCGAAAAACCAAACCCTGAAACTGATTTATTGTATAAGGAACCCGAATGAACAATGCTTTCATCAGAACCTTTGGAAAAAGACATTTCTTCAAACGTAAGTTCAGAAAGTGTCCAGAAGCTTTTTTCTGCAGTACCTAAAGTTACAGAATGATTGTCACTGTTCCAATTAACTGGTACATTAAACAAATTTGCAATGTCTCTCAACGCAAGATAAACTTTACCATTATAGATAAATGGCTCAGAATCAATAGAAACAGTAGAGCCATTTTTTATTAGGGTAATATTCCTGAAAGAAACATTAATGTTAACGTCCCCTAAAGTAGCATACGTTATTAACACAGCGGACAGAAAGAACAAAAACACCAGTAAAAGCAAAATAATTTTATATTTCATCTCGCTCCTTATAAATCATTTTACTGAAAAACAGATAAAATAAAAATATTATTCAAAAAAAATATTTATCTCTCTCTGAGCATCCTCTTTGCTTGAAGAGGCATGAACGATATTCTCCGTAAGGAATGGAGAAAAATCTCCTCTGATGCTTCCTGGGAGTCTTTTATCTGGATAGGTATCTCCAACAATGACTCTTGAATTCATAACTGCATCTTCACCTCTTATTCTCATAACAACTGCAGGCCCTGAGATTGTAAAGTTTATGAGCCTATCAAAGAAAACTTTCGTTTCATGCATTTCGTAGAGCTTCTCTGCAGTTTCACGAGTTATATCAACCATCTTTAAATCAACTATCTCTAACTGCTTCATTTCGAATCTCTTGATTACCTCTCCAATCAGACGTTTTTTAACTCCATCAGGCTTTATCATAATAAACGTTTCCTCGATCATTCTTCCTCCAGTTTATCAAGGTAGATTTCTTTGTCTTCCGGGTTGTAGCCAATTAACTCTGCGTACCTTCCGAGTTCAATAATTGATTTTAAGTGTTCTTGAGCCTCTTCTTTAGGCATTTCGCTACTAAGAACACCAAGAAGCTTACTCTTTGAAATTGATTTATCAGGAATACTTTCAAGGACCTCTATAAGCCTCTTAAAAATAGGTAATTTTTTGATTGATGACTTAAACATGATCTTTCTCCTGTTCTCATCACCTTCAACAAGCATTTTGCCAAGTTCAGTTAGCAAAATGTCGCCTTCTGAAATTGTTGCAAAACTTAGAGCCTCTGCAACTTTAATGACTGGAATTATCTCATCCACTTCGAATCCCATATCCTGAGCAATGGCGTAAATATCTCCTCGTCCATCGAGATCTTCAAGGTAAACAAGCATTCCAACTAATTTTCCTACTTCAACGTACGGCAACGGCAATACATCGTCCATTAATTTCCCTTTACGGGTTTCACCTCCCTAAATGCTGAACCTACAACTAATGAGTAAATTTTATCATAAAGTTTATTGAAATCTGCACTTTCCCTGTCACGAGGACGTGGTAAATCAACATGCACCTCGTTGATTATTTTACCCGGATGCGATGACATTATAAGAATTCTGTCTGAGAGAAAAATTGCCTCTTCTATATTATGTGTCACCATTAGAATCGCTTTTACTGAAATTTCCTCAGAGCTCCATATTTTTAGAATTTCGCCCCTTAGGTTCTCTGCAGTAAAAGCATCGAGTGCGGTAAAGGGCTCATCCATTAAAAGCAAAGCAGGTTCCATAACAAGCGCTCTAGCAATTCCTACTCTCTGTTTCATTCCCCCTGAAAGTTCCCTTGGATACGCCTCTTCAAAACCTTCAAGGCCCACAAGATCGATATATTTAAAAGCTTTACGCAGTCGTTCTTTGAGCGAGACACCCTTTGCTTCAAGCCCAAGCGTTATGTTTTCAGTAGCATCAAGCCAAGGCAAAAGTCCAAATGTTTGAAAAACAAAACTCGTGTATGGATTAACTCCTTTTATTTTACTACCTTTGAACCATACTTCACCTGAGGTAGGCTTAATCAATCCTGCAATAATTCTAAGGATTGTGCTCTTCCCACATCCTGAAGGCCCGACAAGGGAAACATATTCTCCATTTCCAGTTTCGATATTAACATCCTCTAAAACAACTATTTCCTTGTCCTTAAGAGGAAAAGTCTGGTACACATTTTTCAGTTCTAAAAGCGCCATGTTTATTCTTCGACCTTATACCTTTCAATTATTTTACCATAAAGAGGTCTATACACAAAGTGGTTTATTGAGTAGACAAAGGCAACCATTATGGTTAGAGAAACAATGAAAAGTGATTGGTCGTTAGTTGCAAGGGAAGTATTAAGAAGACTTCCTATACCAAGAACCGAAAAGACCTTTCCATTGAGCATTGCATACTCCGCGACAACAAGCGCGTTCCAAGCACCCCCTAAGCCCGTAATGGTACCAGTCATGATAGAAGGGAGCGCTGCAGGTAGAAGTAGCCTTTTAAGCTTTATCTTGCCATTTAAACCAAATGATTCGGTAACCTCAGCAAGGTCTTCTGGAATCGCTTTGAGACCTCCGTAGACCGTAAAAAGCAAATACCACTGCATACCGGCAAGAATTACAATAATTGCTGCTATGTTAAGCCCTCCTTTTATTGGAAGCAGGAAATACAGGATTAACGGAAAGAATGCGATGGCAGGAATTGAAGGAAGAATTTGAATTATCGGCGAGATGAAACGTGCGGGACGAGGATGATTGTAAAGATATATAGCGAATGGAAAAGTCCACCCGACTGCTATTAAATACGAAATCAAAATTCTCAAGAATGATAAACAAATTCCTTTAATTGAGAGGATTAAGTCTGAAAATTTGAGCTTGGTAAATAACGCTGGGATCGATTTTACTATTGCATAAAACGCATAGGCAAGGAAGGCAAGGGTTAATACAAGAATAGCCTTTCTAACGATTTCTCCAAAACGCTTGCTCCATATTCTCCTGATGAAATTAAAATTTATAGCAGGCCTTATGTTTAGTTTCCTGATTAATTTTAAGATGTACCTTAGAATATCTCCAATAAATTCCCAGAAAATAATTACAACAGCCCACACTTCTTTGGTTTCTTCCTCGCCTGGGGAAACACTATAGGTAAATTTTCTGGACCATTGAGACACGGGCTTCCAAACGAATAGGTCAAGAAAAATAATTACAATTGCAAGTGTAATTATGCCAAGCAGCATCAAGGGTATTCTATTCTCTGAGGCCGCCTCCATTATGAAACTTCCAACCCCTGGCAAACGGAACGCCTCTGTCCCTATTGCAAAAATTTCTGAAGCAACCAGGAAAAACCATCCATTAGTCCAGCTTAGTATGCTGTTATACACGAGTTTTGGAATTGTTGCAGGGATGTAAAGCCTAAAAAGCTTTAGTTTACCCTCAGGGTCAAATAAATTGTAAGCATCGTATATATCTGCAGGAATCATAGATATGCTTTCATAAACACTGAATGCGATGTTCCATGCTTGAGACGTAAAAATGAGGAAAATTGCAGCAAATTCAGCTCCTAAAACTTTTGTTGGAGCGATTGAAACAAAGAAGTAAACTGCTGCAGGAAAAAATCCAAGAATAGGCACAGATTGCAAAATATCAAGGATGGGAAGCATTACTGCTTCTCTTCTTTTACTCGTTGCGGCAAGCAATCCATACATAAAAGAAAAAACAAGCGACAAAAGATATGCAGCTAACATTCTTATTAGAGAGCGTATGACATAATAAGGGAGTTGCTTTACGGTGAGCGTCGAAACAAACCCGCTTATTGTAATCTGTTTCCTATAGAAAATATATGCAAAACCTAAAAGCAAAATTATCGTTGCGGATTGAACTGCAATGTTTATAAATTTATTAGTTTGTTTTTCCATCTGCTAAAATGCCGTCAGTTGTTCAGAATTGTCTTTCTCACGTGTTATCTCAAAAACAACTGTACTATCAGGGTCTGGGCAGGAGACATAAGCTTTGTCGGGATCTTTTTCCCAGGGAAGCGTTCCACCGTAGCGAAGTGACGTAATGAAAGGCCAAAGCGTGACAAATGCCCAGCCACAAAAAATAACAGGTACAGGCTGACCGTTTTCGTTTATTTCAAACATATCACCAACTTTGAGCCCTGAAGAGCAAACTCTCTTTCCTCTTATATCAACTACTTTGATTTTTATCCTATAAATTTTGGCTTTCATATCGCCTATATTCTAATTGAAAATCCCAAAATATCAAACAGAAAGTCACCCTAGGTTTGGTTAACTTTCAACACCAGGTAATTTTAAATACTCTACAAATATAAAATTTTGACAATACTCATTCAGTTTTTGTTAAAATATATCGTTTTCTTTATAGCTTTGTCGTAGTTAAGCAAATCACTTTGCCGCTTTTAATTTTAATGATGACTGTTCCTTTCTCGGCGACACTTTTATTATCAGCAACACAATGTTGACGGTCCTTCCAATTATTTCTACTTCAGCATTTGTCTTATAGACTATCTTTTACGTCCGTCCTAAGTTGAAAGCCCAGCAGCTGCAAAGGTGGTTAATACCACAATTTTTAAAGCAAAGGGATTAGACTATGGCAGCCTGCAATGAAAAGCGTCAAATGGAAATCTCATATGAGTGTTCCATTATAAATTTTCTTCGTTCTTGTTGGTTTTGTGTTTTTTATCAACCCCAAAGACTGTTGAAAATTTATTGGCTATTTCATATAATTGGGGAATGAAAAAGAATAACCAATACTTATTTTTGATTTTAACTGCAGCACTTCTTGTAATAGGGCTTGTTATATATGCATTCTTATTTAAACTCTCGGAAAGCATAAAATCTACTCAAAAAATTGCATCTGCTCTCGATGAAGTCACACTCTTTACGGAACCCGATGATTCGAGGAAGCCCATTCTTGACGGCATTGAAAAAGCTAAGAAAAGCATCGACATTGAAGTCTATATTTTTACAGATAGCGATATTTTCAATGCGCTTTTTAATGCTAAAAAAAGAGGCGTTAACGTTAGGGTTATGCTTGAAGAAAATCCTTATAATAGCTATGGTGCAAATAAGGGTATGAAGGATAAACTCTCGCACTACGGTATTATAAACAAGTGGAGCAACAGGGTCTATCAGTATACCCATTCAAAGTTTCTTGTCATTGATGAAAGTACTGGCTATATTATGACGCTTAACCTTTCTAAAAGTGCTCTTACAAAAAATCGCGAGTTCGGCATTATAACAGAAGACTCAACAACCATTGCAGAGCTTGAAAAAATTTTTGAGGCAGATTGGACAAGAAAACCATATAACCCTTCAAATTCACCACTCGTTGTAAGTCCAGAGAATTCCAGAAACAAAATCTCTTCCCTTATAAATAGCGCTAGTTCTGAGCTAATTATCTATGATGAAGAGCTTGAAGACAAGTCGATAGAAAACCTCATTGAGAAAAAGGCTACACAGGGTGTAAAAGTTTATGTGATTGTTGCTGATCCTGTTTCAGTTAGCTCAAATAAGGACGTTATAAGCGAGTTTAAAAAATATGGTATTGATATAAGATATGTCTCAAGCCCATTTATTCATGCGAAAGCAATTGTTGTAGATAAAAAGACTGGTTACATTGGCTCGGTGAACCTCACTGATACGTCTTTCGACAAAAATAGAGAAGTCGGCGTTATGATTGATGACCCAAAAGTACTTACATCTGTCAGGGAAACTTTTTTCAATGATTTTACAAGAGGAAGGTGATTGTTAGTCTCTTTCGTAAACTTCCGTAAACTCCCTTAACTTTTCAAAATAAGGTGTAATTTCCCCACTGCTTGAAAGTTTAAAGCGCCAGTTATTGCCAATAGTTGAAGGAGTGTTCATCCGAGCAGAAGCATCTAATCCTAACACATCCTGTATCGGGACAATGGCAAAAGCCGCCACTGAACTCTGAGCAAGTCTTATCATCTCCCAATTTACTGAAGCTTTACCAGCACTTTTACCGATATAATCCTCAAAAAGCTCTTTTTCTGATTCTGTTGCTTCGTTTTCCAACCACCCTCTTACCGTATTATTGTCATGAGTTCCAGTGTAAACTACACAATTTCTTTCATAATTATAAGGAAGATATGGATTGTCTTTCCCTCCTCCAAACGCAAAGAGCAGTACCTTCATTCCAGGAAAGCCAAAATGATCCATCACTTCGCGTACATCATCGGTAATTATACCAAGGTCCTCTGCAATAATGGGAAGATTTGTAAATGTTCTTTTAAGGCTACCAAAAAAGTCGTACGCAGGTACGGCTTGCCATTGCCCTTTAATTGCAGTTTTTTCTCCATAAGGCACCTCCCAGAATGCAACAAGCCCTCTGAAATGGTCAATACGAACAAAATCAAATAGTTTCAACGCATTGGCAATACGCCTTTTCCACCAACTAAAATCATTATTTTTAATGTTTTCCCAATTGTAAACAGGATTCCCCCACAACTGTCCCGTTGCGCTAAAATAGTCTGGCGGCACTCCTGCAACCCCCGTTGGAATCATGTTAACATCAAGTTTAAAGTTGTAAGGCTCAACCCAAACATCTGAACTATCAGCATCTACATAGATAGGAATATCTCCTATTAGAAGAATGCCATTGTGATTGCAATAGTTTTTTAGAGAAAACCACTGTGAATGAAATTCAAATTGGAGAAACTGCTCAAATTCAATTTCTGCTGAAAGGTCTCTTTTTGCGCTTTCAATTGAATGAGGTTCTCTTCTTTTAAGCTCCTCTGGCCAATTAACAAATGCACTATTTCCAAATTTATGCTTAAGGGTAACAAACAATGCAAAATTATCTAACCAGGAGGCGTTTTCAGATATAAAGTTTTCAAAAGCACTTTCATTGCCAATTTTTTTGAAATTTTCAAATGCTTTTTGATACAACTCGTACTTATATGTAATGATTTTTTCGTATTCAACATGCGTGTTGTTAAATTGAGGAACGTTTTCTAAGTCATTCAGTGAAAGCAATCCTTGTTCGCGTAAAACTTCAGGACTTATAAGAAGAGTGTTCCCTGCAAATGTTGAAATACTATGATAAGGGGAGTTGTCGTAAGCAGGATCAGTAGGATTAAGAGGCAATACCTGCCATAGACTTTGCTTACTTCCCTTAAGAATATCTACGAATTCATAAGCCTTGGGGCCTAAATCGCCGATTCCAAAACGAGTTGGCAGTGACGTTATGTGGATTAGAATACCGCTTTTTCTTTCCATTTTTTACCTCTACAACTAATTTTAGCAAAAATGTTTAAAAAGCCTAAATTAATTGTTATTCAATTCGATAAGCTCTTGCCTTCGTTTCCTATATTCAATTATTGAAAGATCACCTTGAATTAAGTTTTCGTCAGTTTTTAGTTCGCTTTTCTTTGGAATTTGGGTTTCTGCAACTCTTCTATCCTGATGCAAAATAATCCTATCTCCTGGCTTAGAAAGTGTAGCTATCAGCTTGTCAATCAATCTTATTTTTGTAAGTTTAACGTAAGACCTGATGTAAACAAGCGAATTCTCATTGTCTATTGGCACAAAAGCTGCGACAATCATTAATTTATCGTCAATATGATTTTGCCATACGTTTGGGAAAATGAATTCAAGGTAAACCCGGCTTTTTTGATTGGTAAGCTCTTGAGGTTTCTTAGAAAGCGTAGGGACTCTAAAAATCATTAAAAGTCCAAGTATTAACACAATTGTATAGAAAAAGAATTGGTTCTAGTTTAGTATCTTAGTTTATTATAACGA
>JAIMJY010000121.1 GCA_020692945.1 Caldisericum sp. | reverse complement strand
AATGTTTCTGAACCTTCTTTGCATGTATTTGCAATTTTGTAGTATACTGTTACCATCAAAACTGTTTGCTGGTTTACCAGCAAAATGGTAAACTGTAGGAGGAGAAAAATGGCAAAATTGTTTACTGGTAAATGTTTCTGAACCTTCTTTGCATGTATTTGCAATTTTGTAGTATACTGTTACCATCAAAACTGTTTGCTGGTTTACCAGCAAAATGGTAAAAACTTAGGAGGAGAAGAATGGCAGAAAGCTATATAATTACATTGAGAAAAGGTGGATGCGGAAAAACAACAACTGCAGTCAATCTTTCCGCTGCACTTGGATTAAAAGGGAAACGCGTGCTCCTTGTTGATTTAGACCCACAGGCCAATGCTACTTTAAGCGTAGGTATTGATCCAATAAGCTTGAAACACAACATAAATGATCTTTTTACCTCAATTGATGTTTTACCCGAGGACGTCGTCATTAAAACAGACTTTGGCTTAGACATTATTCCTTCGCACCCTGATTTGGCAAAAACAGAAGCAGGGATGCAGGCGACGCAAATAGGCGTGCTAAAGGGCATACTCGGGCCATTAGAAGAAAAATACGACTATATTATTATCGACACACCGCCTTCTGAAAGCTACTTGAGTGTTGCTGCACTCACGTATGCAGAGTTTGTCTTAATACCCCTTCAGGCACATTTTCTGGCTATCCAGGCGCTCACCCAGGCTATGGAAGATGTGGCTAAAGTCAAAAAGGGTCTTAATCCAAAAATACAAATCAAAGGGATACTGTTCACTATGGTAAACTCTAGAACAAATATTGCAAAATCTGTTATCGCCGAGGTAAGAGAAAAATACAGTCAACTCGTATTCCCAATTGAGGTAACTTTCAGCATAAAACAAGTAGAAGCTACTCTTGCCGGTGTCCCAATGGTGCTCTTTGATCCGAACCATCAAGGCAGTATTGAGTACAAACAATTGGCGGAGGTGATTTTGAATGGATAAGAAAAAAATGGAGAAGCTAATGCAAAAGAGAAGTCCTATAGCGAGAGAAATTGTAAAACAGGTTGATTTTTTCACTTCACAGCCAGAAAGCCAGCAAGCTGGTAAACCAGCAAGCCAGATTAAAGTAGAGAAGAAGGTAGGAGAGGCTAAGATGATGGAAATAGAGACAGTTAAACAAGAAGGTAATCTTATAAAGTACACTACGTATCTGCCAGATGAATTAATCGTTAAAATCAAAATCCAGGCGGCTTTACAAAAGAAGAAAGGGTATCAGATAATACAAAAGGCATTGGAAAAATTCTTTGAAAAAGAGTAAGAAAAGCTATTTCCAATTGGTTAGCCCCGTGAGAGAAGCAGTACCAGCTTAAAAAATCTTTCCAAGGAGGCATAAAAATCTCCCTGGTTTCTTAATTGATAATGAAAATGCTAAATAACTATTACACGGTATATTTTTGTTGGCTTTTTACTTTGTAAAGTGATATAGTATTGACTTTACTCATTTTGAGAATGGACGAAGTCATAATAAAAAGTGTCACATGTTGCTGTACTGAGCAATTGTTTAAAAATTGTTGTTTTTATTCTTGCAATAGCCATTTTGAGAAAGGCTATTTTTAAAATTATATCGCTTTTACAAAAAAAAGCATGAAATACCCACATCAAAAATGTATAAAATGAGTATAATATAGTGATGATAAAATATATCAACCCTATTTAATTTGTTCAATCTCAGCCCAAAATGCTAACCTGACAACCTTGCTTTCTTAAGCCAGTATCTTCTATCATATTCTCTCCTTCTCTCAGGATATAGAGCGTAATATTTTCTATTAAAGGCTCTCATTTTTTCTTTTCTAATGGCTCAGAAGGATGAGTGAGTTTCCCATATTCTAATTTAAAATCAATACTTCCATCTTTATTATAAACTGCCGTTGTTCCAGTTTGCCACCTCTTAATTTCTGACACAACTTTGTCTTCTGGCACTCCAAATTTTTTAAATTTCTCTATTTCTCCCTCAATTTCGTCTTCTGATATTCCTACTTCTTTAAATTCTTCTATTTCTTTCTTTGTCATTTATACCTCCTTAAAAGTTTAAAATTTAAAATTTGCCCACAATTTTTTTACCTTCACTTCTTTGCTGCTTATGAAAAACCAAAATTAAACTGCTGCCAAATAACTACCAAATAACTTCCAAAGACTTCTATAACTTCCATTAAAGGACTTCTATAAAGACTTTAAAAAAAGAGTCTGGACAAATACCCCTTATGTTCCATAAAAGATGTGTAGAATATTTCGCTACACCCCCCCTGAAGTGTGCTTATAATCTTATCTTTAAAGCCCTAATTTTTAAAAGCATCTTTGAATAGCTTCTCTGCTCTGCTTTCTGCTCGCCCTGTGATATCCAAAACTTTAATTTCAGTTGCTACATTAGAGCCCAGCCCAGCTTTTCCCTTGTAGGGGGGAGGCTCATCTAATCTCTTCGTATTTCTTCATCTCATTTTACCTCCAATAAGATTTTTGTATAGATTTTTACGTGAGGCAACGATTCAATTTCATATAGATTTTTGGTGAGGCAATTCGATCCTGAATAAGTTACGATA
>JAIMJY010000120.1 GCA_020692945.1 Caldisericum sp. | reverse complement strand
TTGAAAGTTCATTCAATAGACTAACCATTTCGTTGGTGTCTTTAACATAGTACTTTGCAGAAGTTTCCCCAACGCCAACTCTTATTGAATAGGCCTTTTCAGGGAGCACTCTAAACATATCTTCATCAATAGAATCGTCACCTGCGGCGAGAATGAAATCAAAACTTTCTTTGAGCATTCTGAGAGTAGGCATACTCTTATTTCCTGCTGTACTTTTTATCTCGACTCCTTTATCTATTAATACTGCTTCAAGCTCTGTGTTTGCAATGATATTTGTAAGGATATCGTAAACTTCGGAAACAACGGAGGAAGAAAGGTTTTTATCTCCCGAACGGTAATTGAAAACCAGAGAATACTCTTTTTCCTCGACGAATGAACCTGGAAGCCTGTCTGCATACATCTCAAGGATACGTAAGACCTCTTCTTTCCAGGCAGTGTCCAGCTTAATCGAAAGTTCCCATTTGTTGTCTTTTTTGTGATATATGCCGTGTTCTGCAAAAAGCTCGATTTTTAATTCTTGAAACCATTTATCCAATGTTTCCTTGCTGCGCCCGCTGATTATTGCAATTTTATTTTTAGAGTTTTGAGAGAGATTGTCGAGGATTTTTATAATTGCATCTGTTGGCTTTGCATCATCTGGATTTGATGTAAAACTTGCAAGCGTACCGTCGTAATCAAGGATAATTAGCCTTTTTCTTGTCGCTGAATAATCATTGATAAGTGATGTACCTGGCAAGGTTTTTGGGGCTTTTATTGTGCCTGGTTTCTTCTCGATGAGACTTTTTATAAACTTTTCTGCCCACCAGTGGATGCTGTATTTCTTAAGATATGCTTGAAGAGGCGTGTTGATTTTGATTTTCTCCTCATCTGTAAGCTCTAAAGCTTTTTTAATGGAAGAAGCCATTTCTTTAATGTCGTTTGGGTTTACCGTAATTGTGTTTCTGAGCTCTTCGTACGAGCCTGCGCATTCACTTAGAATAAGCACTCCGTTGCCTTTTGTTGCAACGTATTCTTTTGAAACGAGATTCATTCCGTCCATGAGGGGGGTTACAAGGAGAACGTCTCCTGAGGAGTATAGTGCAGCGAGTTCTTCAAATGGCAGGTTTTTAAACTGGTACAGGATTGGCGTCCAGTCAATTGTTCCAAATTTGCCGTTTATAGATCCAATGAGCATATCTGTGTTTTCCTTTGTTTTCTGGTATTCATAAACACCTATCCGGGAGGGAACAATTATAGCAATTAGGATAACTTTCTTGTGCCAGTCTGGATTTTTGTCGAGGAATAATTCAAATGCCTTGAGCCTATTCAGAATACCCTTTGAATAGTCAAGTCTATCAATGGATAAAATGACTTTCTTATCTCCTATTGACTTCGCAAGATTATCGATATTTACCTTTACTTCGGGTTTCTCGGGAGCGCTATTGTATTTCTCAAAATCTATGCCTATCGGAAATACTCCAATTTTGACGTCTCTTCCTTTCCATTCGATGTGCCCGAATTTGTTTTCTATGCCTTCGGTTCTTTCAAACGTCCTAAGAAAATTGAGCATGTATCCGTATGTGTGGAAACCTATAAGATCTGCACCCATTAATCCATGCAGGAGCTTTCCCCTCCATTCTCTTGGCATGAGACGGTATATTTCAAATGGCGGGAAAGGAATGTGAAGGAAAAACCCAATTGGGGTATCGGGAAGGAGCTCTCTTAGAAGATTAGGAAGAAGCATGAGGTGATAATCGTGAATCCAAATTACATCATCTTTCTGAACAATTGGGAGAATTGTATCTCTAAATTTTTCATTTACTGCAGTATATTCATCAAAGTTTTCCTTGTCGAATGTTGCAAGATTGGGGAGTGAGTGGAAGAGTGGCCAAAGAGTGCTATTACAGAATCCAAGGTAGAATTTCTCCATCTCCGTTTCTTTCAAAAATACTGGCAATGCGTTGAGTTCTTTGAGAAGTTTATCTTTAACTAAATTCTTTTTTTCATCATCAACAGTTGTCCCTGGCCATCCTGCCCAGGTATAATTTTTGCTACCAGTCGAACTTTGGAGTGTTTCAAGTGATGAGCTCAGGCCTTGTACCAACCCGCCAGCGCTAGACTTAAAATTTATATTTTCCCCTTCTTTTTCAACGACTACGGGAAGCCTGTTTGAAACAATAATCAATCTCATTAGTTTCACCTCTAATTTAATTATACATCCACTAAAGAAATTTTAAAATCGTAAGACAGTAAGAGTCATTTTCTTTCTTAGTCCCTTGTTTCTTTAATTGTATGGATCCCTTGTGTTTTTTGTTACCCTGACTCTGAAACGAGTTCAGGAATAAAGGTTCATTAGAATGGCAAAGAAAAAATTAGTTCTCCCATTCAAGGTCATTGCGCACTCTTTTCCTTGCCAAAGGCAAGTTCGAAGGCGAAGTAACCGCATTTGCATTTCTTTTTTTTTGGGGTAGTTCGAAGGGGGTGTTTTCACCTCTTCGATGATTCGTAGGAGAAGATTATTCATAGGAAAAGAGCAATGAATACAAAGAAATAGAGGAGGGCCTTTCCATCTCCTCAAATTAAATCAAAGGTAGTCACTTTACCCGTTTGAGCAAACGATATCGTTACATTACTTACAAAAATCTCACTATGATAAGAAAAGTGGT
>JAIMJY010000119.1 GCA_020692945.1 Caldisericum sp. | reverse complement strand
GAAGAAGAGCGCGGATTACAAAGGATTAAATCCGCTGAAGAAGAGCGCGGATAAACCTGCTGAAGAAGATCGCAGGTTACAGAGGAGTAATCTGCTGAAAGAAAGCACAGATTATAGAAGAGTAAACAAAGGAGTAAAAATAAGAGTCTATGAATTGGCAAAACAACTTGGTTTGAAAGCTCAAAAGCTTATCGAAATTATGGAAGAACTTGGTTTGAAAGGAAAAGGAAATCTCTCCATTATTGATAGTGATACCGTAGCTCTTATTTCAGAATACGTTAAGGACCTGAAGAAAAAAAGCGAAGAAGAGGAAAAGCGCGCTTCCAAAATTGCATCAAACATTACAATTTCAGACTTTGCAAAAAAGTATGCAATTCCATTTGAAGAAGTTAGAGCCCGAATAATGAAGTTGGGTCTTCCTTTTAAGCCAAGACTTAAGCTTTCTAAAGAAGAAGTGCACTATTTATTGTATGAGTTCGGTGTAGATGTGCCTCAGTTTAAAAATGATAAATTTTCGGAGAGGTTTACTAAGAGAGGGTCTGTTGTTACGGTAATGGGGCATGTTGACCATGGCAAGACAACCCTCCTTGACACGATACGAAAAACATCTGTTGCTGACAGAGAAAAAGGACAAATAACACAAGCAATCGGTGCCTCTACTGTTAGATTTAAGGATGAGAGAATTATTTTTATTGACACTCCTGGCCATGAAGCTTTTACGGAGATGCGTTTAAGAGGTTCGGTTGTTACTGACATAGTGATTCTTGTTGTTGCAGCGGATGAAGGAGTAAAGGAACAGACTATTGAGTCTTTGAATCACGCTAAAGCGGCGAAGGTTCCTATCATTGTTGTGATAAACAAAATCGATAAACCCGGGGCTGACCCTGAAATGGTTAAACAGCAGCTTGCTGATAGAGGGCTTCTTCCAGAAGAGTGGGGTGGGCAGACGATATACGTTCAGGTTTCTGCTAAAACAGGTAAAGGCGTGCAAGACCTACTTGAAATGATACAACTCCAAGCAGAACTGCTTGAGCTTAAGACTGATACCACAGCGGTCGTTTCAGGTACTGTTATTGAATCGCGAGTTGGCAAGAATACTGGGCCTCTTGCAACTGTAATAATTCAAACGGGTACATTGAAGATTGGCTCTTATATCCGTGCAGGCAATGCAATAGGAAAGGTTAGATTCCTGAACGATACTTTTGGGAAAAAGGTTAATTCTGTGCCGGCAGTAAATGCAGCTGAGATTGGCGGTCTGCCCAACATACCTGAAGCGGGAGAGATTTTCTACGAATTGAGTAGTTTTGAAGAATACAAGGAAGAGGAGAAACGTATTCAGGGGGAGGTTAATTCAAATGCCTCCTCAAAAGGAACGCCCAACTTGTCTTTGGAAGAGCTTTTAAAAGAGATGCAGGACAGAGAAGAGAAAAAGTTATTTGTTATTTTGAGGACTGACACTCAAGGTTCGTTGGAAGCCGTGAAAAGGGCTATACGTGAAATTAAGTCGCCTGTTCCTCTTGAAATAATACACGAAGGCATTGGAGGGATTGTTAAAGGAGATGTCCTCCTTGCAAGTGCTTCAAGGGCATTTATTCTTGGATTTAACATAAGGGCAACGAGTGAGGCTGGTACAGAGGCAAAATCAAGAGGCATCGATATAAAGACTTATGATATCATTTTTGAACTGACTGATGAGCTTGAACGTATTCTGAAAGGAATGCAGGTTGTAGAAAAGAAGGAACTTGTTCTTGGAAGAGCGACCGTTAAGCAGGTTTTTAAAGTATCGGGAGTTGGCACCATTGCTGGTTGTATGGTAGGCGAAGGTAAAATTGTTCGTGATGCAAAAGCCAAGGTAGTCAGAAATAATTCAGTTATATACTCTACAGAGATATTGTCGTTGAAGAGATTTAAAGAAGATGCAAAGGAAGTAGCCAAAGGTTATGAATGTGGAATAGGACTTAAGAATTTTAACGATATTAAAGTAGGCGATGAGATAGAAGCTTTCGAATCTTCTTCGAACGGATAGATGAGCCTTTTTGTATGCCCTACCCCAATCGGTAATTTAAAAGATATTACTTTAAGGGTGCTCGAAGTGCTTGCTTCGGTTGATCTTATACTTGCTGAAGACACCCGGGTCACTAAAAATTTACTGAACAAGTACGAAATAAAAACTCCCCTAACAAGTTTTCACAGTTATACGAAGGAAAACAAGCTCGATTCCATTGTTTCTGAACTTGAAAAAGGGAAAAGCATGGCGCTTGTTTCTGATGCAGGAACGCCCGGGATATCTGACCCAGGTTATCCACTTATCAAAGAGTGCATTGAAAGAGGAATTCACGTTGAAGTGCTGCCAGGCCCTACGTCTTTTGTTCCAGCATTACTACTTTCGGGATTTCCTTCAGATCGGTTTATTTTCTATGGATTTCTTCCGCGGAAAACAGGCAAGCGAAGAAAAAAAATAGAAGCTTTTAAAGAATTTGAAGGAACAAGTATCTTTCTTGAGTCTCCTTTTAGAATTAAAGCTCTGCTTGAAGACATACTTAATACACTTGGAGATAGACCTGTTGCAATAGTTAGAGAAATTTCCAAGATTCACGAAGAAGTCTTGAGGGGCATGGCTTCCGAGCTTTTAAGCACACTTAAGGAGAGAACATTAAA
>JAIMJY010000026.1:13869-16037 GCA_020692945.1 Caldisericum sp. | reverse complement strand
AGTCGCCCTGTCAAAAGAAAGGTAGTTAGTGAAAATTGGATAAGTTTTGCTATTGCTCAGGACAATCATTAATCCACTGAAAAGGAGCGTGGATTACAGAGGAGTAAAAATACCTTGTAAAAGATGAAGAAAACCCATAAATAAATTAAACTTTCTCAAACCAATAAGCTTCCTGAAAAATACACAATAAGCGTTTTCACAGTAAACCTCCTTTAACTATTTTTCTTTTATGAGTCCCAGCTTCTCGAGTCGATGCGTAATTGCATTTGTGCTTCTTGCAAACTCTTTTGAAAGTTCTTCAATAGTTTTGCTTTTCGCGTATTCCTTTTTCAAGCGAGTTTCTTCCTCATCAGTCCAATTTTTGTATTCATTGGGTGATTTGGCACGAACTTTTTCTTTGTCAAAACGGCTTTCGATCCTCTTCCCCATAAATTTAATTGCCTTTTGGATGGCTACATTAAGTTCATCTACATGATCATCATAAGCCATAACGCTATTTCTTGTTAATGTCCCGTCATTCGCCTTAATAGACTCTGCGATAACAAGGTATGATGAGCCTTTAGGAGCTTTTCTGACGGATATAAAATAGGTTCTTTTGCCTGCGGTCACCTTCTCTAAAAACAATTCTTTTACTTCTTCTTCCATGCAAAACACCTCCTTACTTTAAGATATTATACTTTTATCACTTTCTATGCAAGGTATATTTTAACTATATTATGTCTTTTTGTATTTGAGAAATTGTTCAAAAACAATAAAAGAAATTTTCAAAATCATAAGAAACTTAAACCAGGTTTATGAATCAGGAAATAAATTGACCAAAATACTAAGACGCTTACCCACCTGCAACAGGTGGAAAAATAGAAATCTTATCACCATCTTTAAGAGGAGTGTCGCCCTTTTGCAAGAACTCGACATTGCGGCCATTGAGAAGATAGATGTAGTCGTTTTTAAGGTTTAGGTCTTCGTCAAGCACCTCCTCCTTGAGAATTGGATACTCGTCCACAAGCTTGCGCACCGCCTCTAATATGGTAGAAGATTCTATGTCAACCTTTTCCTCTTTAAATTTCTCCCTTATTGTTGCGTACATCTTAATTATTATCTTTGCCATATCAATTAAGTATATAACATATTTGAAAAAAGAAGAAGGTGAGGGTAAAATGATGAAAAGTGATTGCTACATCGCTCTCGCAATGACCCCACTCTGTCACTGCGAACGAAGTGCAGCAGCCTCACTTTTTATTTTTTTTTGCATGTAGCTCGAAGGGGTACCCCCCACTTCGATTGATGAAGTTTGCCAGGGAGGCAAAAGGAACGCACCACTTGCCTTCGGCAAGGAAAAGAGTGCGCAATGACAGAGAAATAAATGCTCGCAACGACAAAATAGTCACCTCATCAAATCGTTTGAGGAAGAGTAACAATTACAGAGGAGTAAGGACAACATCTTGATTTTAAGCACTGTATCAAGAATAAAACGTTCATGCTATAATATGGTTGTTTGAGAAAGAGTAACAATTACAGAGGAGTAAAATTTGAAAATTAAATTGCTTTTCTTTGCACAAGTCCAAAGAATCATTGGTGAGAAAGAAGTTAACACAGAATTTAATGGCAAGACGCTTTATGATGTTAAAGTGTTTGTAGGAAACCTTTATCCAAACGTTATTAACGTGCTTGAAAACTCGATGTTTGCCCTGAATATGGAATATTGCCCTCCTGAAACTATTATTAATGAAGGCGATGAAATTGCGATAATCCCACCGGTAGAGGGAGGATAGATGATAAAATTAGAGAAATCAAGGATTAACGAGCAGAAAACTCTGGAGTCTCTGCGAAGCGAAAGGGCAGGGAGCATTATCTTATTTGCCGGGGAACCTAGGCGTAGTGAAGAAGATGGGCTTGTTACATCAATAGAGTATTCGGCATACAAAGAAATGGCTATAAAAGAGCTTGAAAAAATAGAGAAAGAGGCCCTCAAAAGAAAAGGCATAATAGATATTGTAATAATCCATAGGGTCGGAGATGTCCCACTTAACGAAACCTCACTTCTTGTTGGCGTGTCATCTGCTCATAGAGAGAAGGGCTATGAAGTTTCTCGTTGGATAGTGGAAGAAATAAAAAAGAAAGTGCCGATATGGAAGGAAATAAACCTGCTGAAAAGGAGCGCGGGTTCC
>JAIMJY010000026.1:0-13754 GCA_020692945.1 Caldisericum sp. | reverse complement strand
GCTGAAAAGGAGCGCGGGTTCCAAAGGAGTGAAATATGAGAGACACAGGAGCTATTAAAAGTATAAAAGGAAATTACGCAGAAGTAAGAGCAGCAATGGTAAGCGAATGCGGTTCTTGCCCTCTTAATTCAAGCTGTTCGTCGACATCGCTCAGAAATAATGAAACAATAACCGTAAGAAACGACGTCAGTGCAGAAATTGGAGACATTGTTTCCTTTGAGTACGACCCAAAAGATATTACTACAGGTTACTTTATTATTTATGGAATTCCAATAATTTTCTTGATAATAGGCTTTATGGCAGGCATTGCACTCGAAAAAAGTTTAAACATCCGTCTTCTTCCATTAGAAAACTCTACAACTGTTATATTAACAGTTGCTTTCATTTTACTGAGCATACCCATTGTGCGGTTCTTTGATGCTAAAATTAAATCGCACTCCTATGTTTATGAGATAATTGCCAAAAATCCTCTGAAGAAGTAATCTTAGCTGTTAGCAAATAGAGTACTTGGGGCCATATTGTGCCTGACACTTATGCCAGGCTTTGTAGAGATGATTTCAGCACCGTTTCCAATAAGCATCTTCGCCTTTCTCAATTCTTGTATTGAAAGCGGACCAGCAATTTTAAAAGCAGGAGCCCTAACAACTGTATTTAAATGAACTTTATCTGGTCGAATAAGATTGAGTGCCTTACGAAGAGCAATATAATTACTTTCGCTATCGTTCAACCCACGTACAAGAAGAATCTCAATCCAAAGCTCTCCACGGAACTCTTTCCTGAATTCAATTATTCCCTGAATAACAGCATCAAGCTCAATGGACGGATTATTTTGGTTTATGTTGCCATACTCAGCACTGAGAGCAGCATTTAGAGTGAACTTTACAATATCCGCATTGAGTAGATCATGCTTTACGTCATCACGCGAAATAAGAGAACCATTTGAAAGAACAGCAACTGGGACTGAAGTAAGTTTCTTGACTTCAGAAATCATGTAGCCAATTTCAGAATTAAGCGTGGGTTCACCAAGACCAGAAAAAGTGATATGGTCAAGTGGACCTTTGTATTTTGCAAGAAATTCCTCTACTTCGGTGACAATCTCTTCTCTTTGGATATATTCTCTCCGCTCGGTAGTAAGCGTCGTTGTTCTACCAACTTCACAGTAAACACAATCGAAACTGCACACCTTACGAGGGATAGTTGTTATCCCCAAAGAAAACCCCAATCTTCTGGACCTAACCGGTCCATAAATGTATTTCAATTCGTTCTCCTCCAACAATAAAATTTAACGATAGAATTTTATATATATTCCCCAGTTTGTCAATACCTTTTAGAGGGTATTTTCCACTTTTTTAAGAAATTCCGTAAAATCGTTTTATATGCTACAATTATTTGAGAAAGAGCAACAATTACAGAGGAGTAAATTAGCAAGCAAATAGGGTGACAAAATTTATGAAAAATTTTAAAAAAAATGATGAAAATGCCATGAAAAATAGGAAATCGGTGAAAGAAATACTACATGCACAATTGGAACTGCACTTTCCTGCATTAAAACACAGGAATTTCCAACTCTTCTTCTATGGACAGATAGTTTCGCTCATTGGAACATGGGTACAGAATATAGGACAAGGATGGTTGGTGCTCTCGTTAACCAATTCTCCATTTCTCCTCGGACTGCTCGGTGCTGTTCAATTCATTCCGATGATGCTTTTTTCACTTCATGCAGGTGTTTTCGTTGACAGGTTCCCGAAAAGAAAAATACTCTTAATCACCCAGTCAAGTCTTACAATCCTTGCAGCAGTACTCGGCTTGCTTGCAGGTTTGCACATTGTGCAGTACTGGCATGTCCTTGTGCTTGCACTCCTTTCCGGGATCGTTAACTCAATCGATATGACTGCTCGACAAACATTTTACGTGGACCTTGTAGGCAAGAAAGACCTCATGAATGCAATATCTCTTGGTTCATCCACATTCAACCTTGCAAGAATTATCGGCCCAGCTATTGCTGGCATTTTAATAGCAAAACTCGGGTATGCAATAGGCTTTTACGTCAACGCATTGAGTTTCATACCAGTCATAATTGCTATTGCACTTATAAAAGTTGAAGATGTGCCATCACATGTAAAAAATCTTTCTGGAAATATCAACAAAGATATACTGGCAGGTGTTAAATACGTTAGAAACAGCCCTATCATATTGCTTAGCCTTTCTCTTCTTGCAGTCGTTAACATTTTTGCTCTTAATTTCAATGTCCTCGCGCCTGTCTTTGTAAAGGATGTACTCAAGATGGGCTCAGGCGAATACGGATTTATAATGTCTACAATGGGCTTGGGAGCTCTCCTTGGTTCAGTAGTACTTGCTTCCATTAGCCATAAGGGAGTAAAAGACTACTACATATTCGGTGGAGCAGCATTCCTTGGCATTTTTCTCGTAATCATTGGCTTTCAAAAAACTGCGTTGATGACCTCTATTATTATAGCCCTTGCTGGAATTGGAATGATTTTCTACCTCAATGCCACCAACACTACGCTTCAAGTAAATTCGGATGACCGCTTTAGAGGAAGGGTGATGAGCTTTTATTCGCTTGTTCTTGGCGGATTCACTCCAATTGGCTCAATGTACGCAGGAACGCTATCGCAATATTTAGGGTCAGGCGCAACGTTTGCAATAAGCGGAGCAATAACGCTTTCTGCAGTAATTCTTTTCTATGCCTTTTGGTACAGGCGTGTCTTTGGAAAACTATTCCCAAAGCATATGGAACCAAAACTTGCAGAAGGTTCTTCTGTTACCATAAATCAAATTAAAAAATGAGATTAAACCTACTGATAAGGATTGTGGATTCCAAAGGAATAAAAAAATCAATAAAACTATTTTCAATTTTCTTTTACATCGGTCTATTTACAATAGGTGGGGGATATGCAATGATACCACTTATGCGAGAAAGCCTTGTCAAAAAGGAAAAGTATATTGACGAAGACAAATTCCTTGAGATTTTTGCAATTTCTCAGATTACTCCAGGGCCAATCGCGATAAACATGGCAACTTTCATCGGTTACGAGCAAGAGGGCATCATAGGCTCTGCTTTTGCAACACTTGGCATTGTGCTTCCATCACTTATCATTATAACGATCATTTCAATGTTCTTTGTTAACATAACTAAATTCACTCCGTTGCAAAAGCTATTCATAGGCATACTTACAGGTGTTACAGGAGAGATTGCATATCTTACGTTTGATATGACGCGCAAAATGAAGATCAAAGTCTTCAACGTTTCTATTTTATTGTTTTCACTTACTGAGCTATTTCTATTAAAGCTAAACCCAATCTACGTAATACTCATAGGCGGAGCTTTGGGGCTTCTATTTGGGAAAAGTGGTAACGGAAAATGATGCTTTTAAAGATATTTTTTGAGTTTTTTAAAATTGGAGCAGTCACATTTGGCGGAGGGCAAGCAATGCTCCCACTCCTTCAAAGGGAGCTCGTTGTCAACCTGCAATGGATTTCCATGGATAAATTCCTCTACTTCGTTTCTGTTGCTGAAGTAACCCCAGGCCCTGTTGCTCTCAATATGGCTACGTTTATTGGCTACGAGTTGAAAGGAATTGTGGGTGCAATATTTGCAACAGGTGGCATTGTAGCGCCATCCTTTATTGTGATTCTATTCATTGCAATGATTGCTCCCAAATTCAGAGAAAACAAAATTTACAAAAGATTTATGAGCGGAATAAAACCTGTTATTGTAGCGCTACTTGTAAATGCAATCTATTTAATAACGGTAAGGGGTTTCAAAACGCTTGTGCCTTACATAATGGCAGTTGCTGCGTTCCTCGTATTCTCAAAATGGAAAGTGAATCCAGTGATTCTTCTTTTAATAATGGGTGCCGTTGGAATGTTGGTTCTTTAAAGATTTATTTTTTGTTCTGTGAGAGTAAGTTTATACGTATCACTGTGCCACTCCGATAAAGAGTCATAACTAACAAATTTTACCCTATCTATTATACCCTTGAATGCAGCCTGTTTAATTGCGTCAGAAAATTCCATTTTTCATATCCCGACAATACAAAACTTTGCATTAAAATTTTGAAGTTCATAAAATTTTAAAAGCGAGTTTTTAATGTCAGTGGTATGTTCAACTTCGAAAAAATATTGAGGCATTTTGCGCATATTAAACCAAACCACATCAATTGTTTGAGCTTTTTTTACAAAGTAAGGATAGGAAAATTCGTAGAAAGATTTCACCGTGGCAACTTCTGAAAGTTTCCACACATTTCAATGATTTTCAAGATTTGCTTATACTCCTTTGGAATCCACC
Source organism: Caldisericum sp. (assembly GCA_020692945.1). GTDB lineage: Bacteria > Caldisericota > Caldisericia > Caldisericales > Caldisericaceae > JAIMJY01. The sequence continues at coordinate 9,445 of JAIMJY010000026.1, read as the reverse complement.
GGAAAGGATCGTGGATTTACTCCTTTGTAATTCGCATTTTTTACTCCTTTGTAATTCACGCTCTTTTTCAGTGGATTTATCAGCGAATTCCAGAAGAATAAACCTTCGCTTCTTTCCAGCAGGTTTTAAAGCTTAAATGAATAGTTCATCAGTATTCTACTCATATCCCGCCAGCTCAACATAGGCAAAACCATTCAAGGCATGTTTCTTAAGGACTATGCCTCTATAATTAATATCAGTTAGAATTTCACCGCTTAAAGTACATAAACCTTCCCAATAATCTGGCGTTACAAGAGAAGGAATGAATTGTTCTTTTAAGACTGGCTTGACGTGGAATTTCATTATTGGGACACCTTTTTCGGAAATCTCCACATCCCAATCAAAAGTGTAAATTGTCCCGTCATTTGCTTTAAGAGAACCGTTTGCAGTTATTTTTACCTCGTCAAGCTGAAGGTTCTTTAAATCTTTATGGATGTTGCCATATATAATTCGTGTGCCACGTCTGTCAAAATTAAAAAGCATTATATAAAGCCCTTCTTCGTCAAGGCGCAGCGAAAACCAATCCCATTTAAGTCCCGTGATATTGAAGTTGCCCCACTGGTGGTCATGCCAGGTAAGCCCCTTTACAGAAAGCGGTTCACCTCTAAAAACAATCTCTCCTTCTGTTTTTAAATCTGGAAAAGCGAAGTAGTAAGCTGAGTCATCTGGGTAATTTGCCATTTGGATGACACCATTATCGCCTTGCGCCATCATATTGGAAGCTGATAATTTAAGGTTCATTTGAAGGTTCTTTAAAAATGTTCTTATGGTAAAGCAGTTTGTTTTCTCGTCAAATGATAATTCATTATCTACACTCATTCTCAGTGGGTTAACCACTGAAATTATGCGCTGTTTGTTGAAAGAGGGGACTCTTACAGGAAGAATTTCTCCTGTGCAATAAAAATTCCCCCTTTCAGTATCTGTAATTGCAGAATGAACAATAACGCTGTCAAAAAGTGTTTTCACTCTGAAGAAAGTCACCTCAAAACCAATTGGCAGAGCCCTATTAGCTGTCGTTAAAATTCCCGTAAAATACCACCATTCGACATGCGAAGAGGTGTGAGGAAAGTGGTCTTGCGCTTTGAAAGAAATGGGGGAAAGGTATTTAGAAGACTTATTATGCACCATAATATCATAAAAAGTAACTGTCGGAGCATTAATAAAATTTTTGATGACTCTTCTTATTTTCATTTGCTTGATTCCTTTCCAATAAATTTTGACATCGCTTACATTATATAAGGGGAAGGCGCTTTCAAAAAACCTAAATAAATCCGTTGAAAAAGAGTACGGATTCCAAAGGAGTATAAAACGCTTTCAAAATTAATCAATCCTGAGGCGGTTTTACTCCTCTGTAACCTACACTCATTCTCAGTGGGTTATTGCCGCCATTTTTTATTCATTTGCGCTTCCGTTTGCAATTTATGTTATAATTAATTTATGGCAAAGAAGTTTCTTTTGGTTTTAATTGTTATCGTCCAATTTGTGCAAGTACATGTAAACGCATCTGCACAAAGCATACAATCCACAACAAACCCGTCTCCTTCTTATTTTGAAGGCATGACTTACGATATAGGAAGGCTCTATGGACTTCTTTCCCTAAAAAGCGCTCAGAAATCAGAGCTTCTAACAATACAAAACGGCCTTTATTCAGACAAAAATACATTTTGCATAATCCTTATGTATCATAATTTTTACACGCAAGGCAAACAAAAAGGTGGGTACTATATCCGCCTTGATGACTTTGAACACAACCTTAAAACATTAAATGAGTATGGATTTGAATCAATCTCAATAAGAGACCTCTATGACTTCATGAAATTCAACAAAAAGATTCCACCTCGTTCCGTAATTCTCACTTTTGACGACGGGTTTAAAAGCTTTCTCGACGCATATCCACTGCTTAAAAAATGTGGTTATGGTGGCGTTGTGTCGCTCATCACAGGATATATTGGCTCGGTGTGGGAATTGAATGAACATGAAATTGAAGAGCTTGCAAAAAGTGGCATTGAGTTTGCATCACACACATCTAAAATTCATAACGACTTCAAAAAATACATTGACGAGAAAAAATTTGCAATCATTGCTCATGACATTAAAGATTCTCGCAAATGCTTCGACAACATCCTTCACATTAAAACAATTGCATTTACCTATCCCTGGGGCGTCGGCTCATCTAACAAAGAAGTGCGACAAATACTTGTAGAAAACGGCTTTTACGTTGGCTTTGACACCTGGAAGCGCAGAGTAAACCGTTTTGGAGAAGACCCCCTATCTTCAGTGCGAATTGACATTTCTGAAACAAGCGGCTACAACAATCAAAAGAAATTTAAAAATCTTATCGAAAGCCTCGTAGGGGGATAGAATGATTCAAAGAAAAGCGAAGACCAATATTCTTTTGGTGAGTTCGGAGTTTCATCAAGTTTTTGGCAATATTTCAGGGCATCTAAAAGATGCTTCCAACAATTTGTACGAGATAGAAAACGCCGTCGGTTGGGTTGAGGAGCACAGGGCAAAATGGTAAATGTTATTAACCTCGAAAATAAAATGACAAAAAGTGAGCATAAAGCAAACTCAGTATAAATCTGATGAAAAAGAGTTCAGTAGGTTACAAAGGAGTAAAAAAAATAGGTTTTTTGAGAATACTGGATTTAGCTAATCTCGCTTTCCTTTGAGAAATATTTCGAAAAGTTTGCAACAAGATTTTTCACTTCGTCGGCAGTTTTGAAAGGGTCGGGCTTTATAAGCAAAAACAGCACGTTTGTCTCTTTAATGACTGCGGCATGGCGAAGCCTCTTAGGGTCCATTGAAGCCTCAACAAGTTTGCGCAACTTTTTCACATCACCTTCGTCCTCGTAGAGCGAGTAAAATCCATTTGCGCTGGAAAAATCAACTTTGCCTTTTGTGAGGTCTTTTGCTTCAGAAATTGCGGGCCCAAAAAGGTAGTAGAAGTTTTTGACGATATGCGCGTCAGCATTCACTTCAAACCTTGGCCTGAGCACGATATAGAGCCTATCTCCCCTCTTTACAGGGTATGAGAACGGTAGCCAGAAAAGACTTTGGCGCGGCAACATTGTTAAAGTCATTTCTACTTTTTTAATGTAATTATCATTGATATCATAGTCTGCCTTAAAGCCCGCATATCCTCCAATCCAGGTGTAGAGTTGGTCACGGATTTTGAGTTTGCTTTCAAAGCCGTGCACATAGTGTTTCATAAGGGCGACATTCAATCGCCTGCCCTGATAGAACTGTAGTACAGCAACGCCTGCAAGAACAACGAGTATTAAAATAAGATTTCCGCTTGTTTTCATCTCTTCTCCTTATTATAAAGATAGTTTGAGTATACATTAAAGAGCTCGTTAATTCCTCTCGGAGACTTTCTCAACAAAGGAATGCTCTTAATTTCTATTCCTCTAATTTCTGCTTTCATTTTCTCGATAACCTTTTCTTGTTCTTCCATTTTCCCCTGTATTTCAGGAGGTGGTTTTTCCATTTCAAAAAACTTATTCAAGAATATAGTCCTAACCTTTATCTTAAATTCATCGAGCGATGCGATGATTCTTTTCGTTTCAAAAAGGGCGAGTTCCTCCGCCATAGTAACAATATTAACATAGGAATTTTCTGATGAGAACATATCTCTAAGTGACTTTAACTCTGCCCTGTAACCTAAAAGCTCTCCCATTATTGGATCTTCTTTTTCAGTTGAGGAAAGCACAACCTTCTCTCCGTCAATTTCTGCCTCAAATTTCCCCTGCACGTTTTCAACCATTCCTCTCGTTGAGAGAATCCTTTTACGCATTTTTATGAGTTGCTCAGTCCACACTAAAGATACACGGGGCATTGCAAAAACTCTTATGGTCATTCCTGTCGGGGGGGTGTCAAACACAACTACATCATAATCTTTTAGGGCTACGAATTTCTTAATTGCTTCCATCGTGGCGTACTCTTCAATGCCTGGCGAGTTTTTAAGTATATCGAAATACCTGTCGATATTCATCGTAGAAAGATACCTGTATGTATTTTTCATTTTGACCGAAAGCTCGTTAAGATAAGCCCTTATCATTTCTTCGATGTTTACTTCAACTGCATCAAGGTTATCGGCAAGACGTGTTATCCTATCGCTCATGGGGGTGGCAAATGCATCGCCAAGGTTATGCGCCGGGTCAATGGATGCAACGAGCGTTTTTAGTCCGCTCTTTGCAAGGCCCAAGCTCCATGCTGCTGAAGCAGTCGTTTTACCTACACCACCTTTTCCAAGAAAAAAATAAATTTTCATAAAATGCCTTCCTTCACTTGTTCGTTACTTTTCTCCTTTTCAGTGAATCAACCAATATCAAAAGTCCCCATTGTCTCACCAAACACATCGTCAAGATTTGCGCTTTTTTTTATCATTATGGAAATTTCACGAGACATATGAGGAAGTATTCTTAGAACAATGCCTGTGGGAGGAGACGGTATGCCTGAAAATACACCCATTGTAAGCAATGCAAAGATATTTTCTTCTTCTTCAAGTTGCTTACGGATGAAGGAGGTGGCGTCCTCCCTCATCCCTTTGTCAAACACTTTAAAATGTTTCTTTATAAAATCGAGGAGTCGTTTCATTCAACTAATATTATGCCTTTTCTGCCGAAACCTTCTGCCCTTTATTATAATTAACAAAGAAGTTAAAGACAAGCCAAATGTCAAGCACAAGCATTATAATTACGAACCCGCCCAATATTACCCGTAGGGCTGGTGCCACTGCTGGGACAACTTTAAAGAGGAACCAAATCAGAGCCGCAAATACTGTAATCCAGAGGAAGAATGCAGGAATAAGAACTGCTGCAAGTGTTCCTGCACTTGCCTTTTGAACGTTCTTTGCCCAGGTTGCAGCAGTAAGCATTGCAATGGATGCAAGAAGCTGGTTTGCACCTGCAAAACCTGCCCACAGTGCATTGTAGGCATTACCGCCCTTTACAATAAGGAAAAAGCCAATTCCTGCTGCAAGGGTTGATGCAACCCATCTGTCTGCAAGGAACGCATGCAGTGGCTTGGAAACTTTCTTTATTGGCTCAACAAGTTCCTGGAAAGCATAACGTGCAAGACGGTTTGCTGTGTCAAGGGTCGTAAGAATAAACGCAGAAGCCCATAGGCCTCCAAGTGTCATCCCAAGTTTTACAGGCACTCCAATTACATTGAGCATCTGCCCGAATGATTTTGTGAAGATACCAAGCGGTCCGCCTATGCCAATGTCTTTGGAGTTAATAACAGCTGCTCCCACCTGACCAAGATAGACACTATCAGATGCCATCTTTCCCAGATCAAAACCTGCTGTTGCAATCTTGTCAGCAACACCCTGGAAAACTACAAAGCCAAATGCTCCAATGGAAGTGATAACAATCGTTGCAAGCATTCCTTCCATAAACATTGCACCGTAACCTACAAAAAGACCGCTCAATTCGCTGTCAAGCTGTTTGGAAGTAGTGCCTGAGCCAACGATCGAGTGGAACCCAGAAAGCGCACCGCAGGCAATGACAAGTGGAACAGTGGGCCAGAAAGGTGAAGGCTGCCCAGAAATAACTTTTGCTGAGAAGCTTGTAAATGCTGGCCAGCTGAATCCTCTGAAAGCAAAAATCGCTGCAATCGAAGCGATGGCTACTCCGCCCCATAGAATATATGAGTTAAGGTAATCCCTTGGCTGTAACAGCCACCAAACAGGGAGTGAAGCAGCAAAAATAATGTAAATAAACTGAAGCCGGTAGAGGGTAATGATGTTTGGAACCTTTATAAATGGCCACACGAATCCAACTACAATGGAAAGGATTGTAAGGGTTACGCCGATCACTGAAGAAAGCCAGAATGGAAGCTTTGTTTTATAGAGAAGCTGTCCTTCAATTAATGCCGCAACCATAAATAGCACAGAAGCGGTAAGGATTTCGGGGCTCTTTGAGGCAAGTTTTCCAAATACGCCCATGAATGCAGCAATGACAAGCATCATTGCAAAATACACATACACCTCGAAGATGTATTTTGACGATGCTCCCATCAACTTACCTGAGACATACTGGATTGACTTTCCGTCATAACGGACTGACGCCATTAGCGAAAGGTAGTCATGGATGCTTCCGATAAAGAGGTTACCGAACCAAACCCAGAGCAGTGCTGGAAGCCATCCCCAAACTACTGCAATTGCAGGGCCTACAATTGGGCCTGCGCCTGCAATTGAAGCAAAGTGGTGGCCGAACAGAACGAATTTGTTTGCAGGCATATAGTCAATGTTATCACGCAACCTTACTGCAGGTGTTGGCGTTGAACCGTCTGCCTTGACAACATTTCTTTCAAGCGATTTACCGTAAGTAAAATAACTTACGATGTAAAACGCCGCAGCAACTAATACAATTAATGCAGTCATCTTTTAATACCTCCTTTAAATTTTTACTTTTTACGACTCCTCTACTCCTTATACCTGTATAATTATAGCACCAGAATATGAGAAGTCAAGAAAAAAACACCAAATGAACAAATAATCGATTCTAAAGTTGGAAAATCAATGCTTAAAGTTGAATCTTTGATCAAGGCAAAACGAGCGACACTACAGTCTCGCCCACTCTGTCACCCTGAGCCGTATTTGCGAAGGGTCTCTCTTTTTACACAAAGGGTTAAAAACGATATTCTTCGCTTCACTCAGAATAACAAGAAAAAGGAAAAGATTACGCAATGACAAAAAAGTGGCTCACTTGTCTTCGACGATGAAAATGAGGCAGTTGCTCCTAATTACATAAAACCAGCAATTACTTAGAACACCCCCACTTCGAAAGTTATAATGAGAAAAAATCTCTCAATTTAGGTTAATAGTTAAAACGGCCACGAAATTCTTTCTGGTGGTGGGGAGAGAGAGCAAGTTTATCGCCATTATCCATCTGGACGACATAACGTCCTTTAAAAAGTGGAATGAGTTTTGCAACTTTATTGAGGTTCACTACGTACTCTTTGTTTATCCTTAAAAAATTATCTTTTACAAACTTTTCCTCTACCTCCTGAAGTTTCATCCCCTTAACTAAAAATGCTTCCCTTCCCTTTTTTGCATACAATTTCCCCTTCTCTGCATAGAAGTAATTAACATCCTCTGGTTTAAACAACACGAGTTCGCGTTGGAACTCACACATAATAAACTTAAGTTTGGGCTTCGAAGATTCCTTAAATTTATCTCTAACCTTTGTGATGGTTTTAGCAAATCGCGCCCCATCAATAGGTTTCAACAAATAATCAATTGCATCGACATCAAACGCCTTAACGGCATAATCAGAATAAGCAGTAATAAATACTATCAGGGGATGGTTTTCGGTCCCTTTAAGAACCTCTGCAAGAGACAACCCATTGAACCCTGGCATATTGATATCAAAAAACACGAGGTCTGGGGGAGAAGCAATCAGGAAACTAAGTGCGTCAAATGCATTGTCAAACTCCCCTGATATCTCAAACTCTGGAAATTTTTTAAGAAGAAACTTTAACTCTTCTCTTGATGGCTTTTCGTCGTCAACGATAACCGTTCTAATAGCCACTCTTTTACCCCTTCCTGAGGAATTTCTATAATCACTCTTGTACCATTATTTGAAACGCTTTTTATCCTGAAAACAGCATCCAGTCCATAGACGTTTCTAACGCGGTCGCGCACATTATTTATTCCGATTGACTCGCTTAACTTATTATTTAAAATAGCTTCAAGTTTGCCCTTCTCAATTCCTCTGCCTGTATCTTCCACCACAAGATAAACCTTATTCAACTTCTCGAAAGCTGTAACTTTCACCTTTATGCTTCTTGTGATAATTGAGAACCCATGTTTTATGGAATTTTCAACTATCGGCTGGAGAATAAGAGAGGGGATTTTAACATCCATCAATCTCTCGTCGATGTCAAATTCGTACTCAAGACGTTCCCCAAAGCGTTCTTTTTCGATTTCAAGATAAGCTTTCACAAGCCGAATTTCTTCTCGGAGTTCAACAAAATTAGAGGTTCGCTCAATTGTTTCTCTTAAAATATAGCTGAGTTTTTGGATGAGAGCTCTCCCTCTATCAGGGTCTTTCCGCACTACAAAGTTGATTGTATTAAGGGTGTTAAAGAGAAAATGCGGGTTAATGCGAGCCTGGAGTTCCTTTAACTGCGAAAGTATCCTAAGACGCTTTTCCTGTTCAATTTTGTTCAACTCAATTTGTGTTGCAAGTATTGTGGCAAGCCCTTTTGCCATTTCGACATCAAAAGGGGTTATCTCGTTTGAATATTTCCTGTACAATTTAAGTGCTCCGAATATCTCTCCTGTTGCGGTCTTCAAAGGAACTACAACACCTGATTGGATAGGACAGCTCGGATTCTCGCATCCTATTTCTTCCTTATTCTCCAGTAGCATAATCTGACCCGATTTCAGCAAATTAAGAGTAGATTTGGCTTTGATTGGCTCTAATGGCTTGTGACGGTTATCGCCTATGCCCCTAAAAGCAAGAATCTTCTCGGTATCTGTAATGCCAACTGCATCAAGGTTTGTGCTTTTAAGGATAATTTTTACTGTGGCATCCGCCGTCTCCTGTGTAAGCCCTTTGCTTAAAATTGGAAGAGTCTTTTCGGTAACCTTAAGCACCGTTTCTGCAGTAATCGCAGAGACCATTACGCGTTCTCTCTGTGCAACCTGAATGACGAGCAAAAACAGCAAAACTCCAAAGGCATTGGTAAGTATCATTGGACCGCTTACATTGCGCACAAGCACGTATGCTTGATTATAAGGCTTTGCGACAAGAAGGACAAGAAGCATGTGCCATGATTCACCTATTATACCAACAAAAAATCCTGCAAGTGGAGGAAAATTTTTTCCTTGTTTCAATCTATATAAGAAGCCTGCCATTAAACCATTTGATATTGTGGCAAATGCACACGGATAGGCAGAAAATCCTCCCAAGGAAGCCCGATGAATCCCACCAATAAGGCCTGCAAGAGCGCCAACAACAGGTCCTCCAAAAAGGCCTCCTGTGATTGCCCCGATATCTCTGATATTTGCAATCGCATCGTTAATTGGAACGCCAAGATACGTTCCAATTATTGAAATAAGGCCAAAAAACACACCGAGTAACAGCTGCTTTCTCGGGGATTCTTCGAGGTTGAAAAGGATTCTCGTGATTGATACCTGCGATAAGAAAAACGCAAAAGTAATAATAACAGTAAGAGACTGGAAAAGTTGAACAAACAGTCTTATACTGCCGTTAAAATTTAAATTACTAAAAGAATTGGCTCCCATAAAACACCACTGTTATTATAGCATTTTATTGAAAGTTAAAAAACATTTCTCAACCTCAAATCGGAAACAATAATTTCATATTTATGGTATGTGAGACCTCTCACGAACTCTATTTTATATCACCCCGAACACATTCGCTTCGCTCAG